>CBIHQM010000520.1:0-4257 GCA_966211885.1 uncultured Chryseolinea sp.
CTTTTACAGCCTGCGGATCCTCCACATTGACAACCAGGTCGTAGCCAATGGACTGCACCGCTTTCTGCAGCGCCGCCGGCGAAGTGCGCTGCGCATCGAACTCAACCCAGGCCGACTGGTTGGCAAAGTTCACCCCGGCGTCTTTCACACCCGGCGCTGTTTTCAAAATAGATTCCACGCTGACGGCACACGCTGCACAGGTCATTTCCAACACGGGAAAGGACTCGCGCGTGAGTTTGCCTGCTTTTGTTGCTATGTTTAAGGTCTGTTCTGACATATCTCTGGTATTCCCCGGCATTATCATCAAAGGATACTACAACATTACAGGGAAACCGGGGGATTAGTTTTATAGAATTGCTGGTTTGATTTATAGAATTACCGTCAGGGCCAGAGATCGGCACAACAGACTAAAGACTGGGGCGCGGGGCGCAAAATGAGAACACGGGGATTATCTTGCCTTTTCCTTCCAATATTCACCCAGAACTTTACCAGCAGCCTGGTAGGCGTTTTGAATGCGGGAGAACATCTCGAAATCACCGCCCGTTGAAGGGCCAGCGGAGGCGAGAAAGCGGATCTTGGCAACGACTTTATTGTTATCTACGGTTTCTACCACAATGAACTCTCCCTCCACTTGCCCAGCTTGATTTACGATGCCCAAGTTCCATCCGCCTTCCGTGCGTCGTGTTCGTACTACGATCGTATATTTTGCATCAGCATCGTCGACCTTGACGGTGGAGAAATGTGAGAAGCTTTGCTTGAACCATGAAGCATATAGCTTGCGGTAGTCGAACCACAGGTTGCAAAACTCGACGCCCTTGCCTTGCTCCTTCTCTTCCCAGTCTTTTTTCTTGCGCGCCAGGTAGGTTTCTTCGGGAACATCTTGCCCTACCATCATGCTGTCGTAAACGAACCGTATGTTGAAGGACTTTATTTCTTTGAGAGCCTTTAGGCTGCCTTGTAGAAGTTTTACTTTCTTTTGTGCCAAGACCGATACCGGCAGCAGCAGGAAGGCGATCAATAGGATATTTCTCATGCAAAACGGATAACGTGGGTTTCTCTTAAACTTAAAGAAAACCAAAAACGGCAAAAAGAACAAGTTATGAGTCTGCTCAAACGACAACTCTTGCCCTAATCATCCTTTCGTGGTTGGATGGACGCCTAGCCTAATCCTTCAACGCCGACGTGAGATCGGCACGATTCAAACTCAGGGCCTGGAAGCCACAAATGGCACTGATGACGACCGCACAATAAAGAAGCGGGAAAAGCGGGTCGGTCCAGGAAAAGTGCGTGGAGTACACAAAGGTTCGCAGCAGCTCTTTCAACACGATGAAGGTGAAGGGTCCGAAGATCAAAATGGCGATCAGCATTTGGCGGGCAAACTCGCGAATGAGCAGTTGCGTGATCTTCAAACTGCTGGCGCCAAAAAGCTTGCGGATGGCAATCTGTTTTAGTTTGTCGCGGACAATGCTAACACTCAATCCATAGATCGCACAACAGGATAGGATCCCCGAGATGATCGCCAGAATTTCCGACAACGTATTGAGCCGGTCCTGATAGATCAACCATTCTTCGAAACGCCTGTTGAGGAAAGAAATCCGGGCCTTTCCGTTTTCATTCTCAAATTGATTGGACAAAAAAGTTACCGTTCTCCGGATGTCGACCTCCAATATCCGCACACAGAGGAAATTATAATGGAGATAGGACGCGACTTTGATCTTCACCGGTTTTTCGGGCTGGTCGAATCCGTCGTTCAGCCCCTCGAAGACACCGATCACCCGTTGTCGATCGTTGGCCAACAGTTGCATTCCTCTTTTGTTGACCACCATCACCGAATCGCCATCGTTGGCCCGGAACCAATTTCCTTCGACCATGTTCAGGTTAAAAAAATCTTTGAACATCGGGTCGACCGACATAAAGTAAAACTCCGAATTCAATTCTTTGCTGCTGATCTGGTTGGGCAACTGCGATGTCGCGATCACGTCGACAATGTTCGGGTTATATTTTTTCCAGGCTGCCCGCATGCTGCGCAGTCCCTCGTCGGTCAGGCCTTTGGGGTATGAGAGATACACCACCTGGTCGTGGTTCCGGCCGGGTTCTTTGAGCAACGAATAGTTTACCTGCCGCCGGATGACCATCGAGGCCACGATGAGAAAGATGCTGATGCCCAACTGCAAAAAGGTGATCACCCGCTTGAAGCGCGGGAACGTGATGGGTGCCGTGCCCAGGAGCCGGCTTGGGGTGGCCTGTGTGAACCGGAAGGTCATGAAAAGTGGTGCAATGCCCAGGATCAGCGACAGTCCCGTGATGATCAGGATCAGTGAGGCGTCGAAGCCCAGGAACAACGCCACGAGATCTATGCCCAACAGGGGCTCGATCGCAGGAGAGGTAAACAGCAATACGGCCAACCCCAACACCAACGAAAGACCCACTAAAGAAAACGACTCCTTTCCAAACGCTATCAATAATGTCCACTGGCTTGTCCCGGAAAGCTTTTTCACCGCTAGCTCCTTGGAGCGGTGAGGCAACGTAAGCGTGGTGAGATTGACAAAGCTGGTGAGCGCCAAAAAGAATATCAGTCCGGAAATACAGATCAAAAGGATGATGCTGTAGTGATCGCCATGCTTCACGTCCTCTCCCATTGCTCGCGGTCCAAAATAGATGTCGGCAATGGGCTGGCAACGGTAGGTCACATCGGCTGACTTGGGTTGCTCGTTCATGAGGGTTTCCATTCGCGACACGGCGCGCGACTTACCATACGCGAGGTGATCCCGGGGATTGAAACCCAGGGTCTGGATGGATGCATCGTCGAAGTGTATAAACGCATTGAATTCTGTATGCGCATTTTTGGGGAAGTCCTTGTAGACCGCAGCCACGCGAAAGACAACCGTGTCGCTCACGGCACTGATCTTCATTTCGCGTCCCTGTACGTCCAGGCTTCCAAAATACTCCCGCGCAGCCGATGAAGAGAGCATGATGGTATGTTGGTTTGCTTTGAAGTCCGACACCGCACCATTCAGAATCGTAAAGGAGAAGATATCGACAAGCTCCGGATCAGCCGCATGTATCTTTTGATCGCGAAAGATCTTGCCGCCGGCACCGATGCTCATTTCTTCCATGCCCTTCACCCTCGCCACGATCACCACCTTCCCCGCTTTTTCCTTGAGGTGTGTCAGGATATCCGTTGGGATCCGGTTGGAGAGACGATTGCCGCTGTAGTCTTCTTGGTTGTTTCTTTGCAGGATCCGGAAAATCGAATGATAGTCGTTGTGGAACCGGTCGTAGCCAAGTTCATTGATCGAAAAAAGAATGATGAGCGTCGAGCATGCAAAGGCAATGGCCAGGGAAAGGATCTTCAGCCCGTAGGCCTCCCGGTTCTTCGCGATGATCCGCAGGAATAAGCGGCCTTGCAAAGTCATCATCGACATGACGTTTGGCGCATAAGCAGGTTGTTTATGTACTTACACGACGAGCGTTATTTCAATACTCATACCAGATTTAAACCGTGTTATGGCTGCTAATTGGACAATGCCCATCATGAAGCTGTCCGCCTTCGCAGTCTTTTGTCCGTCAACGGTCGCGTGGGTCGGGATTTAAAAAATTCAGGAGACCGCGTCGAGTGGCTTGCGGGGATGTTCGATGGAGCGGGATTTTTTAAGCTCCGATGGGGTGAGCCCGGTTAGTTTTTTGAATTGAGCACTGAGGTGGGCCACGCTGCTGTAGCCCAGCTTGTCGGCGATCTCGCTGAGGGTTAGCTCATCGTAGAAAAGCAATTCCTTGACGCGCTCTATTTTCTGGCGGATGATATATTGTTCCAGCGTGATGCCCTCCATGGATGAGAAGAGGTTGCTGAGGTAGTTGTACTCATAGTGCGCCTCGTCGGCCAGCACCTTGGACCAGTTGAACTTGCGGCTCACACGATCGGTGTGGTGGATCTTTTGGATGATGGTGTTCTTGACGTGCTCGATGATGCGGGCCTTGCGGTCGTCGATGCGCTCGAAACCGTTTTTGATGAGGGCGGCGTCGAGTTGTTTTTGCTGGTCTTCCGAGAGACTGGTCTCTTTCAGCTCCACCTCGCCTAACGCGATCTTTTCGGGATGCAGACCCAGACTCTTCAATTCCTGCTCCACCACCGTGATGCAGCGATTGCAAACCATATTCTTGACGTGTATTGTCATGTGTGTAAAGATAAAGAAGCCGGACGAACCGTTCCTCATCCTAAACCAATAGCCTGCCCGAAATAGTTCTCGCATTGCAAGT
>CBIHQM010000521.1:0-4247 GCA_966211885.1 uncultured Chryseolinea sp.
TGAACACATAGGTGCCTTCCGGCATGATGTTGCCCCGGTAGGAGCCATCCCAACCCTGCGTCGCATTGTCGGTAAAGAAAAGCTGTTCACCCCATCGGTTGAAGATCTTGAATTCGAACCGCGACGTGTATTGCCCCACCACTTTGAAGACGTCGTTCAACCCGTCGCCATTGGGTGTGAAAGCAGAAGGATAGAAGAGGTTCGGTTCTTTGATGAGCGTGATCACATTGGACACCGACACGGGAATGCCCGTATCCACCGCGGTGGCCGTGACGCGATAGACGTATACCTGGTGTGTGAAATCTTCGGCATCGTCCAGCAGCGTGGTGGCCGTGCCGGTGTCGAAGGTCTGGAGCAGTTGTCCCTGGTCGTCGAATTTTTCTACGTGATAGTTGGCCACACCATTTTTCCAGCCGCCATAGGACGTCCACGAAAGGTTGATGCTGTTGTCGGACTGCACCGTGCCGGAAAGTTGAATGGGACAAACATCGGGGCTTGCGGGACTGCTGTTGCCACAAACGTCCTGGTAGCCGATCCGGTAACAGACGGTAGCGTCGGTGGCATAGGCGTCATCGGTAAAGGAAGGTGTGGTCGACGTTCCCAGGGGGACGTAGTTCCCGTTTGTTCCTTTTGTGATGGTGTAGGTTTTGGCGTTGAAGGCCGGGTCTTGCGTCCATTGAAGGGCGACGGAATTGTCGGTCACGACGGCGGAAACATCCTCCACAACGGTGGGGATATTCGTGGAGATGGCCGTGGCACATTTTTGAAGGGAGATGCTTTTGCTGCCGTTGGCGTAGTTTGATGTGAGCTGGTAGCAATATTCCGTTCCGCAGGTGATGGCCGTGTCATCATAGGACGTGGCGCCTGCGGCAACCGCGATGGGGCCCGATGTACTTTTGGCGAGTGAGTAGCCGGTAATGCCGGTTGCCGAAGTGGTCCACGTGGCCTTGTTGACATTGTTTTGTGGCGACACGTCAAAATTCGCGCTCGCGATCACGTCTGTGGGGTAAACCGTGGTGTTGACACAAGGGTCGAAAACACCCATCCGGAAACGGTAATAGTTGTCGTCGGCGATCAGGTTCTTCACCGTGGTCGTCGTGGCGTTGTAGACGGTTTGCAACTGCTGGAAATTGCCGGCGTTGGTGGCGATGTCCAGTTTGTAGAGGGTGTTGGGAACGTCGTTGAAATCCAATTGAATCTGATCGGCGCTTAAAACCGTCAGTTGCGTGATGGTTGGTGTTGCCAGCGTCGGCACCACATCGACGGATTGAACGGCGGCATTGCAATTGTCGGCGGCGCCGAGGTTCACGCCCCTCACACTGACACTTTTATTGCCGGACGACGCAAACGGGTGTGTATCTTTCGCCAGGCTGCCCGACGGAACCGGGGGCATCACGACGCCGTCACTGTAGCTGATGATGTATTGATTGTAGTTGGTGTCGGAGACCTTCACCTGTACTTCATTGCCACCGCAAGTATACAAGTCAAATGCCGGTTGGATATTGGGCACCACCGTGATAGTGATCTCATCGAAACCCAGGGTTTGGAATAGAACTTTCAATGTGTACGTGCCGGGTTGTGTGTAGACGTGGCTGAACGCCAGCGATTGGAAGTTGTTATTTCCCTCATAGTCCATGTCGCAGGGTGTCGTGGCATTGCAGGGCGGAACCGTACTCACCACGTTCACTGTGAGCGGCGCGCATCCTTTGATTTGATCCACTTTAAAGTTGCCATCATTGCTGGTGTATTGTGCATGCGCCACCAGGATGCCCATGAACAAGAAGAAAAGCAGTATGAGGGATCTACGATTCATGCGAGGGGCTCCAGTGTTTCAGAAATTCTTCTGCTTTTTTGATGTCATCATGCAATACGCGGTCTTCCTCTATAAACGGCACCGTCTTTCGGAAAGTATCCACAAAATCTTCAAGATACGGAGAAGTTTTCAAAGGCCGCCGGAAGGTGAGCGCCTGGGCGGCCGTGAGCAATTCAATGGCCAGGATGGAATAGAGATTGTTCACCACCCGGAGCGCCTTCGTGGCCGCATTGGCCCCCATGCTCACATGGTCCTCCTGCCCGTTCGACGAGACAATGGAGTCGACGGAGGCTGGCATGCAGAGCTGTTTGTTCTGACTTACCAGGGAGGCGGCCGTGTATTGTGGGATCATCAGTCCGGAATGGATACCGGGAGTAGCCACAAGGTAATTGGGCAGGTCGCGCAATCCTGCAATAAGTTGGTACGTTCGTCGCTCCGAAATGCTGCCCAACTCCGCCAGGGCAATCGACAGAAAATCGAGGGCCAGGGCCAGGGGCTGGCCGTGGAAATTGCCCGCCGAAATGATGGTGTCTTCGTCCGGGAACACATTGGGGTTGTCGGTCACGCTGTTGACCTCCACCAGGAAGACGTTCGTTACATAATCGATCGTGTCGGCACTCGCGCCGTGCACTTGTGGGATACAACGGAAGGAGTAGGGGTCCTGCACATGTTTCTTCGCCTGCAGGATCAACTCACTGTTTGCTAAAATATCTTTCACTTGTGCGGCTACCTTCATTTGTCCCGCATGCGGACGGATGGCATGCACCTGGGGAAGAAAGGGTTCGATGCGACCATCAAAAGCATCCAGCGACAGCGCCCCGATGATGTTGGCCAATTGCAACAGGCGATGGGCATGAAGCGTGCACCACACACCATAGGCACTCATGAACTGCGTGCCGTTGAGCAACGCCAGTCCTTCTTTTGCCTGCAATCGGAGTGGTGGCCATTGCATCGCCTTTTGCAGCGCGTTGCCGGTGATCCGCTTTCCTTCATGGTGTACTTCGCCTAACCCAATCAGGGGCAACGTCAGGTGTGCCAACGGTGCCAGGTCGCCCGATGCGCCCAGCGAACCCATTTCGTAAATGACCGGGAGCACATCGCGATTGAACATCGTTGCCAGACGGTCTACGGTTTCGGTCTGCACACCGGAATAGCCATAGGCCAGCGACTGGATCTTGAGGAACAACATGAGCTTCACGATCTCTTCGGGCACTTCGGGGCCGGTGCCACAGGCGTGTGACTTTACCAGGTTTTCCTGCAGTTGCTCCAGTTGATCGGCGGAGATGTTTTTATTGTACAAAGACCCAAACCCGGTGTTGATGCCGTAGATGGATTGGGTGGTGCCTTGCAATTTTTTATCGAGGTAGTCGCGGCAACGGGCAATGCGGTCGCGTGCCTCTTCGGAGAGTTGCACGGTGAGCTTGCCTTCGTGCAGGCGGGCGAGATCTTGCAGGGTTAGCTTCGCGCTGGAGATGTAATGCACCATAGTCGTTGTCGGCGCCTGCTAAGGTTGTTTTATTTTTTCAATAATCCGTTCGATCGGGAGTTTTTCCTGTTCGCCGCGGTTCATATTCTTAAAGGCCAGTAGCCCACTTTGTGCTTCATCCGGGCCAATCACGATCGTGTAGGGGATGGCTTTTTTATTGGCAAAATCCAACTGCTTTTTCAGCTTGGCGTTGTCGGGATAGATCTCGGAGGCAATGCCTTCTGCCCGGAGTGCTGATAATACACCCAGCCCATAGTAGAGACTGTCATCATCCAAATGACAGATCAATACTTTCGACGTTGCCGTGGCTCCTTTGGGAAAAAGATTCAATTCTTCCATGGCGTCGTAAATGCGGTCGACACCAAATGAAAATCCTACTCCGGACAAATTCTCCTTATCACCAAACGCTTGGGTCAGGTTGTCGTAACGGCCGCCGCCACTGACGCTTCCGATGGCTACGTTGTTGATCTTCACTTCGAAGATGCACCCGGTGTAGTAGCTGAGGCCCCGGGCGAGGGAGACATCAAACTCCACGTGATTATCGGAGGCGTTATAGTTCTTAAGCAAATTGAAAACTTCCTGGAGGTCGCGCAAACCTTTCTGGCCGCTCTCGCTCGCGTCGAAGCGTGATTGCAGGAAGGCGCTCTTGTTTGTGTTTGAGCCTTTTACATGGAGGATTTCGAACAAGGTGGTGAGACTTTCTTCGGAGAAGCCCTTGGGGCGCAGTTCTTCTTTTACTTTTTCCTCTCCAATCTTGTCCAGCTTATCGATGGCCACAAACAACGAGGTCTCATTTTGTTTTGCACCGATGGTTTCTGCAATGCCGGAAAGGATTCCGCGGTGATTGATTTTGATGGTGTAGTCGACAATGCCCAGGCCTTTGAAGGCTTCGGAGATCATGAGGATGATCTCCGCTTCGCAGAGCAATGAATCGGTCCCGACCACGTC
>CBIHQM010000522.1:0-4201 GCA_966211885.1 uncultured Chryseolinea sp.
TGAAAAAGAAGGAATACACCGACGCGGTGGCGTATTATCAAAAGGCCCTGGCCATATTGGAAAGAATCGGAAACAAATACAGGACCATGGTGAACTACACCAACCTGGGCGAAGTCTACATCTACTTAAAAAAATACGACGAAGCAGGTCGCTATTTGCAAGCCGCCCTCGCCATGGCCACCACCTTGCACCACAAAGAAGTGCTGGCCGAAGTGTACGACAAACTAACCCTCCTGGAATCGGCAACGGGCCGTCACAAACAGGCGCTGGCTTATCTTGAATTGAAGCACAACTACCTGGACAGCATCTATACCGAGAAGAAGGCAAAACAAATTGCCGAAGTGGAAGCGCGCTATCAAACCGAAAAAAAGGATCAGACCATACTCGCCCTGCAACAGCAAAAAGAAATTCAAAACCTAAAACAACTATACTTGATCCTCGGGCTACTGGCCATGAGCATGATCGCAGCTGCCATCTATTTTTTACAGCGGTCGCACAACCGGAAAGTGAGCGGCCTGCTGGAGAACCAAAAGTCTTTAAACCTGCGGTTGCAGGAAGCCGACCAGTTGAAGTCCAATTTATTTGCAAACATCTCGCACGAATTCCGCACACCGCTAACGCTCATCCTCACCCCCATCGAAGACAAGCTGGCCTCTCCTTCCCTGGCGCCCGACGAAAAAGAATCGTTCCAGTTGGTGGCACGCAATGCCAACCGGTTGCTTTCGCTTGTGAACCAAGTGCTGGACCTCACCAAGCTGGAAGCCAAAAAGATGGAGCTCGTGGTGCAACAAGGCGATTTGAAAAAGTTTTTAACCGTGGTGTCCGCCTCGTTCGATTCGCTGGCGGAAAACAAAAAGATCCGCTTCGAAAAAAGCATCGCCCTGGAAACGGCCGGCTGCTGGTTCGACGCCGACAAGCTTGAAAAGATCATCAACAACGTTTTGTTCAACGCCTTTAAATTCACACCCGAAGGCGGGCAAGTCACGTTTGCCATCACACAATCTCCCCAAACGAACGACCTGGAAATCGCGATCAGCGATACCGGGAAGGGAATCCCGGAAGACGAGCAGCAGCATATCTTCTCGCCATTTTATCAATCCCGTCAGGCAGCCGACGATGCGCGGTTTGGAACTGGCTTGGGTTTGTCGTTGGTGAAGGAATTGGTAAATCTCTACCAAGGCACCATCGAACTCACCAGCGTTCTGCATCAAGGCACTACCCTTCGTATCACGCTGCCCCAGACAAAGGAGAGACTTCCCACATTTGCTGTGTTCAAGGAAGAGATTCCACAAGTGGATCAATCGCTCGCAAAACCTGCAGTAGAACCCGTTCAGACCAACACCGAAGATAATAACGACGAGGCCGTGTGGGCCGCCGAGCCCACACAGGAAGACACCGTCCTCATCGTGGAAGTCAATGACGACCTCCGGAATTATATCGCGTCGACATTACAAGGTCTGTTCATCACGCTAACCGCCAAAGATGGAGCCGAAGGATATGCACTGGCTATCGAGCGCATCCCCGACCTGGTCATCTCCGATGTGATGATGCCCAACCTCGACGGCATGGGGCTGACCGAAAAGTTAAAGGCTGATGAACGTACATCTCACATACCCGTAGTATTGCTCACCGCGAAGGCTGACCGGGGATCAAAAATCGAAGGCCTGCAGACGGGTGCCGACGACTATCTTTCCAAACCATTCTCTTCCGAAGAACTCAAGGTGAGGGCCGTCAATCTCATCGCGCAGCGAAAGAAACTAGCCACTATATATAGAGCGGGCTATTCCGTCGCGGCGCCTCCTCCAAAGGAACCCTCACTGGATGACAAATTCCTCCTGAGAGCCAAACAGCTCGTGGAAGACAACATCGCCGATCCCGGGTTTGGGGTAGAGAAGATGGCCGACAACATGCATTTGAGCCGGGCCCAACTCTTTCGAAAATTGAAGGCGATCGCGGGATTGTCGCCCAATGAATTTATCAATGAGATCCGTTTGCAGAAAGCGGCCCAGCTCATTCTTTCAAAGGCCGACACGCTCACGCAAATCAGTTATGCCGTGGGCTTTAACGAACAGTCGTACTTCGCCAAACGCTTCCGCAAGAAATTTGGAGTCGCACCCAGTGAGTACAGTAAAAAGAACGCAACCCAAAAGGCTTGAGCTTAGGGTTGCCTGATCTATTTCTTTTTTTCCTCTCCACTCACCCCAGAAGAAATGATTTGACCCCTTTTTCAAGCTGATTTGAGCAGGATGCAACAAGAGTATCCCTTTTTGACACAAAAGTTACCAACCCTAACCTGCATTTTCTGCGTCTCTGGCTGGGAAAATAATTTTGAAAATCCCTCCGATGCCATGAAAAAATTCCTGACCCCATTTTTTTTCCTGTTTGCCATCTTGTATGCGCTCCTGACGATGCTCACCTCCTGCACGACGGAAGGTCGGGTGGAGCCCGTGACCGCCAAGGAAACTTTTTCATTTTCCCAAGTTCAACGAGATGCTGGCACTGTCGACGGAACCTCCACGCCCGCCTTTGTGCTGCTGAACTTGAAAGACGGCCAAGGCAACGTACGGGAAAACATAACGCTCACCCTGTCCCCGGTCGACCAGGGCTATAGCAGCGAAGGTCTGGACCTGCAAGCTGGAAACTACGAGCTTCTTGAATTTGCCATTTTAGATGGAGCCCATAAAACCCTCTACGCGACGCCCAAGGAAGGATCGGCATTGGCGCCCAACATCGCCAGTCCCCTTCCTCTGGGTTTCGTCGTTTCTCAAAATGGCGGCGGCAAGGTTGTTCCACCGGTGCTGGCGGTAACATCGGACGATACTCCCGGAGCATTCGGCTACACCAGCTTCGGAATTGGCACTACGGACCCGAACGAGGTGATGCTCATCAAATCAAATGTTAAAGTGAAGATCGGCGGCGTGCTCTACGAAAATGTGGACGCGCACCTCCGGGTCAGTGGTTTTGATGCCAACAATGCACTGCAATGGGAGAAGGACTTCAACTTCGTCGGCCCCGTCGACAACCTGTTGGAAGTTAAAAACGGGTTTCACCATTACAGCATCGCCCTGGTGGACAAATGGGGAACAAACGACATTCAATCGGACATCCCCGGCAAAGCGTTTTGGGAAGGACGGTCTGACGGTCCGCTTCCCGTGACCTATGTTTTGGTGGGATCGAAAGACGCTAAAAAACTATCGAGCTATGTGCTCTCAAACGAAGTCAGTGTTGCCGGTGGCGGCACTAGATATCAACCCAACATCAAAGTGGAGTACACCTACACGGCCGCAGGTCACATCGATCATATCCATCATAAAACCTACAACCCCGAAACCGCACAGTTCGAAGAAACCACGACCGACACCTTCGTCTATGAAGGCGATGTGGTCTCCGAAATAACGACGGTCATGAACGGAGAGCCCTATGCCGAATATCAATACAGCTACGGCACCGAAAATAAAATAACGGCGACCCTGCACTATGCCAATGAACTCGTGGGCACACAAACCGCCCGACCCGAGGCTGGAAACAATCGCGTCAATGTCACCTATAGCTATTCCAATGGCAGGTCATTCGTGTATGCGTTTGATGTTCGTTATAAAAATATCGTCAGCGATCAGACCACCCAAGGCCAGGTCTGCAACACCGGCAGTTATGCCTACGACAAAAACATCAACCCCTTCCTACACCTTGGTTACATGGACTTCAACTTTGAAAATTGGCCGGCTAACAATAAAGTAGCCGAAGATGTCCATTACATCGCCTGTGGATTCCCTTCCATCATTCCGGTGGCACACGCCTATACGTACGATCCCGATGGATACCCGCTCACAAAAATTACGACCTACAAAAAAGGAAGCCAGGATGATCAAAACGATCCGGACCCGTCTTTTCACACCAAGGTAGAGTACTCCTATGAATAGATCACGTCCCGTTCCCACCCAGGCGCTTGCTTCTTCGGAGATCGAGGCGGCGCCTCAACACATTAGTTTCATGAAGGAACTGGGAAATTCCAGTCAGGTCAGTAGGATCGAATCGATCGATCTGCTGCGGGGAATTGTCATGATCATCATGGCCATCGATCACGTGCGTGACCTGTTCCACTTCGATGCCTTTCTCTATAGTCCCGAGGATCTCGCGCATACCTCTCCCGGTCTGTTTTTCACCCGGTGGATCACACACCTCTGCGCGCCAACCTTCATAT
>CBIHQM010000523.1:0-4181 GCA_966211885.1 uncultured Chryseolinea sp.
TGGCGTTCACCCAAAACCGGCAACACCACGGCAGGAAAGTGATGAGGGTAGGCGAGGGCCTCAACGACTCCGGTGCCTTGAAACAAAGCAACGTCGGTCTGGCCATCTCCGACGACAGCGGGATCTTCACCCCTGCCTGCGATGGCATCCTGGACGGCACCCAACTGAACAACCTGGACAAGTTCCTCGACCTGGCCCGCTACTCGTCTATCATCCTGAAAATAGCATTCAGCATCTCGTTCTTTTACAACGCCATCGCCCTGAGCTTTGCCGTCACCGGCCACCTCACGCCGCTGGTCGCGGCGATCCTCATGCCGGTGAGCAGCATTAGTGTGGTGGGCTTTTCAACGCTCGCGGTCAACTATGTTGCCCGGCGAAAACTTGTACGCGCTTTAACTTGACGTCTATGGGAATTATCATTCTCCTGATCTCGATCAGCCTGGTGATCGCCGTGGGCTTTCTCCTCTCCTTCCTGTGGAGCATGAAAAGTGGCCAGTTCGACGACACCTACTCGCCCTCGGTGCGCATGCTGTTTGAAGACAAAACCGAAACTGAAACTGGATCTGAAACTGAATCTCAACCCGAACCTGCTAACGACGAAAAAAAATGAAAGATCAGCACGCATCGGCTCTCCTCAAGAAATATGATCTGCCCACACCCCGCTACACCAGCTACCCCACGGTGCCGGCTTGGGACGACGCGCATTTCACGGAAGAAAAATGGATCGCGTCGGTGCGCCGCGCGTTCGACGAGTCCAACGACGAAAAAGGAATAAGCCTCTATCTTCACCTGCCGTTCTGTGAGAGCCTGTGCACGTATTGCGCCTGCAATACGCGGATCACGCGCAATCACACGGTAGAGATACCTTATATACAAGCGTTGTTAAAAGAATGGGAGCACTATAAAAAAATATTCGGACGCAAGCCCGTCATCCGCGAGCTTCACCTCGGCGGCGGCACGCCCACGTTCTTCAGCATCCCAAACCTGCAATGGCTCATCACCTACCTGCTGGAAGGCGTTTCGCTACACAACGATTTTGAATTCAGCTTTGAAGGCCATCCCAACAACACCACGGAAGGACACCTGCGCATGCTCAACGAACTGGGCTTCACGCGCGTGAGCTTTGGCGTCCAGGACCTCGACGAAAAAGTGCAGCATACCATCCACCGCATCCAGCCCTTTGAAAATCTGGAACGCGTCACCACCCAGGCCCGCGAGATCGGCTATACATCGGTGAGCTTCGACCTGATCTATGGACTGCCCTTCCAAACGCCCTTCACCGTTTCGGACACGATCGATAAGGTGCTTGCCTTGCGGCCCGATCGCTTGTCGTTCTACAGCTATGCGCACGTTCCCTGGCTCCGGCCCGGCCAGCGCGGCTACGACGAAGCCGACCTCCCCTCCCAATATCTGAAAAGACATCTTTATGAAGTGGGCCGGCACAAACTACGGAAAGCCGGTTATGACGACATCGGCATGGATCATTTTGCTTTGCCCACCGACGCATTGTTCAAGGCCCATATCCAAAAAAAGCTTCACCGCAATTTCATGGGCTACACCACCAACGAGACCGACCTGCTGATCGGCCTGGGCGCATCGGCCATCAGCGACTCACATTATGGGTACGCACAAAATAAGAAGAAGGTCGAAGAATACACCGACGCCATCCGGAAGGACGGTTCCGCGCTCCTGAAAGGTCACTTGATGACAAACGAAGATCTGCTGATCAAGCAATGCATTCTTCAGATCAGTTGCCAGGGTGAACTGGATCGCGAACTGCTCGAACAAGTGGTCGACCGGCCCATACTCGATGCGCTGATCGAAATGGAAAAAGAAGGCATCCTCTATTTGTTCGACGGCAGTCTGAAAGTGACCACGGCAGGCCAGCCCTTTATCCGGAACATCTGCCGGGTGTTCGATAAGCGAATGGAAAGAATAGAAGAACAGAAAAACATCTTCAGCAAAGCGATCTGAATCGCCGGGCTTTCAGGAGCCCGCAAAAACTGCCGGTGGATTGATTCAACTATTTTGTCGTGATGTATTCGATATGGGTGATCTCCTGTTTTAGCCACATGAAATCACCCGATTTCAATTTCCAGGTGACTTCACACGCATAAGGTATTTCACGGTCGTTCATTTTCTTATAGCCGGTAACGTCCACTTGCCACGTTTCTTTTCGAAACTCTCCTTGAAAATCGCCATAGCGTTCGGCGGAGAAACGCTGCACCAACCCGTTTGGATGGAACGTAAAGGTTCCGGTGGCGGTCACGCCCTTGTAGGTCATTGTGGCCAACGCCTGGTCCGGTGCGACTTCTTCCCAACGGATGTAATCCATTGTGGCCGCCTCAGGATACCAGATCATTTCACCCATAAAACGAAGCAACGTTCCCTGGTCGATCTCATTTCCTGTCGCGTTTGCCAGGGCATAGATCGCCATGGGTTTGATTAGCATTTGTCCTTTCCCGTTTTCATATTTATCCCTGCCGGCGATGAAGACCATGGGCGCGGCGCTGATCTTCGCCTTCCAAATGAACGCAGGTGGGTCGATCGTGCAGAACTGCGTGGCTTCAAAGTCCATCCATTTTCCCCCCGGTGTTGTGCGCATCGCGCCCGACTGTGAAATCCTGATCGCGCGCACCGGTCTGTCAAACGCTCCCGATGCCGTTAGCCATTTCTGTACAACACCGGGAAGCTCTGCCCGGCGTGAAGAGGCGACTGCGGGTGAGACCAACGCCGAGGTGTGAAGCATCGTCGAAACCTCGCCTTCTACTGCTTTGTCAAAATTGGATTGCGCTCCTGCGACAATCAAGATCACAAGGATGATCAGGTTAAGGATCGTGGCGTATTTCGCGTCGTGCCAATACACGATGATCAACACCTGGGAAAGCCCAACACCACCGACACCGGCCATCCAATACCAATCTTTTTGCGCCAGGTACAGGGCTGCCGTGCCCATCAACAAGCAGCACGCAAATAACCAGAGCAAGCCGGCGGTCTTTGCGGCCGCGGTGGTGAGGGGGATCGTTGTTTTGTTTTTCAGCATGCTGGGAGGTCCCAGGTTCCATTCCTTGGAAAACCCCATCAGGTGGATCAGCCCATGGATCATGAGCGGGACGGCAAATATCAGGCGGATCATAGGCAGAAGAATTTACACCCGAACTTAGTCATTCTCCAAGTGAAACGTCATGAGACGTATCAGCGAGCGATCATGACTTTCATCAGGAAATGCCGGGGAGGCTTATTTTACTTTCGCCTTGCGCTGATGGTTGCAAGCCTTTGTCAGCATGCACCACGACGATACACCACCATGAATACTTACCGTCTCGATCTACTCCTGTTCTTTATCATCACACTCATCGCAGAAATCCTCGGCACCCTCGGCGGATTTGGGTCTTCCATCTTCTTTGTCTCGTTTTCGCAGTTTCTCTATGATTTTAAAACGGTGCTCGTCCTCACGGGAACGCTTCATATTTTCAGCAACATCTCCAAACTGATCCTCTTCCGGAAGACCATAGACTATAAAATCTTTCTTTGGCTTGGGGTGAGCAGTGTGCTGCTGGCCATCGCCGGCGCCTACCTGACCAGCATCTTCAGTTTCAGCTATGCGAAGATCATCCTGGGATTGTTCCTGACCGGGCTCAGCACCCTGCTTTATTTTTCGCCTGACTTCTTTATCCCACCTACAAAAACAAATTCCATTCTCAGCGGCAGCCTGGCCGGTTTTCTCGCCGGATTCGTCGGCACCGGCGGGGCGGTGAGAGGCCTGGCGCTGACATCGTTCAACATGGAAAAAAACTTCTTCGTGGGCACATCCGCCGCCATCGATTTTGGTGTCGACCTCAGCCGGACGTTGATCTACCTCGACCACGATTTCCTCCAGTCCCAATACCTCATCTATATCCCCCTGCTCATGCTCGCAGCGTGGGTGGGTTCGTATCTGGGAAAATTAATGCTGAACCGGATCAATCAAGATCTGTTTCAACGCATCGTGCTGGTGTTGATCTTTCTGACCGGTGTGTCGATGCTGGTGCAGGAAGTGCTGGCCCGGAGCTAAGCCTTCACCGCGCCATTACCCCCTACGCGTTCCATGATATCCTGCATCATTTCCATCTGAACCTTCTGGATTTGGATGAGCTCGTGTTGTTGATGGATCATGAGGTGGTCGATCTTTTCGTGCAGCA
>CBIHQM010000524.1:0-4148 GCA_966211885.1 uncultured Chryseolinea sp.
CGGGCTTGGCCCTGGCGATCGCATCCTGCAGCAACAGTTCCACCGACGTGACGCCCGCTTATTTTCAAGCCGGTCAGGCCATCAGCGACACCACGACAGGCGGTGCGTTGAAAGGAACGATGCAAGCTGGAAAAACATACCGGATCAAACGCGACATCGTGGTCAACCCCAACGATACGCTGGTGATCCAGCCCGGTGTAAAATTATTTTTTGGAGCAACACCTGCCGGCGGAAATGCGATCAGCATGATCGTTCATGGTTCGCTGCTTTCGTTAGGCAGCAAGGAAAACCCGATCTACTTCACCGTGGAAAATCAAGCGAAGACCGACGTCCCTGGTCAGGACCCCACCACGGACCCAGCCTACGCCGGACTTTGGGGCGGCATCCTGGGCGACACCGACACCAAGAACATGATCATTAAATGGACGCACGTTGAATTCGGCTGCGGCAAGTTGCTGACATCGCCCGTCACGGGTATTTCGAATGGCAATCCGGCCTACATGATTTCGTTTGTTAATCCTGACGGGATCTTTGTGCTCGAAGATTCGTGGGTATATGGCGGCGTGGACGACCCCATCCGTATTCAAGGCGGCAAGATCAACGTGATGCGCAATACCTTTGAAAAAGGTGGATTGTTTGGAGGAGAGTCGCTCAACGTGAAGTCGGGCACCGTAGGCAATTATGCCTACAACGTAACGATCGGGTCGGCCACGAATGGACCGAAGGCGTCAAACAAAGGCGGAAAGAATCCGCAGACAAACATTTTCATGTACAACAACACCATCGTGAACAGTGGCTACAGAAGAAATGCCGACGGCAGAGGGGGTTCGCTGAACTTTGAAGAAGGTGCAAAGGGCAATGCCTACAACAATATTGTCGTGAATTGTAAGTATGGTCTTCGCATATTGACCGCCCCGAAAGGAGGATCAACACAATACAGCGGCAACCCGCTGCCTCCCGCCGATTTTGCAAACATTACGTATGGCAATAACCTATACTATGTGGATGCCGTGGCGCAGGCCAACCAAATCTATCCCGTCGAATCGGGGACCGGCATCCCCAACCACCTCAATGTAGACATCCCGTACTTTCCAGCATTGGGCATCACTATCGATTCCTCGTATCCGCCATCCGAAGCTACGGTCGTAGCATACGACGGCACCAAGGCTGTTCAGGCCGCCGGCACCGATCCTAAGTTTTTAGGCTTTGCGTTGCCTGCCAGCGGCAAGCCATCGGATGTTTCCTATGCGAAAGGCTTTGACTTTCATTTGCAAGCCGGCTCACCGGCAATCGGAAAAGGCTACACCGCCTTTCAGCCCCTCGCCGTGGTTCCCATCAGCGATAATTTTGGATCGTCGGGCATAACACCGCCTAACAAAGATCTGGGTGCCTACCCTTCCGACGGATCGGGTAACCAACACTAGTTAAACGCAGTAAATTTTAAAAAGGTGGACATGCTTCATGTTCACCTTTTTTCTTATTAAACCCTTGAGGAGAATGATCCGGAAACTATCCCTGCATACATTTTTGGCGCTCGCCATTTTTAGCATGCTGCAATGCCAACATTCAGCAAGCGACCCAACCTCTCAGACAACCCCACCGCCCACAACGACGGACGATTTTTTCACAGCCTATTATGACGTTACGTCCCTTCCGGTGAGCGGAGACTTTGAACCGGGTCAATCGCTGGGGAAGGTCGAGAACCTGGCGTTGGAAGAAATATCAGGGATCGCAGAAGCTTCTGCGCTGCCGCGGACACTTTGGGTGGAAGAAGATTCTGGCAACGAGAATAAGATCTACCTGATAGACACCGGCGGCAAATTCCTGGGAAGCTTTCGAATGACTTCCATCGACGACCGCGACTGGGAGGACATTTCCATAGGCCCTGGCCCCAAGCCCGACACTCAATACCTCTACCTGGCAGAGACTGGAGACAACAACAAAGCCTATCCGACAAAAAGTATCTATCGTTTTGTCGAGCCCACGGTCGACCATACCGACACACCCTTTGCAAATGAAATAGCGACGGTGGATAAAATCACCTATCAATATCCTGACGGTATAAAAAATGCGGAAGCCATTTTCGTTGATCCGGCCACGAAGGATATATACATCGTTTCCAAGGAAGGCCAGGCCGTCGTCTATGTGGCGCGTTACCCGCAAGACCTGACAAAGGTATTCACCGTAACAAAAGTGGGCGTATTACCCATCACGGATGTAACGTCTGCCGCTATTTCCAAAACGGGCGATGAGATCCTGATAAAGAACTACACACAGATCTTCTACTGGAAAAAATCATCCGGTGAATCCATAGCACATTGTCTGCAACAGACGCCTGTGCGCACATCGTACCAGCCGGAAGACAAAGGCGAGGCCATCGGCTGGGCCACCGATGGATCGGGTTATTTCACCACCTCGGAGGGCGAGGGCGAACCGGTATATTTTTATAAACGGAAATAGGCGAGTGCTTCAGTAATAGACTGGGACAGTCGTTGTATTCACCGGCTAGCCCTTTTCAAACCGGGAGACCGTCAGCATCATGCCGGCTAATATTCCAGCTGCCGACCAGCCCATGGCACTCATCATACCTTTTTGCGCGGCGGATGCTTCCAGGCCCGGGTTTGGAAAATAGATCAACATCGGATGCATGTAAGGGTATAAGTAAATGTATTCCCATTGCCGTATCATGAATCCTGCTGTGAATAGTCCCAGGCCAATGCCAATAGGGATCATGAAGTTGCTGAAATGCAAACTCAAGCAATATTGTACGATCATAACGGATACTATGGATACATACATTTTGAAGGATAACGTGAACATCAGGTTTACGGGAATGGCGTGAAAGGAGAAATTGTATGGGTTCTGAAAGACGTTGATGATAAAAGCGCTAAGGAGGATAAAAATGTTAAAGAGAATAAAGCAACACATCATCAGCAAATGAAGGGTCACCAGTTTTGAGAAGAAGATGTCAACATACGAACGCGGGGAGGCAAAGACCTGCTTCCAGGCATTGTTCCTGAATTCTATCTGAACCACCAGGCTGGTGAGGAGGACAACGTACATGATCAACAAAAAGCCCGCAGCTATCTGCCAATTGAAATCCAGGTATACACCCCACGGATCGGACTGGACTTTGGGGATAAAATAGTCCGGACGTGCCAGGCATTTGATCGTATTGATAAGGGGTATAAATCCGGCCCCCAGCAGGGTGAGCCATACGGCCGCCGTGTTCCTGCATTTCAGGATTTCGGCCTTTGTGTTTAGCAGGAACGAACGGGTCATGATTGAATGATGTCTAGAAATAGATCCTCGAGTGAACAAGTACCGAAAGCAGCTCTGTAGATCCGCAGGTCTTGTTTGACAAGCCGGGCGAGTAAGACGGGCACCTGTTCCTTTGTCATGCCCGTAATGGACAGGGTTGTCTCGCCGACCTTTCTCACGTTAAATGAATTCTCCAGGTGAGGCAGGGCCTTTTCAGGAGCATCCAACTCCAATTCAAAAACGGTGTTTTCGGATTTCATTTCCATTAACGACCGGCTTGAACCCTGAAACAGCAAGCATCCTTTATGAAGGATGCCAACGTGCGTGGCTATCTTTTCTACTTCGCTTAACAAATGACTTGAAACAAGAATGGTTTTGTGAAATTCTTCTTTGAGTTGTTTGATCAATCCCCGGATCTCAATGATGCCCTGTGGATCAAGTCCATTGGTAGGCTCATCCAGGATGAGTAGCTCAGGATCGTGCAGCAACGCCAGGGCGATAGCTAGCCGTTGTTTCATGCCAAGCGAATAGGTTTTTACCAATTGGTGGCGCGCCTCAGATAAGCCCGTTATGCGTAACACTTCCGGAATTCTTTTTTGGTCACACCGATAGGTGAGCCGGTAAAGCTCCAGATTTTGATGGCCCGTTAAGTGATGATACAAGGAAGGTTGTTCGATAAGCGAGCCAATGCGCTGCAGTATAGCGAGGCGGTGGGAATTTAAATGTTGTCCGAAAATAGAGATGCGTTGATGATCTGCTTTTAACAACCCAAGCAGGATCCGTAACGTGGTTGTCTTCCCCGCACCATTTGGTCCCAGAAAACAGTAGATGCTTCCGCTTTCAATTTGCAGGTTCAGATGGTGAAGCGTCCTGACAGACGGACTGAA
>CBIHQM010000525.1:0-4136 GCA_966211885.1 uncultured Chryseolinea sp.
TAGTCCTTGCTCTCGGCAGCTTTCTGGAGGTCGATGCAGCGGCTGTCCCAGGTGGGGATCTGCACGCCTTTATAACCGAGGGAAGCTACCCACTTGCAAATCGTTTTCAGATTGTCGAATGGAGCCTGATCGCCCATGAACTGCGCCAGAAAAATGGCCGGTCCTTTTATCGTTTTCATTAAATCGCTGGAGACATTGGGTTAAACATCATTACCGTTATTTCAGCTTGGTCCACTTGCGGGTGGAGTTGCCGGACTTCACAGCCGTTTGCACGAAGTTCATGCCGCGTACGCCGTCTTCCACATCGGGGAAGTCATATTTGGCTGCGTTGATCTTCTTGCCTGGCTTATAGTCGCGCACGGCCCGGCCAAAGGCGCGGTAGATGTTGGCGAAAGCTTCGAGGTAGCCTTCCGGGTGACCTGCCGGCGTGCGGGTGAAGGCCTTTGCATCGTCGGACAAATATTTCTGGCCGGCGCGGATGATCTCCTTGGGGCGGTCCAGCCATTTCACGATCATGGTGTTGGGGTCTTCCTGTTTCCATTCCAGGCCGCCCTTTTCACCGTAAACGCGGATGTTGAGGTTGTTTTCTTCGCCTGCGGCAACCTGGGTGGCCATGAGCACACCGGTGGCACCGTTATCAAATTTTATCAACATGGAAGCATCGTCGTCCAGCTTGCGGCCTTTCACGACGGCATTCAACATGGCACATACTTCGGTGATGTTGGAGCCGGTGATGTATTCGGCCAGGTTCGCGGCGTGCGTGCCGATGTCGCCGATCGCACCGCCCATGCCCGATTGCTTGGGGTCGGTTCTCCACGACGCCTGCATGTTGCCGGTGCCTTCCAACAAGGTGGAGAGCCAGCCTTGGGGATATTCAACAAATACTTTTCTGATCTTCCCCAATTTGCCGCTGGAAACCATGTTGCGGGCTTCTTTCACCAGGGGATAGCCGGTGTAGGTATGGGTGAGGCCGAGGATGAGGCCTGTTTTTGCGACTACTTTTTGTAAGGTCTTTGCTTCTTCGAGGGAGAAAGCGATGGGTTTTTCAACGATCACGTGGAAGCCACTTTCAAGGGCCATCTTCGAGGGGCCGAAGTGCACGTGGTTGGGGGTTACAACCGACACAAAGTCGATGCGTTGGTCGGGAGGCATGTTCTTCTCGATCTCGAACATCTCCTGGTAGGTTTCATAGACCCGTTTGGGGTTGAGATAAAGCGCTTCACCGGTCTGTTTCGACTCGCCGGGGACCACGCTGAAAGCACCGCATACCAATTCAATTTCTCCATCGATACCGGCGGCTTTACGATGAACGGGGCCAATAAAAGAGGTAAGTCCGCCACCTACCATGCCCATGCGTAATTTTCTTTTCATTAGGTTAGAATGTTTTGGTTCAAGTAAGGGATTAAATGTCTAAAAATAAAGCATAAAATTTACAGAAATCGATTGCGGGTTGGGTTGACGGCCCATATATTTTCTAATGATTTATTCATAGGTTGGGTTTGGCAAACTAGTTGTTAAATCCTTTCTTTGACACCATTGCCTTAACTTTTTTTCATGACTGAATCGCTCTTTCTCAAAAATCTCTGGTATTTCGCCATGCATGGTTCATTTCTGAAGCAAGGCAAACTTGTTGCAAAGGAAATCCTCGGAGAACGCGTTGTCTTTGGAAGAGACGAGAACAACATCCCCTTCGCCCTGCGTGACAATTGTCCACACCGTGGCGTGCCCCTCTCCAAGGGATGGTACGATGGCAAAACCCTCCAATGCTGCTACCACGGCTGGAAGTTCGACAACACCGGCACCTGCACCGGCATCCCGGCCCTGGCCGACGATAAATTCGACACCAGCAAGATCAAGGTCTTCAAATATCCCTGTCGTGAGATCAACGGCACCGTCTGGATCTACATGCCCCAGAACAAAACGCAACTGAGCGGCGCCGACGAACGGATCCCCGATTTGCTTGTGCCCCAGGGAAAGGATTTTCTCTTCGTGGAGAAAGTGACCATGCCCGCCGACATCGACCACTCCGTGATCGGACTCATCGACCCTGCGCACGTGACGTTTGTGCACCAATCCTGGTATTGGCGCTCATCGAAGAAGTTGAAGCTGAAGGAAAAGAAATTCGAACCCGTCGACCTGGGTTTCAAGATGACGCGGCACACGCCGTCGTCGAATTCAAAAGGATACTCGATCCTGGGGGGAAGCCGATCAACGGAGATCAACTTTCAATTACCCGGCATTCGCACAGAGCATATCCAGGTGGGCAAGGACGAGATCGTTTCGATCACCTGCCTCACCCCCATCAACGAGAACGAGACAGAACTCAATCATATCTTTTACACCACCATCGGCTTTGTGAAATATGTCTGGTGGCCACTGCGCCAATTGGGCAAGCAATTCATTCACCAGGACCTCGGCGTTTTCGAAAAACTGAGCGAAGGCCTGAAATCAAAGCCCACCCTCATGCTCCTCGGCGAACCCGACTTGCAAGCGCGCTGGTATCACGAACTGAAACGCCAGTGGGATCTGTCGCAGCAGAACAAAACGCCATTTGTGAATCCGGTGGAGGCGAAGACGTTGCATTGGATTACCTAATCGAGTATGAAGTGTCCACAACAATTACTTCCAATAGCAAGATTAGCCATCACACTTTGGCCTTGATTCAAGTTTTTAAAACGAGCAGCATTTCAACCCGCTTTAGCGGGTTCTCGAACAATGGCCCCCGGTGAAACCGGGGGTTAAAGGGATTTGACGGCATCTCAACCCGCCTAGGCGGGTTTCCCTTTCAGGCCACAAACCCCAACAGACGCGAACGTAGTTTGTTGCGCACTCCTCTTGCATAGTGTCACAATATGATTCCACAAATTTTAAAAAAAACTGTTCGCCATGGCGCAATTTGGAGCCCTTATAGACAAGATGCACTCGCTGATAAACTTGTGAAAGACTCACATCGGGAAAGGAATATCATTGAAGGGAACGACATTTATTGAACAAGAGTTGCGTATGCGGATAGTCAAGTCGTTGTGATGACGAGGCATATGATTGAAGAAGCGGCCGAGTCCGTTTGGATCTTGCTCTACGTGATCGATTCCCCAAGACATCAAGTGAGTATCATCAACTCTCACGTACACTTTGGAGCTCGCCGCCCCTATGGGGTAACCCCTCCGGGGTTGAAAATGAAATTAATCCGCTACCCCCGGTTTCACCGGGGGCCATTGTTCGGGAACCCGCTAAAGCGGGTTGAAATGCGGTTGAGGCATTTTTGTCTTTCTCGGAGGGTACATATCAAATTTAGCAAGTTCATCACGTTGACAGCTGCCCGGCCAGGGATAGAAGCGGAAAGCCCGGAGTGCGTGGGCTTGTGCGTGGCCGGACTTGTAGTGGATAGCCCGGCCCGAGGTTTCCGAGGGGGCCGCCGACGTGTCATTAGCTAACGCATATGTCGAGGTCGAAGCTGCCAATAGGTAACCCCTCCGGGGTTGAAATGCCCGGAATCGCTACCCCCGGTTTCACCGGGGGCTATGGTCGGAAACTCCTATCGGAGTTGAAAGACAGGTGACATGTTCGTCACGGTTGTCCGGATTACCAATCATCACTATCCTTCTTATTCCCTTTCTCCACGTACTGTAGTTTGTCCGTGAACGATTTGTCGAGAAGACCCAGCGTGTTCGGTTTGCACCATTCCTGGTTCATGATGGTGCCGTTGTTTTTGGCGGCGTAGTTGGTGAGGTTGTCTTTGGCGGTGATCTTTTTGTAGCCGATGTCGCCGGTGAGTTGGATGGAGCGGACGGTGACGCGGTATTTTCCATCTTTTACGCCCACGGTAACTTTGCCGCTGTACTTACCGGTCTGAATGATTGGCGGGGTGGCCACTTGGGTGAATTGGAATTTTTTGTAGTCAACGATGATGTCGTTCATGTCAAAGGTTACTTCGTCGGCGGTGGTTTGGAGGTTGGCTACGAAGGGTTGGGCTTTGTAGAATTCGGTGAGCTTGGCGGTCGTGATGGAATCCTGGGCAAATACTTTTTGATAGAGGATCTCCTGGTCGGCCAGTTTAAAATTTCCATATGACGTGTTGCCCTGTGCGAAGAGGACGATGGAACAAGCCGTGAGGAACAGGGAAAGAAGTGTTTTCA
>CBIHQM010000526.1:0-4101 GCA_966211885.1 uncultured Chryseolinea sp.
TGAACAAGATATTCAGTTATATTGGTTTTTTTAAGTACATTACTTTTTTTGGCATCGTGCTCATTGCAGCCGACGTTATTTGGTCATGGATCCTCATCCGGGAAAATCAAAAGGAAAAAGACGCGCTCACCCACGAGCTGAACATGTTGAAGGCAAAGCTTTTTGATCTCCAGGAAACCGCCAAAGATTCGAACGCGGCAAAGACCACTCCCAAGAACTAGACAAGCGTTTAGAAGTCGTTAACCCGTTACCTGTATGGTCGCTAAAACATTTGGCGGTGCCGTACACGGTGTGGATGCCCGCACGATCCTGATCGAAGTGAACGTGGGTCAGGGCACAAAATTTTTCATGAGCGGCTTACCCGACAATGCCGTGAAAGAAAGCCAACACCGTGTCGAATCGGCGTTGAAGCACGCGCGCTTCTTCATGCCCCGCAACAAAACCGTTGTAAACCTCGCCCCGGCCGACCTCCGCAAGGAAGGCGCCGCCTATGATCTGTCCATCGCCCTCTGCGTGATGAAGGCATCGGGCCAATTGACCACCGACAAACTGGACCAGTACGTGATCATGGGCGAACTCGCCCTGGACGGAACGTTGCGCCCCATCCGTGGTGTACTGCCCATTGCCATCCAGGCCCGCAAGGAAGGTTTCAAAGGATTCATCCTGCCCACCGACAATGCCAGTGAAGCGGCCATCGTGAACAACCTCGAAGTGTATCCCGTTGCCAACCTGCGCGAGGCCGTCGACTTCCTGGAAGAAAAAATACAGATCCCCTCCGTCCACATCGATGCCCGCGAAGCGTTTGCCGCACAGTTGGATCGGTACGATACCGACTTCCGGGATGTGCAAGGGCAGGAGAATATCAAACGCGCCCTGGAAATTGCCGCAGCAGGGGGGCACAACGTGATCATGATCGGTCCACCCGGCGCGGGAAAAACGATGCTGGCCAAACGCCTCCCCACCATTCTTCCACCGCTCACGCTACACGAAGCCCTGGAGACCACCAAGATCCATTCCGTAGCCGGGAGGTTGACCCGTCAGGCCGCGTTGCTGACCACGCGCCCGTTTCGCGCACCGCACCACACCATTTCCGATATCGCGCTGGTTGGCGGAGGCGGCATCCCGCAGCCTGGCGAAATATCGCTGGCGAACAACGGCGTTTTGTTCCTGGATGAATTGCCCGAGTTCAAACGCTCGGTGCTGGAGGTGATGCGGCAACCCATGGAGGAGCGTCGCGTCACGATATCGCGCGCAAAAGTTTCGATGGAGTATCCCGCGAACTTTATGCTCATTGCGAGTATGAATCCTTGTCCGTGTGGTTATTTCAATCACCCCGAAAAAGAATGTGTGTGTGGCCCGGGCGTTGTGCAACGCTACCTCAGCAAGATCAGCGGCCCGCTGCTGGACCGCATCGACTTGCACGTGGAAGTGGTGCCCGTGAGCTTTGACGAGATGACGGCCAACCGCCGCTCCGAAACTAGCGAGACCATCCGCGAACGCGTGGTGAAAGCCCGCGAGCGCCAGGCCCGGCGTTTCACCGACCACCCGTCGATATATTGCAACGCCATGATGCCCTCCAACATGGTGAAACGAATCTGTGCCATCGACGACGCCGGCAAGACCCTACTCAAATCGGCCATGGAACGGATCGGCCTCTCGGCCCGCGCCTACGACCGAATCCTCAAAGTGTCGCGCACCATCGCCGACCTCGCTGCTTCCGACACCATAAAAACAGAACACCTTGCCGAAGCCATTCAATACAGGAGCCTTGACCGTGAGGGGTGGACCGGGTGAATTCCCAAGTACCCTGGCGTTTCCTTTGCGCCTTAGCGCCTTAGCGGTTAGATTTGACCGTGCGTAAAACCATCCTCCTATATGCCTTGCTCCTGGCACTCCTGATCTTCTTGCTAAAAGTGCTGGAGTACAAATTCTTTGTCCGCGACCTTTCCCTGGAATTTTACATCGGGGTCGTCGCCCTGCTTTTTACCGGCCTCGGCATTTGGGTTGGACTAAAGCTCACTAGAAAGAAGAATCCCATTACACCACCGGCCGGTGGAAATTTCGTCCCTAATGAATCCGCCCTGCAACAATTCGGCATTAGTCCCCGCGAGTATGAAGTGCTGGAAGGCATGGCCCAAGGCTTCTCCAACCAGGAAATTGCTGATAAACTTTTCGTGTCCATCAACACGGTAAAGACCCACACCTCCAATCTTTTCCTCAAGCTTGAAGCCCGCCGCCGCACCCAGGCCATCCAAAAAGCCAAAGCACTTGGGTTAATTCCTTAGCGATGGCGGGCAAATCCCCGTGAGCTGACCATTCTTCGTACTTCTTTCGGGTGATTTTCCTATTTTTCATGAGAATCATACTTTTGGGTGAAGGCATTTTGCCGTTGCAGACCGTCATTTCGAAAAAAATCAAACACTATGCAAAGAATCATCCTTATCTACGGGCTCATCGCCGGCGCCATTGTTTCGGGCATGCTGGTGATCTCCCAGCCCATGCTGAGCCAGGGTATCATCAATTACGACAACGCCATGATTGTCGGGTACACGTCCATGGTCATTGCCTTGTCGGTTGTATTCTTTGGTATAAAGACCTTTCGCGACCAGGAAGGCAAGGGAAAAATATCGTTTGGAACGGCTTTCAAAATTGGTATCCTCATTACGCTGATCGCTTCGCTGATGTATGCCATCAGTTGGGAGATCTATTATAATACGATGGGCACCGATTTTATGGAGCAGTACACCAGTTATCATATCAAGAAACTGCAAGAGGCCGGTGCTACGGTGGAAAAGATCGAGGCCACCCGAAAAGAAATGGCCACTTTTAGCGAGCAATACAGGAATCCCGTGATCCGGTTTGGCATGACGCTCCTGGAGATCTTTCCCGTGGGCCTCCTCATCACGTTGATCTGTGCCGCGCTGCTGCGCAGGAAAGAAATCCTTCCCCAAAACGCCTGACGCCGCCATGCCACAGCCCTATGGACAATGGTCGATCGAAAAGGCGGAACTCGGGGGGACTGATATTACCGCATCGTTAAGTGATTATGTACTTGACATCAGCGACGACAATGGGTTTGTTGTCTACGCGCAGCAAAAACGAGTCGATGCAGGCAAACTTTTGTACGCCATCGGGAGAACCGATGCACTCGACATCACCAGCACCGAGGGGCCGGGCAAGGGCAATACGTTAAAAGCAATTTATCAACAACCCGACGCCGCCACGCTGATCATTTGCTACAATCTCGACCTGGCCGGAGCGCGTCCGGCAGATTTTCATTCTCCACAAGGAACCAAGTTATTTTTTGTCACCTATAAAAAAAGATCGAAATGAAACGAGTCACCGGTATTGGCGGCGTGTTCTTCAAATCCGAAGATCCGAAGCAACTGAAAGCATGGTATCAAAAGCACCTGGAGGTGGGCGAAGTGTTCCAATGGACCGACCTAAACCAGCCCGATGCTAAAACACCAGCCCAAACTATTTGGAGTCCCTTTAAAAAGGATACTACCTATTTTGCGCCCAGCGAAAAACCGTTCATGCTCAACTACCGCGTGCACGACCTGCGCGCGTTGCTGGCGGTACTTCGCGAGGAGGGCGTGACCATCGTGGGCGAGGTGGAGGAGCATCCCTATGGAAAGTTCGGGTGGATACTCGACCCCGAAGGAAATAAGATCGAACTCTGGGAACCCATCGACTGAGGGCTTCTATGGGCCAGGGGACGTCCGCAACTTTCATCGTGTAGTCCCCTGGAAAAAATTTTTCAACGGTCGGAAGAGGAATGTGCTTTACCATTCATAACCTCCGGAGAAAATTTGCGATGCGCAAAATGTTTTTGCGAGCCTGTTAAAACCATCGGGCGTATAGGTTACCGTTGTTTTCACATCAATGAGGTCAAGCGGTGTGAATATGTTTTTGATGGAGCAAAGAGAAAGCCGAACAGATGTTACGAGGCATTGAAACCGGTGTTCCAGGAGATGGGCCAACACACGTTAGCACATCACCGTGTGACACCATTCGTGTAAAAGGATTTAATAAACATGATGTTTGAACTCATTTTTATACCCGGAAATGCTGAACAGACGGTTCTTTGTTTCCGATCCT
>CBIHQM010000527.1:0-4092 GCA_966211885.1 uncultured Chryseolinea sp.
GGGTAAGAGTCGTTTCATAGAGGGCGGAAAAGAAACCAAGCGATGATAATCAAATTTAGGGAATATTCTCTAACCCTCCCGGGCCAAGTCTATGCACACATCTTTGAAGATGAAGGGTACAGGTGAGTGCGCCTGTCTTTAAGCCTATTGTTCGGAACACAATGTGCGATATAAATCTTGAATAACCCCGGACTTCAGTCCGGGGTACAGACCCTTATTTATTGACGGTCCGCCAACTGGCGGACTGACTTTTCCCTCTGTGTGTATTGCCGTCTGCCCAACCAGCGGCGTCATCAGGGCTAAAAGCCCGTTATTGGATATGACTTTGTACCCCGGACTGAAGTCCGGGGTTATTATTTATGCTCGTTCTCTTTGAAAGATGTGTGCATAGACTAGAGATGTGTGCATAGACTAGCCTCCGGGTACTCTACTACGCTACAGGCGGTCACTTTAGCCCGGTGCCCCTGACGACAGAACCTTTCGGGGCAGAAACGGCACTCAGGTTGGTTGATGCCCGACCGGAATCTCATGGGTGATGCTCTTCTGACAAAGCACAAGCATTGAAATAAAGCGCCCAAAGACAAAAGGGACGTCCTGCGAGCGTGCAATTTTTTTTAACTTTAACCCAACCTTACAAGACACATGCAAGCGAGCGCGGTGAGACATATCAAAATAACCAGGGTAACGCAAAAGGGCACACTGGAGATCGACGACCAACTGGCCGTGGAAGAACCTTTGGAAATACAGTTGGTGTATGGCGCTGCCGGCAACAGGATCACCAAAGTCATTTCAGTCACCATGCGCACGCCTGGAAATGATGACGAACTGGCCGCGGGCTTTTTGTTTACAGAGGGGATCATCAACCACAGAAAAGAGATCACCCACATCCGGCCCGATGGAGAAGATGAAAACAAAATGGTGGTCGAGCTTGTCGACACAGCGGTGCCCCATCTTCAAACCGCCGACCGGAATTTCTACACCACCTCCAGTTGCGGGGTATGTGGCAAGTCTGGCATCGATGCTATTAAAACCGTATCCATGTATACACAGCACGACGATGCGCTGCAGGTGAGCGCCGCGGTTTTTCATCGTCTGCCGATCGTCTTAAAAAAACAACAGGAGGTGTTTGCCAGCACGGGAGGGCTGCATGCCTCATCGTTGTTTGATGCGGAGGGGAACCTGCTCATGCTGCGGGAAGACGTGGGCCGGCACAATGCATTGGACAAGGTGATTGGAGCTTGCTTCCTGAATGACCAACTGCCCTTGGATAATACGATCCTGTTGCTGAGCGGCAGGGCAAGTTTTGAATTGATCCAAAAGGCCAGCATGGCGGGGATAAAAGTAATCGCCGCGATTGGAGCGCCTTCCAGCCTGGCCCTGCAACAGGCGGAAGAATTTGGTATCACCCTCATCGGCTTTCTGGGAAATGAAAAATTCAATATTTATTCCGCCAGCCACCGGGTTGTTTTTGTATAGTATAAATCGAATCAGATGAAAATAAGAATCAGTGCAAATTCCATTCGTGTGCGGTTGTCGAAATCGGAAGTGGAGAAGCTGAGTACGAAAGGATTTTTGGAAGATAAAACCTCGTTTGGCACGACGCACTTCAGTTATGCGGTGGAAAGAAAGGCTGGAATAAAAGCGCTTTCAGCAAATTATCGCGAGAATAAAATCACACTGTCGGTTCCTGAAACGCTCGTGGCCGGTTGGCCGGAAAATAGCATAGTGGGGTTTGATGCGCACCAGGCAGTGAGCGAAACCGAAACCTTGTACCTCTTGCTAGAGAAAGATTTTAAATGCCTGGACAACACGTTAGAGGATCAATCGGACAACTTCGAAAACCCTAAAAAGATTTGCTAACAATGAGCGATGAAGCAACACCTGTTCCCCAAGCGGAAAACCCGGAGCAACTCACGGGATTGAAGCGCGGCAAAATCAAAACGGTTGCCGCCGGCATCCCCGCCGTGGTATCGAGCATGGAAAAAGTGATTGAAGAAGCCGGCTTTGCTCGCGGCATGAAAGGACTCTGGCAGCTCAATAAAAAAGGAGGTTTCGATTGCCCCAGTTGTGCCTGGCCCGACCCGGATGACGAACGCTCGGGCATCGCCGAGTATTGTGAAAATGGTGCGCGTGCCATGGCCGAGGAAGCCACTGCTAAAAAGCTTACGGCTTCCTTCTTTGCCGAAAATTCTGTTTCAGATTTAGCTGCCCTATCCGATCACGAGATCGGCAGCAAAGGACGCCTTGCCGAGCCGGTGTTTTTGCCAAAGGGCGCCACGCACTATCAACCCATCACCTGGGAAAGCGCTTTTCAGAAAATCGCGGCTTCGCTAAACCAACTCGCATCACCCGACGAAGCCATTTTCTATACGTCGGGCCGCACCAGCAATGAAGCTGCTTTTTTATACCAGCTTTTTGTACGCGAATACGGCACCAACAACCTGCCCGATTGCAGTAACATGTGTCACGAGAGCAGCGGCGTGGCATTGACAGAGTCGCTGGGAATAGGAAAAGGCTCTGTCACCCTCGAAGATTTTTACGACGCCGAGGTGATCATGATCCTGGGACAGAATCCAGGGACCAACCATCCCCGCATGCTCACCGCCCTGCAAAAAGGCAAAGCAAAGGGAGCGAAGATCGTTGCCGTTAATCCGTTACCCGAAACAGGCCTCATGGGCTTTAGCAACCCGCAAACGGTGAAAGGCATTCTGGGCATCGACACGGCGCTGTCTGATCTTTTTCTTCCCATAAAGATCAACGGCGACATGGCTTTCTTAAAAGCGGTGCAACGGCTGTTGCTCGACGAAGAAGAACAAGCGCCCGGCAAGGTGATCGACCACGACTTTATCGCAAAAAGCACCACCGGCTTTATCGAGTTTTCGAACCATTTAAAAGAACAAAACCTGGACACGTTGTGCAAGGCGTCGGGCCTCACGCTGACACAGGTCCAGGAAGTGGCAACGCTCTTAAAACATAAAACAAAAATTATTATCTGCTGGGCTATGGGCCTCACGCAACACAAAAATGCAGTCGACACCATTAAGGAAGTGGTCAACTTACTTTTACTGAAAGGCAGCATCGGGAAACCCGGGGCAGGCACTTGCCCGGTGAGGGGACACAGCAATGTGCAGGGCGATCGCACGATGGGAATTATTGAAACGCCATCACCATCGTTCTTGCAGAAGTTGCAAGAGAACTTTCATTTCACACCGCCCACCAAACACGGCTACGATGTGGTGGAGAGCATCAAAGCCATGCATGCGGACAAAGGCAAAGTCTTTTTTGCCATGGGTGGAAATTTTCTTTCCGCCACACCCGATACCACATTGACGGCTGAAGCGCTTCGTAAATGTAGCTTAACGGTGCAGGTGTCCACCAAGCTCAACCGCAGTCATCTCGTGCACGGTGAAGAGGCCATCATCCTGCCCTGCCTGGGGCGAAGCGATGAGGACGTGGTGCATGGAGAGGAACAATTTGTGTCGTGCGAGAACTCGATGGGTGTGGTCCAGTCGTCCAAAGGTGTTTTAAAACCTATCTCCGGTCACCTGCTGAGCGAACCGGTCATGGTGTGCCGGCTGGCCAAGGCCACCCTGGGCGCGCGCAGCAAAATTAACTGGGAACGCTACGAACAACACTACGATGCCATCCGAGAAGATATCGAACGAACCATTCCAGGATTTGCAAATTATAACGAACGCGTTCGAAAGCCGGGCGGATTTTACTTACCGAATGGCAACCGCGAGGGAGTCTTTCAAACTGCCTCCGCCAAAGCGCACTTTAACGTGGCCCCGCTTCCCTCGATCACGATGGAGGACGACGACCTGATGATGATGACCATCCGCAGTCACGACCAGTTCAACACCACCGTCTACGGTTTGAACGATCGCTACCGCGGCATTTACAACGAGCGCCGGGTGGTTTTGATGAATGAGCATGACATGCGCCAACGCCACCTGCAGGATGGTGACCTCGTGGACCTCGTGAATCACTTTGAGGGTGTAGAGCGTGTGGCCCATAAATTTGTCGTGGTGAAATACCCGATCCCCGAAGGCTGCACGGCCACCTATTTCCCCGAGACCAACGTGCTGGTGC
>CBIHQM010000528.1:0-4063 GCA_966211885.1 uncultured Chryseolinea sp.
CACCTCTTCCCCCATCAATATAACGCTGGGATCTCTGCGCATTTCTTCGTTCAAGGCCTCGCGGAGGGCCTCTCTAAACTGGATTTCTCTCATAGCATTTCTTCAGAAAGTGCGTAAAAATAGGGGCCGGACAAACAGGATAAAAGCATTCCCCACTTTTTATTGGGGAGCCCCAAAACAAAAAGCCCCGGCTTTTGGCCGGGGCTTCTCTGTTTAACCAATGAGATCGATTATTTCAATACATTTCTGAAGGCTTCGGTAGCCTGGAATTTCGCGAATTCCAGGTCGGTCAAAGCGGCTTCTTTCAATGAAGGATCGGCTTTCACAGCGCTGCTCAGGTTGCTCACCACGTCGTCGGCGTTGCCGAGGCGGGCAGAAGCTACTGCGGCACCATAGTAAGCGATGGCCAGGTTGCTGTTCTTGGCAGTGGCTTCCTTGAAGGAAGTCAGACCATTTTGATAGTCTTTGTTCAACACTTGAGCCAAACCTTTGTTGAAAAGGTTGTCGGCGTTGTCGGCAGCAGCAGATTCGGAGCTAACGGCGGCAGCGTACTGAGCTTTTACGATTTCAGCAGCACCTTTCACACCGTTCACACCGGCAGCATTGTCGCCTTTCAGGCCAGCGCCGAGGGCTTTGGTAGCGTGGTTGTAGGCAGCATAAGCGTTGCCTTTCATCATGCTTACGGAAGCCAGGTTGGCGTGTACTTCGGGAGCTTCGTTCAACTTAGCAGCAAGTTCCAGTTGTGCCTGAGCTTTGTCGGCCAGGGCAGCAGCGTTGCTGGGATTTTCGATCGCTTGAGCGATGTATACGGCACCGAGGTTGTTGTGGGCATTCCAGTTAGAACCTTTCTTGGTAGCGGCTTCGTAGATCGCTGCTTTTTCTTCCAGGGAAGGAGTCAACGTAGCGGCGTACATCATTTCTTCGAACGAAAGGGTGTCGGCAGAGATCGCGCCTTGTGTTACTTGCTTGGAAAGAACAGACATTTCGGCGTCGGTCTTCTTGTCTTTCACGACGAGGATCTCGGTCTTAGCAGTTCTCAGTTTAGGATATACATCCTTGAACACTTTCTTGTAGGTCTTCAGTTTCTTGAATTGTTTTTCAACATCTTCGAAAGAACCGCCGGCGTTGATGATGTTCAGGTATTCAGCTTTCTCTTCGGAAGTGATGCCTTCGTAAGTAGAAAGTGTGTTCTTGAATTCGTTCCAGTCCTGGATAACAGGCTTCAGGATGAAATTGATCGAGTCGGCTTTGCCTTTGTAGTCGTACTTCTTCATTTCAGCACGATAGAATTTTTCGATGGCGGCAGCGCGATCGGGCGACAATTTAGCGTTGATACGCTCAGCACCTTCAGGGGAGTGGGTACCAGTGATGGTAACGGTACGGGTAGCGTTCTTGGAAGCGATGAAAGCATCCAATTGCTTACCTTTTGTGCTCTTAATTTCAGTAGGTCTGAGTACGGATCTGCCTTGTTCGAAGATGAAATCAGGGATCACTACAGGAACAAGTTCTTCCTGGTTGTTATAGCCATGTTCTGCGAAAGCGGCGAAGTATACGGGTTTCACCAGCTTAGAAGTGGTGATGATACCGGTAGCTACCGGAAGACGGGGAGTTTTCTTGGCTTTTTCGCCTTTGGAAGCTACGCCTTCAACTTCCACAGTACCTGTTTTGTATGCGGGTTGATAAGGGAATGAGAAGCTTTTGGTTACGCGGGGAGGCTCGGTCTTGCTGTTCGGATAGTCCTCAGCTTTGAACGGGATGGGGTCCAGCGCCAGTTCGTTGGTGCCATACTTGTAGAAGGTGTTTACCGTGTAGACGGTTCCTTTCTTCAACATTTTAACCGGAAGGTTAGCCGCCATATCGAAGGCAACCGTATCCTTGTGAACCTCCAGCGGGTTCGGAGTAACCGTCAATTGCTGGTCTTTTGACATTTTCACCATCTTGGGCAGGGTACAGCCCGCGAGGGTAAGTACTGCGAAGATCAGAAATGAGTAAACTACTTTTCTCATTGGATTTAGATTTATTGGTTGATTTAAACAGGTTTGCAAAACTATACTTATGTGTATTTTTTTGCAATTATACTCAAAAAAATATGAAGGACCCCGACATTTTGAGGGGGGTGGCGCGTTATATTTGTGAGCCGAACTTTTGGTCGACAAATCAACTTTTTGGGAAGTCGAAAGTATACTAAAGGGCATATATGGACCGTGTAGCAGATAAAATCCAACTTTTCTTTGAGACCTACGCTTTTGGAGTATGTACACACCTGGGCGAGAAGTTAGGTGTTGCAACATCCTCCATTCGCCTCTTTTTCATCTATGCGAGCTTCATCACGTTCGGGTCACCGGTCATCATCTACCTGTCGCTGGCCTTCATCATGAACATGCGCAAGCACCTTCGTAAGCGCACCCCCGTGTGGGATTATTGACCCATCCTTCGCTTCCCTTTCACATAGAAATCGAACACAATGCTGCCCGGGTAAACTGCCTTTCGGGGATACGTTGGGTATTGTTCGTGAATCGCTCGACGCTTCCGTCTATCCCTGGCATAATGCCGTATAAAATGTAAATGTGCCTTCCCTACGGCGTTGAAATTACCCGGCTGGCCCTTGAGCAAGAAGACCACCGCGGCCAGCCAGTCCAACGCGAGGCGGAGCGGAAGTTTGTAGAACAACTCCGCGCGATCGAAATGCTTAAAGATCAGCGAGAGTCCGTTACGGAAATTGAGATACGTTTTCCGGGGATTGTCATAACCCAGGGTGCCGGCGCCCAGGTGAAAGATGGTGCTCTGTCCACAGTAGCAAACCCGGAGGCCTGCGCGGTTCAGCTTCCAGCACAGGTCGATCTCTTCCATGTGGGCGAAGAAGTCTTCATCGAAACCGCCCATGTCGTGGAACGCATCGGCCCGGATCACCAGGCAGGCGCCGGAGGCCCAGAACACATCAGTGGTATCGTTGTATTGCCCGGTATCCTGCTCCACCACATCAAACAAGCGCCCGCGGCAAAACGGATAGCCCAGGGCGTCGATCAGCCCGCCACCGGCCCCGGCGTGTTCGAAGGTGTTCTGCTGGCGATACGACAGGATCTTGGGCTGCACGGCAGCAATGGTCTCATCCGAATCCAGGAGTTGGGTGAGGGGGGACAGCCAGTGGGGGGTGACTTCAATGTCGGAATTCAATAACACGTAATGGTCGGCTTGCACTTGCAACAGTGCCCGGTTATAGCCGCCGCAGTAGCCGTAATTCTGATCCAGCACAATGCGTTTAACCGACGGGAAATCCTTTTGAAGTATGGCCAGGGAGTTGTCGGTGGAGGCGTTGTCGGCCACGATGATCTCGGCACCTTCGGAATGCTGCAGCACCGAGGGCAGGAACTTCGGTAACAGCGCGGCGCCGTTGTAGTTGAGGATAACAACTGCCGTTTGGCTCATCCCATCAAACTGCCGAGGTCCATACCCGGAATGTTGGGCAACAGCCCATCCGTGTTCTTGCGCACTTCTTCTTTGGCCATGACGTCAGCCGCATCCATAGCTTTGTTGACAGCCGCCACCACGAGGTCTTGCAGGATGACTTTGTCTTCACCCTTGAGGAGGGCCGGGTCGATGTCGATAGCGATCAGCGTTTTTTTTCCGGTAACCGTAGCTTTCACCATGCCGGCACCCGATTCGCCCTGCGCCTGGAGCTTCTCCAGGTTGTCCTGCACTTCTTTCATACGGGCTTGGAATTCTTTTACCTTGCCCATCATTTTCATCATATCAAACATAGCTTGCTCGTTTCGGTTTTGTGAATGGCTTTCTTCCCGGTAAAGGTAAAGGATTGTGGGTAAATGGTGTGGGCAAAATCCAATACATTCTGCAAGGTCCCTGAGAACCTTGATTTTACTGCTTTCGGAATAGCACGATGGTGCCCGATCGCTCGGAGGTGCGGTTGATGAGGTCGGTGATCTTTGCCTTGAAGACATAGGTGCCTTCCGGCATGATGTTGCCCCTGTAGGAGCCATCCCAACCCTGCGTTGCATTGTCGGTAAAGAAAAGCTGTTCGCCCCAGCGGTTGAAGATCTTGAATTCT
>CBIHQM010000529.1:0-4060 GCA_966211885.1 uncultured Chryseolinea sp.
CATTTCCGGTGGAGGCAAAAAACCAGTCATTCGAAAATCCATACATGGTGGCAATAGCGATGCGGTCTCCTTTCTGATAGGTGATGGCTTGTGTCACCATGCCTCCCTTGCCGCCGTTGATCATCGGCAGAAGCACTTTCGACTCCGGCGCAGGCAATACGTAGACTTCCTTCACTCCCGTTTTGACTTTCAGCGCGGCAGCCAGGATATCGGCATTGCCTTTTTGAGCGAGGTCCTTCAAGCCTTCGCCACGATCGTTTTCGCCCAGTTTGTAGATCGGGTTATCGATCCCGTTGTAGATCACCACCAGAACGGGCGACAAGGGTGTGAATATACCCGTGATGGTTTGCACATAGGTGTAGAGGGGTGCATTGTTACCCGCTTCGGCGATCATTGTGAGGCCGTTTGCTGTAGGCTGACCTGCACTGTACAACGGCGCAGCATTCAGCAATTGTCCGCCGGCGATATAGGAAATGGCCCACACGCCGGGACTGAACGGCGTCTCGTTGGCCGTTCCTTTTGAAATGTTCTTCAGCGTCAAGGTGAACGTTGAGTTGCCGTTATACGCTAACATCGCCTGCATCAGCGACGAGGCCGGCAGATAGTCATTTCCCTGTGCGTCCGCGCCGGCCACCTCGGCAATGTTCTGGCTGTCGGCCGTGCCGGGATGCACCACGTTGGCTCCGGGTGCCTGGTTTATGCGGGTTCCATTGTCCCATAGCTTCACCTGCGACGAAACATCGCCTTCGATCGGATTGCCATTGGCATCGTAAACCAATATGCCCGGGTTTACCGGCGCGAAGAACAAGTCATTTGACCAACCATACATGGTGGCAAACGTCACAGCCTCCCCTTTTGCGGCAGAAAAACTAATCGATACGGACTGATCCGGGAAGATCAGCCCAGGTGTTCCATCGCCCTTGAAAGTTCCCGATTGCACTAAGGGCCTCGAGTCTAAAACATTCTCCACGGTTATCGTCGAGGTCTCTACCGGCCCACCGGAGTTGTCGTCGTTACAAGCTATCGCGAGCGGTAACAATAGGCAGAGATACCAGGCATTGCGTTTTCTTAATTGCGTCATAGTCTCTTTTGGGTTTTTAATTCAGCCAAAAGTAACGTACGCCCAAAGCGATAGGAATGATCGTATTGCCCGAAGAGTTGTATATAGTGCCCGATAGAATTTTTCCAAGGAGATTTTGCCGGTCTGCACCGTGATTGCGGGAAAAATAGTCCACACTTCGGGAACATTCGCTAATCGCCGCCACTCACGCAGGCGCCATCTTTGCGCATGCTTAGAATCCTTACACCAAACTGGATCGAAATCTCACCGTCATGAAAACAAATCGCATCTTTTGGATTGTCCTCTTCCTTTGCACGAAAGTGTTTGCCCAAGTAGACCCCATTGACAAAAATAATCTTGGCATCGGGGGTTACGACCTCGTAGCCTATTTCAATCCCGGCAAGCCCATGAAGGGCCTGCCCGCCAACGCCACGGTCTATCAAGGCGTGACCTACCAGTTTATAAACGCTGAAAACCAAAAGACCTTCGAAAGCGATCCCGCACACTATCTGCCACAATACGATGGCTACTGTGCGTTGGCCGTTAGCTATGGAAAAAAAGTATCCATCAATCCGGAGGTATTTAAAATAACGAATGGCAAGCTCTATCTCTTCTATTATGGAAAATCCGGCGCGAGAACCGTGAACTCGCTCGACACCTGGAACAAGAGCGAACCTCGCCTTCTGAAAAAAGCCGACGAGCTTTGGCCTAAGGTCACCGCGTTGAAATATAAAGCTGGTGAAGGTTTTTAACCCATGCTGCTGTGATCGAGATCGCTCCGCTCAGCCGGAAGCCTTCCGCGTGCGCTTCTTGTCCGCTTCATTTTTAATCACCCGCTTTGTCACCCGGCCGACATTCATGCTATCCGATCCCCGGTCTTTTCCCGTTAATTTTCAGCGCCATCCCCGCCAACCCCGGGATCATGTGGTATTCAAAACTGAAAAAGGAAAGATCCGTCTTCCGGCAAAAATGAAATTGACTTTTTTTGACAAGGAAAAAAATGCAGAGTTTCACCTCATCATCCACGAAAAGGAATTCGAAAGGTCGTTTCATCGTAGCGACCGGAAGGATGAACTCCTCACCATCGCCTGGAACAATGGCAAACTACAACAGGTCGTGGTTGATGAACAGGAATATGCTTTTCCACCCCATACGATTCTCCCCCTGATGGCGAATCAATCCTATCATTTCTCGTGTCCCGAAGATGTCATCGCCTGGCGGTTTAACCGGGATTTTTATTGCATCGTCACCCACGACCAGGAAGTGAGTTGCGTCGGCTTCCTATTCTACGGGTCGTCGCAGACCCTGTTCATCGCCCTGGACGAAACGCATCAGCGCAAGATCCAGCTCCTGTTTGAAGTCTTCAAAGACGAATTTCAACAAGCCGACAACGTTCAGGGCGAGATGCTCCGCATACTCCTGGTGCGCCTCATTATCACCCTGACCCGGCTGGGCAAACAGCAATACACGGGGAACGAGCCTCCTGCCGACGACAATAAATTCAATCTCTTCCGTCAATTCAATCTACTGGTCGAACTGCACTACAAGCATCAACACGACGTGCAATTCTATGCGTCGGCGCTTCATCGATCGCCAAAGACCGTGACCAACGTTTTTGCTTTATATGGCAAGAAGTCGCCCTCCCAAATCATTCATGAGCGCATTGCCCTCGAGGCCCGCCGCTTGTTTTATTACACCGACAAATCGGCTAAAGAGGTTTATACGGATCTGGGATTTGAGGACGCGTCGCATTTTAGCCGATTCTTTAAGAAGCATACCCACGTCAGCCCGTCGGAATTTAAAAAGTCAATACTCTTAAAAAAACGACGCGGTGAATTCGCCTCTTCTTCAGGATCGATCCGCATTGCCACTCCCCTCGCCGATTGAATCTGAAGCCGATTCATCGCATAACTCAACCTATACGCAACGATCATATAACCCACAGAGAATTCTATGAAACTAAACTCCAAATGGCACGGCATCATTGATTATGCAGTCGTATTATTTTTGCTTTTGGCGCCCCTATCCTTCAGCCTGCCCAGCCTTACAACGTTTTTTACGTTCACGCTTGCTTTGATCCACTTAGGACTTACCGCGACAACGAATTTTGAATTGGGCGTGGTAAAAATCATCCCCCTCAAAATACATGGATGGATTGAGTTGGTTGTCTCCGTTTCGTTGATCGGCCTTGCATTTTATTTAGGGAGCGTAGAGGGCAGCTTAGCAAGAAATTTCTATTTGATCTTTGGCGCCGCGGTATTTGTTACCTGGTTCGTAACCGATTACACGTCTGTTCCCGCAAAGAATTGAGCAAACGCATCGTGGGTATCCTGAGTAAGCAAGGCCACACCCATAGATACCTGTAGATGCCGGCGTCTACCTCAGCTGCTTTCTAAGCATGATCATATCCCTGAGCTGTATTCCATTTTCATAAATGGGTGCAGGATAATTATCGATAAAGAACCCCTTTCTGATATCAAAAATTTCAAAGCCTTCCTTTTGATATAAATCGAGTTGTCGTATCGATCCATCTCCTGTTCCAATGATAATCGTCTTATATCCGTCTATCGTCGCTCTGCGGGCCGCGTCTTCCAACAACGATCGGCCGATCCCCTGGCCCTGGAGTTTTTCGTCCACGGCGATATTCTTGATTTCAACACAATCGGCGTCGAGCGCGTGAAGCACATAAACGGCGGCTGCTTTATGGTCGCGTTCAAGAACATAGACCTCCGATTGGCGGATGTACCTGTCGATTGCTTCCATTGTTTCGTCGGCAAGCAGCAACAAATCGTAGGGGATTCGCTCGTCTTCCCGGAGGCGTCTTATTTCTAAATTCATTTGCATAGGGTTGCTGTTCAACAATCGATGCCGTTTCTTTTCATAAACGCTCCAGGCGGGAAAATTATCCACCACGATGCGAAAATTCTCCATGTTAAGGATCTCCCTGTTCACGCACCTTTGTCCCGTCAATAACGACAGAACAAAATAAATGAACAGTTA
>CBIHQM010000530.1:0-4052 GCA_966211885.1 uncultured Chryseolinea sp.
TCAACATGCTTCGAGTAAAATCAGCGAGTGGTATTTACCAAAGTACGAATTAAAGATCAGCACGCGTCGCAGCGGCCGGCTGGCTTTCCCGATCGAAACACTTTCCGGAACGGTTTGGGTTTCGATCATCCTTGCTGCCAGCCACACGGCAAAAGCAGTGGCGGTAGGATATTCACCTGAAAGATGTTTGAAATGGCCTTTGGCGCTGGAAGGAAAAAGCGAGGCTGCAGTGCTTTGTAAAACGGCTTCTTCCGAAGCGTCGCCTTGTGTTCCCATTAAAAGCAAGTCGATGTCTGCTGCCTTCAGGTTGGCATCGGCCAGGAATTGATGAACGCCGTTGTTCAATGCCGTTTCGTCGGCATTATAAAATGTTGCCAGCGAATGGATCGAAACTTTGTCCTGGCTGCTTTTCTCTCCTGATAAAACAAAATACGCTACCCCTTCTCCGTTTATGGCGCCGGCGTGGTATTCGTCGGTGAAGATCCCAAAGCGTTCTTGAATGGTGTGGCTGGTGTCGGTGATCTCGTCGGCAGCGCCCACCAAAAAATATTGAGCGGGTGTTTCCTGCAATTCCATCAACGCATCCAATACAGCATTCTCAAATGAAAATGCGCGCTGCGTATAGGTTTGATTGTAGCCCTGGCATTGCAACAACAAGGCAATCTGCGAACCGATGGTGTTGTGGGTGGATTGAATGAACGGCGTCGGGTTGAGCGCGTGCTCCACGTTGCTGATCATTTTGCTGAGGAAGATTCCGGTGTCTTCCAGGCATCCATAGCTGGTGCCCGTGATGATGCCATCGGGTACGGTGATGCCGGCATCTTTCAGGGCCATGCTCCCGGAGGCCACACCCATTTTCAAAATGCGACTCATGCGGCGCAGTTGGCGCACGTCCATGAACTGCGTATAGTCCGGCTCCACGCAGGCAAAGCGATTTCCGTTGGCCAACACAGGCGTTTCCAGCAACGGTGAATCACCCCAGGTTTGCTGTGGTGAGATGTTGCCTTTGCCTTTGATGTAGATCGCCATACGCTATACGTTCGCCAACCGGAAGGGTCAGCTAATTTTTTGAAAATATGATAGAAGAGCAATTGCCTCCAAAACCAAAGGAGTTGCTCATCACATGGTTTACGTTTACACCCGATTCAAAACTTTTCTGGGGAACAATGCCTACCTCGGGGATCGGTGTTTCAAAACGCAGGTTCGGAAAAACACATTGCTCCTGGATCGCCATCACAGAGAACACCGCCTCAATTCCCCCGCTGGCACCGAGCGTGTGGCCCGTAAAAGCTTTGGTGGAACTGAGCCTCGGGTAACGGTCACCATAAAGGCGCGCGATGGCTGTGCCCTCCGAGAGATCGTTGTTCAATGTGCCGGTACCGTGAAGATTGATGTAGTCGATATCCTGCGGTGAAAGTCCGCTCATGGCCAGCGCTTTTTGCATCGCTCCAAACGAACCCCGACCTTCCGGTGACGACGCGGTTTGGTGATAGGCATCGTTGGTGTTGGCATAGCCATTGACATACGCCGAAGCCTTTATTTTCTCTGCCTCCAGCACACGATCCGAAACGAGCACAACAAACGCTGCCCCCTCACCCAGGTTCAACCCCGCGCGACTCGCATCGAACGGGCGGCAAGGTTGCTGATCCAAGATCATGAGGCTGTTAAATCCGTTCAACGTGAACTTCGAAAGCGCATCGGTTCCTCCGGCAATGACCACATCCAGTTGGTTGTGCTTGATGAGTCGCGAACCCAATGCAATGGCATTCACCGACGATGAACACGCCGTGTTGATGGTGGAAATAAATCCATTCACACCCAGGTCATCGGCAATCAGTTCGGTCGACATGCCGCATTCGTGATGCATCACATTGCGCAGCTTGCCCTTGGTGTTATCGGCGAGATAGTCGATGAAAAAGTTTTCCGTTCTATCCATCCCCCCCACGGTGGTGGCGGAGATCACACCCGTGCGCCAGCGCTTGATGTCCACCTTCGAAGCTTTTACGGCTTCGCGCGCTGCATAGATCCCCAACAACGCTGTGCGCGAGGTGTGGGCAGGCATCCAGAGCGTGTCGCAAAGACTTTCGTTGGAAAGCTTGACCTCGCCTACGGGGAGCACATTCTTGTGGACGGAATCAAAGAGCGTGATGTGCCCGATGCCGGAGCGCTGTGCCTGAAATGCGGCCAGCGTTTCGGAGACGGAATTTCCGATGGCGGAGATGATGCCGGTGCCGGCCACGTGCACGGTGCCTTTCAAGGGATCAGGAAGGTTGGTTGGCTCGGATGTACTCGGCGATGGTCTTCACCGATTTAAAGATCTGCGGGCCGTCCTGTGGATTGGCCAGCTTGATGTTGTAGTGTTGCTGCAGCAGCACGATCAGTTCCAGGGCGTCGATCGAATCGAGTCCCAAACCTTCCACAAAAAGCGGCTGATCGTCGCCGATATCTTCGGGTTTCAAATGCTTCAAATTCAACGCCTCGATGATCTGCTTTTTCAGATCGGCCATCAACTGTTCCATAATTTACTGATAAAGTTTTCGAAGTTGTTCTGCAGTATGTTCCGGCATTCCGGCGGGTTGCTGTTTTTCCAGCAAATATAAGAAAACATCGTGTTGCTCACCCAGCACATCCACCCAGCCCGCCATGCAGGCCTGGGTCTTGTCGGTGGCCATCACCAGCTCCACATACGTGTGCAGCAAGTCAGGATCGAACACCGGCGTCACAAAGAAGGCATTCTCTCCTTTTATGCCCTGCCGGATGCAAATCTCGCCGCCCACGATGTTGGCCAGCGTATACACGAATAAGGCCGGGCTCGCCAGCGTTTTGGTCGACTCGTAGTAACGAATGTCGGTATCCAGGCTGGCGTGGGCGTTAGCCAGGACCAAAGCCACCTGCTCCGGTGCATACCGTGGCAACAAAGGCGCGTCTTTCACCAGCATCTCCGCTCCCAGGAAGCCCAGCTTGGAAGCCCGGTCCATCTTGTAAAATTTCGGGTATGGGATGCTCAGTGCCTGCAGGGCGGCGTCAAGGAAGTCGTCCAGGGTGCCTTCCGTTTGGGTAAAGACCGGCTGGCCCTGGTTGTACAGGGTGCGGTTGTGAATGCGGCAATATCGGGTGATGGCAGACACGGATCAGAGTGCGTCTAACCGTTCGCGCACGTCGATCAATTTTGCAAGGCGCTTCAGCGACCCGGCGTGATCCTTCACATACGGGTTGCTTTGATCCCACACATAACCCGCCAACACCGAGCAGATCTGACGTTTGATCTCGGGGTCGGGATTTTTGGAGAAGAATATTTTCTCCAGGGTGCCATCGTACCAGGCCATCACATAGGTCCGGAACGTGTCTACGCCCTGGCGGATAAAGTTCGTATAGTCGTTGTCCCAGTCCACGTTCTCGCCCTTCAGCTTGCGGATCACCATCTTGCTGGCGATATGGCTCGATACGGTGGCGAACATCACACCGGAAGAGAAAATCGGGTCGAGGAATTCGGTCACGTTGCCCGTGAGCACAAAGCCGTGGCCATAGAACTTGTCGGTGGTTGCCGACCAGGCTTCCAGCTTGCGGGGCTCAAACACCCATTCCACATCGCCAAAGCGTTGTTTCAGATAGGCGTTGCCATCGATGAAGGTCCTGAACTGGGATGAAGGATCGCCTCCCATCGCGTTGAAATAGTCAAAGCTGCCCACAAAGCCCAGCGATGTGACGCCGGTCGAAAAAGGAATGATCCATGACCAGATGCCCGGCGCATACATCACAGCGATGATGCGGTTGGGTTCGTCGTGGTTGTTGCGGTGAACGTCGTTCACGTGGGCAAACACGGCTTTCCGCGGGTCCAGGTTGGACGGTTTGTCCAGGTTGAACAGGCGCGGGATCACCCGGCCATAGCCGCTGGCATCGATGATGTAGCGGGCTTCTATTTTTTCGGTCGTGCCGTCTTTCTTTTCTACGGTGGTGATCGAACTTTCGTCGGGTTGGAATTCAATGGCCGTTACGGTGGTCTCGAAATCCACGGGCACACCGCGGCGTTGTACATCGGTGATGAGGGTCAG
>CBIHQM010000531.1:0-4045 GCA_966211885.1 uncultured Chryseolinea sp.
TCCGTCGTAATCGCCCCCGTGATCTCGCCGAGATAATGCAACGATTGCCGGATATCCATCGCCAAAAAATCCCCGGTAACGCCCTGACTCATCCCATCCAGCACGCGCCCCAGCGAATCATACGTCTGCAAAAGGTTTTGATAGTGCCGCAGGTTGGTCACCATCACATCCCCAGTCTTCACTTCCCGCACTTGTACTTTCGCCAACAACTTTTCCTTGAGCACGCCCACGTTCGTATGCGCGGCAGCCGATATGAATGTAAAATCTTCTGTCTTCAATTTTTCCAGCAATAGGGGATCAGCCTTATCCAACTTGTTGCCCACGTTAATGTGCGGAATGCCGAGCGCAGCCAGCTCCTGGCGTTGCGTCTCAATTTCCTCCAGCGTGGTGTTGGCCAGATCGAAGAGATAAACGATCAGCGAAGCCTTCTTCATCCGGTCGCGGGTACGTTCCACACCAATAGCCTCGATCACATCGCTGGTTTCGCGCAATCCGGCCGTGTCGATAAAACGAAAGTTGATACCACCCAAAATGATCTCATCCTCAATAGCATCGCGCGTTGTGCCGGGAATATCCGACACAATGGCTCTCTCCTCATTCAACAACGTATTGAGCAACGTAGACTTGCCGGCATTTGGTTTTCCCGCAATCACCGTGGGCACGCCATTCTTGATCACATTCCCCTGGTCAAACGAATCGATCAAGGCGCGTAGAACGGACCGAATCCGCGTGATCAAATTCCTCAGATCATCGCGCTGAGCAAACTCCACATCTTCCTCTCCAAAATCCAACTCCAATTCAATTAGCGAAGCGAAATGAATAAGCTCCTCCCGCAACCGGTCGATCTCTTTCGAAAATCCACCGCGCATTTGATTGAGCGCTGCCTGGCGCGCATTATCAGTTTCGGCATGGATCAGATCGGCAACCGCCTCAGCCTGTGCCAAATCGAAACGACCATGAAAGAATGCCCGCTTGGTAAACTCCCCAGGCTCAGCGAGACGCGCACCATTCTTCAACAACGTCTTGATGATCTCTTTAACAATGAAAGGGGATCCGTGACAGGAGATCTCCACCGCATTCTCCTTCGTAAACGAATTTGGCTCACGGAACAAAGCCACCAACACCTCGTCTATGGTCCTGCCATCATCGTGCAACGTCCCAAAGTGCAGGGTATGGGTGGCCTGTGAAAGCAGGTCTTTTCCCTTAAAACATTTCTGGGTGATGCCAATGGCTTCCTTCCCGGACAATCGGATCACGGAAATGGCGGCAATGCCGGGAGCAGTGGCCAACGCTACAATGGTATCTTCGGTGTGCACGGACATGGGCGCAAGTTACGGCTTGTCAACGACGGCGCAAGGCTTTCCGTTCCTCAAGCCCGGACGATCAGCACGGGAATATGCACCCGGTGCCGCACCGTATCCACCGTGGTGCCAAACACCAGGTCCTTGAAGAACTTGTGACCGTGAGCCCCCATCACCAGCAGATCGGCCTGGAATTCGCCCACCATCTCGGGAATGCAGCGACGTGGGTTGCCATAGCCCACCTTGACCTCTACGTTGTAGCCTCGCTCCAGCAGTTGGGCGCGATAATTTTCCAGCGACGCGGCATCGGTGTGCGACTCGTGGTCGGCAATGTCGGCGCCGTAGACCATAGCCCCAGCGGTTTCCACTACGTGCAGCAAAACATAGCGGGCGTTTTTGCCGCCCTGGGCCAGGGCACTGCGAATAGTCAGGCTGTCGATGTCACTGAAGTCGAGGGTGATGGCGATGCGGTTGTAGACCAGGTCGTGGTTCACGTCCAGGGTAACGGCTTGGCCATGCGGTCCGCGGGCATCCCGTTCGGCGGCGCGCCGTTCAATGAGGGGCTTCAGGGTGATGTAGAGCAACAACCCGGCAGCGGCCACACAAACCGGCACGGCCGTGATCCAAATGATCCACGCCGAGTCGCCGGCCAAGACCAGCCAACCCGTAATTTCCTGGATGACGAGCTTCACATTCAATCCCACAATGACGGCGGCAATAACCCACGCGGCCACTTTCAGCCACGGTTTGATCACAAAGATGCCCATCTTGCTTTTGTCGCTGTTGAAATGGATGAGCGGGATCACAGCAAAACCCAGTTGCAAACTCAGGATCACCTGGCTGAAAATGAGCAACGCCCCGGTTTCCTCTTCCCCATAAATGAGGATGACAAGCAGAGCAGGGATGATCGCGATCAACCGTGTAATGAGCCGGCGCAGCCAGGGGGCAATGCGCAGATTGAGATAGCCTTCCATCACGATCTGACCGGCCAATGTGCCCGTGATCGTCGAGCTTTGTCCTGCGGCCACCAGGGCGATGCCGAAGAGGAGGGAAGCCCACTTCGTGCCGAGCAGGGGAGCGAGAAATTTATAAGCGTCTTGTATTTGCTCTACGTCATTTAACCCGGCTTTAAAGAAGGTAGCGGCCGCCAAAACGAGAATGGCGGCGTTCACAAAGAACGCGGCATTCAGCGCCACGGCCGAGTCGATAAAGTTATATTTAATGGCCGACCAAATCCCTTTCTCGCTGGTGTTGTAGCGCCGGGTTTGTACGAGCGATGAATGCAGGTATAGGTTGTGCGGCATCACCGTGGCACCGATAATGCCGATGGCGATATACAGCGCCTGCTCGTTGGGCAGGGAGGGTACAAAACCGCGCGCCATCTCTGCCACCGGCGGTTTGGCCAGGATCATCTCCACCAGGAAGGCACCGCCAATAATGGCGACCAGGGCGATGATAAAGGTTTCAATTCTGCGCATGCCATAGCTCTGCAGCACGAGCAGCAACAGGGTGTCCAGCACCGTGAGGCTCACGCCCCAGATCAGCGGCAACCCAAAGAGCAGCTGAAGACCGATGGCCATCCCCAGCACTTCCGCGAGGTCGCAGGCGGCGATGGCAATTTCGGCCAGGATCCACAAAGAAAAGTTTACGGGCCGGCTATACGCACTGCGCGATGCCTGCGCCAGGTCCAGTTGGCGCACGATGCCCAAACGGGCGCTCAAGCTTTGAAGCAGCAACGCCATCATGTTCGACATCAACAACACCCAGAGCAGCGAATAGCCAAACTTGCTCCCGCCCGCGATGTCGGTGGCCCAGTTGCCCGGATCCATATAGCCCACACTCACCAGGTAGGCCGGCCCCATAAAGGCCAGCATCTTGCGCCAGCCTTTCCGTTGGGTGTCCACGGTGGCGTGGACCTCGCTAAGTGATTTACGCTGTTGTAAAGTATCGGTTTCCATTTGCTTTTATTACGCAGTTACTAAAATGTTCTCGGCCACGGTCTTGCTGATGGTCAATCGTTTGCCATCCACTTCCACTTCCAGGCTTTCGTCGTATTCTTCCTTGCCGATGAGTTTGATCGTTTTGCCAGGCACCGCGCCAATGCGGTTGAGGTACTTCAATAAATTCGAATCCGAATCGTGCACCGCCTCGATGGTCCCCGTATAGCCCGCGGCCAGGCCATGCAACGGCTGGCGCAAGGGCACGGCGATCTTGCCGTGTTTGTCGGGAATGGGTTCGCCATGCGGGTCGGTGGTGGGAAAGCCCAGGAATTCGTCCAGCTTCTGGATGAGCACGGCCGACTGGATGTGCTCCAGTTGCTCGGCGATCTCGTGCACCTCGTCCCAGTTGAAGCGAAGCTTCTCCACCAGGAAGGTCTCCCACAGCCGGTGCTTGCGGATCACCATCAGCGCTTCGCTCTTTCCCTGTTTGGTGATCTTCACACCGTAGTACTTCTCGTAGGAAATGAAATTCTTGGCCGACAGCTTCTTGATCATGTCGGTCACCGAGGCCGCTTTGGTGTGCATCACCTCAGCAATTTCATTGGTAAGCACGGCCTGTGATCCGCTGCCGGAGAGGTGATAGATGGCTTTCAGATAGTTTTCTTCCGTGAAGCTGGGCATGACATAAGGTATCGATTTACAAAAATAAAAATTTAGGCTGGTCTAAAAAATAATTCAGGCCAAAATTGTTTTGAACGGGCCGGGAAGCATGGGTTGTCAGATCAAAACGTGGACAATGGCCTT
>CBIHQM010000532.1:0-4043 GCA_966211885.1 uncultured Chryseolinea sp.
GGTATTCAACTCGCGTCGCTCCAAGGGCCGGATACGATGGGTTTCGAGGATCGACGCGTTCAGATCTTTGCGCACGGGGGCGAGCTCCATCACGATGTCGCCAAATTCCTTTTTGTTTAATTCGGGATTGATCCGGACATCTCTCAAAAAATTGAGTTGCTGTGCTTTCATGCTTCGGCCGGCAAACACCAGGTCGTGAAAATCGAGATCGGTGTTGAGTTGTACGGGAAACCAATGCCCGTCTATTTTTTCATACTCTTGTTGAATGCGGATGCCCACCAACCCCACAGGATCGGCCGCCGTGGCCGCCACATTTTTCACCGCATAGCCATCCACCGCGATGGAGAGGATACCTTCCAAACCGTTGAATAGTTTTTTGTCGCGGGGCGCGAATTGAATAACGTATACGGTATCCGCCTGGTAAAACGTGGTGTCCACCAGGTTGAAGTCATAGCGACGGAAGGTGCCGGGCTGCAGCGGGTTGATAAAGTCTTTCCCAAACAAATTGATGTTCTCGTCATAGAACGCGAACGGCTGTCCGTCCATCGCGGCGCTGCTAAACATCGGGCTTTTGTATCCCGAAATGCGATAGGCCAACAACTCCTCCTTGACCTGTCCTGGATGCAACACCTTCTTCGTGGAAACCGATTCACTCAGAAACAGGTTCGCCGAGTCGGCGATAGCATCGAATTGCAACATAGATTTCTGATCCTTGGTGAGCTTCACGCTATCGGGTCGTTGCCGGAGCGCCTGCATGATCGAGTCGGTCTTGTGATTATGTTCGGATGGACTAATGATAAACTTGGAATAGGACGTGTAGCTGTAGGCGCTCAGGTTTTCCGGATCGTTCTCTTCCCGATGCTCGATCGCCTTCCGGATGATCTTGAAAGCGGGATTCTCCCCCGAAAAAACCGTGAACTCCGAAAGCACCGTCGACCCCGGTCTCAATTTCACCACGATCTTCCCGCGAAAAGCATTCAAAGGCAATTTCACCTTTTGATAGCTCACATGCGAAAAATAAACCCACCCCTCATACCCCGCCGGAATACGAAGCGAAAAATTACCCTCCATATCGGAGTTGACACCGTGCCGCCCGTCTTGCAGGGCAATGCTTACAAAAGCCACCGGCTGAGAACTGACGCTGTCGATGACGCGGCCGTGGATAGTGGTCTGCGCGTGGGCATGCGCAGTGGCAATCAAGAAAAGGAACGCACAGAGAAAACGTAGGTTCATTTAACGCGTGCTTTAGATTTCAGGAGCCAGAATCGAGCCAGTATTCAGTAGCCAGAATTCAGATCAGAATCCGGAGCTAGAATTTTAAGAACAAGAAGCCATCGTTATGGCCTAAATCCTTTTTGGGACCGAATGGTATCTGGTTGGTCGGGGATTTACCAAATGCAAAAGCAAATACAAAAGTACAAGTTCCCTTGAATTTACTCCCTGAATACAATTCTAACTCCAGGCTACTGAATACTGGCTACTGGGTCCTGACTACCGATTTCCCCACATTCTGCCGTATCAAATTCAACACCGCTACCGATGCCATCTTAATATTGATCTCGCGGTCTGGAGAAAGTTGCAGCTTTCGGGTGACCGTTTTGTCCTTGTCCGAAAAAGCGATCCAGACCGTGCCCACGGGTTTTTCCGGCGTGGCTCCGCCCGGGCCGGCGATGCCGCTGGTAGCCACTCCGATGTGGGTGTTGAATTTGGCGCGGACGATGTTGGCCATTTCGATGATGGTGGGCTCGCTCACGGCCCCGTATTTTTCCAGCACCTCAGGTCTCACCCCAAGCTGGCGCATTTTTATGTCGTAGGAATAGGGGATCATGGTGCCCAGGTAATAGTCGGAGCAGCCCGGCACGCTGGTGATGAGGTGTGAGAGATATCCACCGGTACAGCTCTCAGCAATGGAGAGTGTGAGCTTGGCTTCGCGCAGCAGTTTGCCCACCATCACTTCCAGGGGTTCTTCGCCATGACCATAGATGAAACTACCGGCAATAGTTTGCAATTGGTCGCTGAGGGCTTCGGTCTCTGCTTTCAGTTCCGCTTCCGTGTCGCCGATGGCCGTGAGCCGTAGCTTCACTTCGCCGAGGCTGGGCAGGTAGGCCAGCTTGATGTTTGGCGGCAGTGCATTTTCCCACGCGGCAATTTTCTCGGCCAGAAACGATTCGCCAATGCCCACCGTGCGGATCACCTTGTGTACGATGACGGGTGTGGGGAAGGTCTGTTTTAGTTTGGGGATGACAAGGTCGGTCATCATGCGTTTCATCTCGTGTGGCACGCCCGGCATGGAGACAAACACTTTTCCGTTTCGATGGAACCACATGCCCGGCGCGGTGCCCATTTTGTTGGTGATCTTTTCACAACACTCCGGCAACGCGGCTTGCTGACGGTTCACGGCCGTGAGCTCGCGACCACGGCTGGCAAAAAATGCCGTTACCTCGGCCAGGGCTTCTTCGTTCATTTTCAGACCGCAGTCAAAGTATTTGGCCAGGCAGGGCTTGGTCAGGTCGTCGTTGGTCGGGCCCAGGCCGCCGGTGATGAGCACGATGTCGACGCGTTGTTCGGCTTCGGCCAGGGCGGTGAGGATCTCGCCCTCAACGTCGCCCACACTGGTTTTGCGCACTACTTTGATGCCGGCCAGGCCGAGTTCGATACTCATCCATTGGGCGTTGGTGTCGGTGATTTGTCCGTAAAGGATTTCGTCTCCTATCGTGAGGAGCTCGGCGGTTATCGTTCTGTGGTTCATTATTTTTAAAAAAAATTTATCAGCCTGTCCAACGTTCTCTCCCTGCAAAAGGTCTTACCCGGTGGAAGCCTAATCGTACAAACATGAAAACAACTAAAATATTCCTGAAGTCAGAAATTCTTTTTGGGATTTTATTGATGAGTGCCCTGGCGCTCTGTTTTACAGCATGCGACACCCTGAAAGAAGACCCTGACGTGTTCGACCCCACCACGGATTTGAATGGCACCGAAGTTTATGTGTCCAACAACCGTGCGTCGGTCATCGACCTGAACGAGATGATCCGGACGAACATGCCGGTGACCCTGTCGGTTACACAGCCCACCAGCAAAGGCAAGATTTCCTCCCTCGGCCTCGGGCTGTTGCGTTATGCCCCCAACAACCGGAACGCCAGCACACGCGACGCCTTTGAATTCACGGTCTATTCTGAGCGTAACGAAATATTGGCCAAGGATACGGTGGTGATCATCGTCGAGCCCGATTCCACCAAACTGCCCTGCGGCCTCTACCCGGCCGACGACTACGTTTACAATTTCCACGGCGACCACCCGCTCACCATCGATGTATTGGCCAACGACAAGCTTTGTGGAATCGACACGCTCGAGTACCAGGTGAGCGTTTTCTGGCAAGGCACCAACACCGGCCCGCGCCATGGCAGTGCGGACGTGGTGAACAACAAGGTTATCTACACCGCTGGCGCATCTTACACGAAAGGCGACTCCCTCCTCTACAAGATCCAGTCACGCGACCTGAAAAAGATCTCTTTCGGCTACGTTTACATCTCTGCCGCCCCCAAGACACCCGCGTGCACGTTCAAGTTGCTGGACGACACCCTCCAGATCAACCCCGACACGTTAAAGGCCGACACGGTATTGCTCCGCGTCTTTACCAACGACAACCTCTGCGATACCACATCGCACGGCTATACGCTGAGCATAGTCAAGGCTCCGTTGTACGGGCAGGCACGGATCGGCTGGGATGGTGTAACGTATACGCCAGACGATCTGCAGGCGGGCACTTCGCGCACCGATTCGCTGCGCTATCAATTGTGTCGCGACGCCGTGTGCCGGCAAGCGAAGGTGGTCGTAAAACTAAGCCGTTAACATTCGACATGACCCTAAAAAAATACTCCTCACAGGCCTTCCCGCAAGGGAGGGCTTCTACCGTTACTGCATGAGCCGCCACTACGATTTATTCGAACGCTGCAAGCGGGGCGAGCCCAAGGCACAGCGCATGTTATACGATCTTTTCAAAGGCAAGCTGATGGGCCTGTGCCGCCGCTATGCGCGCGACCGCG
>CBIHQM010000533.1:0-4008 GCA_966211885.1 uncultured Chryseolinea sp.
AGAAGTGTGTTCCGCAGAAATGCTTTTTGAAGTCGTCGCTTCTTCCCTCCGTCATCAGGTGAATAGGAATGCCCGACGTGTTGGAGGTAATGAGCGTTCCCGGCTTGCGGTGCTTCTCTACCTCATCATACATTTTTTTCTTGATCTCCAGATTCTCGACCACCACCTCGATCGTCCAATCATAGTCCTTGATCCGGGCCAGGTCGTCGGTGAAATTTCCCAACGCAACCCGTGAAATGAACTTCTTGCTGTAGATAGGCCCCGGGTTGGATTTTATCGACCGGTCAAACGAGGTTTGAACAATCCTGTTTTTTACTACCCGGCTGTCCAGCGACAACCCCTTTGCCTTCTCCTCGTCGGTAAGGTCTTTGGGCGCCATGTCCAGTAGAAGAACCTGGCAACCGATGTTGGCAAAATGACATGCAATGGCGGATCCCATTACGCCGGAACCCAAAACAGCAACTTTGCGAATTGATCGTTTCATGTTATCTATTTCTTATTTTCAGAGGTTTGAAATTTACAGTATAGATGGTCATCTTCTGTTATCCCGGTTTTAAACTTTCTGCATCTCCGCCATGCCGGCGCTAGCCAACTGGTTGATCTCGGTCATCACTTCAAAAAAAATTTTCAGCTTGCTTTCTGGCACCAGCTCACGCACTTTGTTGTTGAACAACAGTACCGTCTCGCGCGAAACTTCTTTTTTTCGTTTGCCCATCGCGGTCAAAAAAATTCTAACGGAACGTTTGTCCAGCGGATCCGGCTCGCGATAGATCAGCTTTTTTTCCTCCATCGTCTTCAGCATGCGCGTGAGGCTGCGGGCTTCCAAACCCATCAACGGTGCAATCTTGGTGGCGGGAGTTCCTTGGTCGGAGTGAATATTGAGTAGAACAAATCCAATAGATGTTGTAATATCGTGTTTGCTGGCCTGCTGATTGTACATTCTGGAAATAGCATGCCAGGCGGCCTTGATGTTGTGATCTACGGTTTCTTCTCTCCGCATACGTTTTCAGGAAGTGGAAACGAAGGTAATAAAATTTGTTATGCATGCATACTATTTCATAAAATAGTTTGCAAATCGCCGAAACAGCCCTTTGCAGCCTCCCCGTGCCCTTTTTCGCTCTTCACAGAAATTTTTTTACGCTTTGTTATCCGTCCATCCGATATCGCTTTGCCCATTTGATTGGAGAGTGTGAAATTGCTTTGTGCGACACCCCCTTATCACCCTTTTTTGCCTTTTGAGCGTTTCTCTTTGGGCCCAGAAAAAAAACGAGTCCTATCAGCTAAACCTTCACCGGGCATCCTCTCCCATTAAGATCGATGGCATCCTGGATGAAGAAACCTGGCGCAAGGCCGAAGTGGCTACTGATTTCTATATGGTGCTCCCCATGGACACCAGTGCGGCCCGCGTGAGAACGGAAGTCCGGATGAGCTACGACGATGAGCATCTTTACCTGATCGCCACCTGTTTTCATTTGCTTCCCGGAAGATATTTTGTGGAGTCGCTGCGCCGTGATTTCACGTTTGGCAAAAACGACAACTTCCTGCTCTTCATGGACACGTTCGAAGACCAGACCAACGGCTTCTCGTTTGGCGCCAACGCTGCTGGCGCGCAGTGGGACGGCATTATGTATGAAGGCGGAAAGGTTGATCTGAGCTGGGATAACAAATGGACCTCCGTTGTCACCAAAGACGACGAAAAGTGGGTGTTTGAAGCGGCCATTCCGTTCAAGTCAATCCGCTATAAAAAAGGCATTACCCAGTGGGGCATCAACTTCAGCAGGCTCGATTTGAAGACCACGGAAAAATCGAGCTGGGCGCCCGTGCCCCGTCAGTTTCCCACAGCGTCGCTGGCCTACACCGGAACGTTGAACTGGGATGAAGCGCCTCCCCAGGTCGGCCCAAACATTTCGTTGATTCCCTATGCGCTCGGCGGCGGCAGTAAAAATTTTACCGACGGCACATCTACGACCTACAAAAAAGAAATCGGGATGGACGCAAAGGTTGCCGTCACCTCTTCGCTCAACCTCGACCTCACCGTGAATCCCGACTTTTCGCAGGTGGATGTCGATCGGCAGGTAACGAACCTCGATCGCTACGAACTCTTCTTCCCGGAGCGCCGGCAATTCTTCCTGGAAAACGGCGATCTTTTTGCCAATTTCGGTTACGCCAACATCCGCCCGTTTTTTTCGCGGCGCATCGGGTTGAACGTCCCCATTCAATACGGTGCCCGCTTTAGCGGTAAAATAAACAAGAACTGGCGCGTCGGTGCCATGGACATGCAAACCTCCGATGTGGAAAGCCAGAACCTGCCCCGACAGAATTTCGCCGTCATGGCTTTACAGCGACGGGTTTTCTCCCGCTCCAACATCGGGATGATATTTATCAACAAAAAGTCTCTCAACTACGAACCGTCGGACGATCCTGCGGTGCCGGTGTATTCCCAATACAACCGAAACATCGGACTGGAATATAATCTTGCGTCGTCCAACAACGTGTGGACCGGAAAAATCCTGGGGTTAAAATCCTTCAGTCCGGATAAAAAGGATAAGGATTTCACGCATGCCGCCAACCTGCAATATTCGACACGCCGTTGGTTGTTGAGCTGGCAGCACGAAGTGGTGGGACAAAATTATAATCCGGAGGTGGGCTATGTGCCGCGCCGCAACTATGTCAAGATAAATCCCATCGCGCAGTATCTATTTTTTCCCAAAGGAAAATTGATCTTAAGCCACGGGCCGAAAATTACGTCGACCTACTTCTACAACCCTTCCTTCAAACAAACCGACAACGAAAGTATCTTTTCGTATGCCATCACCTTCCGCAAACAAAGCGTACTGAATGTCTACGGCATGCACGACTACGTGCAACTGCTTCAGCCGTTTGACCCGACAAATTCCGGAAAGGATTCCCTTAGCGTTGGCACCCGCCACTGGTGGAATTCTGTTGGTGCTGATTTCACTTCGATGCCCCAGAGTATTTTTACGTATGCACTCTCCACGCGCTACGGCGGATATTATGCCAATGGAACGCGTTTCAATATTGGCGGCGAGGTGGGCTATCGGTTTCAACCCTACATGAGTCTTTTGGTGACCTTCAACTACAACGACCTCCGGCTGCCACAACCCTGGGGGGAAACCAAGTTCTGGCTGGTCGGCCCAAAGTTGGATGTGACGATGACCAACAAGCTTTTCTTCACAGCCTACGCTCAGTACAACCAGCAATTAAAAAATGTGAACCTCAACACGCGCCTGCAGTGGCGCTACAAACCCGCCTCGGACCTTTTTATCGTCTACACGGATAATTATTTTCCAGAAAATTTTGTCGTGAAAACCCGGGCGCTGGTGGTGAAGCTAACCTACTGGTGGAACATTTAACGGGAGGATTCATTTTAGAAATTCGCTGAACTTCGCTCCGCTGCTTCTGTTAAATTTGAAGAGAATGCTGGTGATGGAATTAAAGGAACTTCAAAACGGATTCGCCAAACCAGGCCGGGTGGTCTACATCGGTGTGCGCCCACAGCGCCGCGAGCCGGTCAAAGTGCTCGACCAGGTCATCGCCGTCGAAGCCCGCGGGCTTGAAGGCGATCGCTACAAAAATTCAGGAATACGCCAGGTCACCTTCATTCAAGCCGAACATCTGAAAGACGTGGCGTCCTTTCTCGGTCGCTCATCCGTGGAGCCTGAACTGACGCGAAGAAACATCGTGGTGGAAGGCATCAATTTGTTGGCGTTAAAAGGAAAACAATTTTCTATCGGGGAAGCTGTCTTTCAATATTCCGGAGAATGTCATCCTTGTTCGCGGATGGAAGAACATTTAGGAACGGGAGGATACAATGCCATGCGGGGTCACGGCGGCATCACGGCGACGGTGATTCAGGGAGGATTGATCAAGATCGGCGATGAAGTTATCGCGATTTAATTTTTTTACTGACGGATCAATTGTTCATAGAACCAGAGTGCCTGCTGGTAGCTCTCCAAACTCACACGCTCGTCGATACCGTGAAATCCA
>CBIHQM010000534.1:0-4006 GCA_966211885.1 uncultured Chryseolinea sp.
GCGTGTGGATGCCATGACCGCTTAGAAATACACCCAGCGACTTGGCAAAATCATGACTCCAATGTTCTTCAGTCATCTCCGTTCCTTCGGGTAAAAACCAAGCGACGTCCTCCACTCCTACGCCTTTTATGGGACGGCCCTGGAACCAACCCCTCCGGCAAAGCACGGGATGTTTTTTGCGCAGGGCGATGAGTTTTTTCGTGAACTTCAGCAAGGCATGATCAGCATCGGCCCAGTTGATCCACGAGATCTCGTTGTCCTGGCAATATGCGTTATTGTTGCCCTGTTGTGTGCGGCCGAGTTCGTCGCCGGCCAGCAGCATCGGCACACCTTGTGAAAGAAAGAGCGTCGTCAGTAGGTTGCGTTTCTGGCGGTTGCGCAAGGCGATGATGTCAGGGTCGTCGGTGGCGCCTTCTTCACCACAGTTCCAGGAGCGGTTGTGCGACTCTCCGTCGTTGTTGTCTTCGCCGTTGGCCGTGTTGTGTTTTTCGTTGTACGATACGAGATCGTGGAGCGTGAAGCCGTCGTGCGCGGTAATAAAATTGACGCTGGCCGTCGGGCTGCGATAGTCACCTTCGTAGAGGTCGGGGCTGCCCGTAAACCGCTGGGCGAATTCCCCCAACATGCTGTCGGCGCCGCGCCAATAGTCGCGGATGCAGTCGCGGTATTTGCCGTTCCACTCAGCCCAACCCGGCGGGAATTTGCCGACCTGGTAGCCGCCTTCACCGATGTCCCAAGGTTCGGCAATGAGCTTCACCTGGGAAATGACGGGATCCTGGTGTATGATATCAAAGAATGCGCTGAGCTTGTTCACTTCGTGCAGCTCGCGCGCCAGTGCCGACGCCAGGTCGAAGCGGAACCCGTCTACATGCATCTCCAGGATCCAGTAGCGCAGGCTGTCCATCATCATGCGCAACACATTGGGAAGATTTGCGTTGAGCGTGTTGCCAGTGCCGGTGTAGTCGAAGTAAAACCGCTTGTCCTCGGATAGACGATAATAGCTGGCGTTATCGATACCCCGGAACGAAAGCGTCGGTCCCATGAAATTGCCTTCCGCCGTATGGTTATAGACCACATCCAGGATCACTTCGATGTTTGCCTGGTGAAGCGCCTTCACCATCTCCTTGAACTCGATCACTTGTTCACACAGCACACCACTCGCCGAATAGCGCACTTCCGGGGCAAAGAACCCGATGGTATTGTAGCCCCAGTAGTTTGTCAACCCTTGTTCTACCAAATGACGGTCAGCAATGAAATGGTGCACGGGCATCAATTCGATGGCCGTGATGCCGAGCTTCTTCAGGTATTCGATCGTCACCGGATGGGCCAGGCCTGCAAAGGTTCCCCGGATGTCGTCCGGAATGTTCGGGTGAAGTTTGGTGAAACCCCGAACATGCATTTCGTAGATGATGCTCTCGTGGTATGGTATGTTGGGGCGCTTGTCATCTTCCCAATCAAAGCGCGTGTCGCTCACGACACACTTGGGCAGAAAGGGCGCACTATCCACTTCGCTAAATGACAAATCAGCCGCCTCGTCGTTCACGATGTAGCCAAACAGGGCATCGTCCCATTCGATCTTGCCGGCAATCGCCTTCGCATAGGGATCGATCAGGAGTTTGTTGGCGTTGAAGCGATGGCCGTTCTGGGGCTCATAGGGACCGTGCACACGATAGGCATAGAGTTGTCCGGGTTGCAGCCCGGGAATGTAGGCGTGCCAGATCTGGTGCGACCGCTCCTGTATTTTTATTTTTATAACTTCTTTTTCATCACGGGGAGAATCGAAAAGACACAGTTCAACGGCGGTAGCGTTTTCCGCGTACAACGCAAAGTTCACGCCTTCTCCATCCCAGGTGGCGCCTATGGGGTAGGCCAAACCCGGGTACACGTCCAGCTTCCTTTTCTCGATCGTCTCTACCCTACTTCTCATAGCTGTTTTCCAATTTCATGGCCCAGATGGGCGTGTGCATCTCGCGTCGCTCCGCCTCTGCTTTCAAGGCGCCTTTTTCCGGCAGCGTGATCATCTCTTTTTCTTTTTCCTTCACGGTATGCAAAAAATCCTGCAACACATTCATGTAGTTCATAAAGGCTTCGTAGGGCGATGCGTATGGACTGAAGTAAGCGTGCACATTGCCATCGCTGTTCCGCTTCGTCGACATGTAATAGAAATGATCGCTGGTCATAAGCCTGCGCCAGCGGTCGGTGAGGATGGGGTCGTTCAGGGTTTTGATGCGTCCTTCCAGGTGGGCCATGGTCTCAAAGGCATCCTGCTGCATGTCGTTGCCCAGCCAGGCCGACAGATCGCGTTCTGCATCTGCCCAAGAAATCGTGTCGGGCACGTGGAGCGCGGGCGTATCCTGGATTTGCTGAATGGCTTCGGATGGCGTAACCAATTTGTGGTTTTTGTCTTTGGCGAAACACACCAACAGGTCATGAAGAAAATTGAGAATGCCGCTCTCCGCTTTGTGGTGTTCGCCAAACGTTTCGTAGTCCAGCCCGAGGGTGATCAGTTGATCCTCTTGGGGTATGCTCTTGAGCCGCGCCATGAATTTTCCCACGGTCAGCTTTTTGCCAAACTCGTGATAGCGAAACGCGATGTCGTCGCTGAGAAAATAATTGCGCGGGAACAGCTTCATTCCTTTTTCTTCGGGATGTTCGTATAGATGATTGGGGCTCCTGCCCTGGAGCACGGCATCGATGCCATCGAGGAACATGCCGTTGAACCCGAGCGCATGGACCTTCTTGGCCATGTCGTTGTTGTAGATCAATTCCGTGTTGCGAAAGACCAGGGGACGCACGCCGAGGTATTCCTGCAAGCGGGCCACGTGGTCGAGCACTTGTTCTTCAAACTCCGTTCCGGGAAGCAGGCTGGCCAGCGAATGAAAATCCGTTTCAGCCAGGAACTCCACTGCGCCGGTTTCGGCCAATGCCTTGAAGCTGGCGAGCCCGTCGGGACAATATTGTTTCAGTTGGTCGAGCAACGTGCCGGAAATAGAGAAGGTGATCTTTAGCTGTGGAAATTTTTTGATGAGATCCAAAACGATCTTGTTGGCCGGCAGGTAGCACTGGCGTGTGATGCGACGCACGATGGCTTCGTTCTGGGCGTTGTCGAACCCATCGCCTTGCGATCCGATCTCAAAAAAATGGAACGGACGAAGTCTCCAGGGCTGATGCGCCTGGAAATATAACACCATGGGTTTGGGCGTTGGATTAGGTTGTGAGTTCATGGTAGATGGTTTTAATTTTCTTTGCGGCTTTACTCCAGGTGATGTGTTGAATTTCATCCTTGCTGTTTTCACGCAGGGTTGCGGACAGGCTCTCGTGGGCCAGCACGTTGCAAATGGCGTTGGCCAAGGCATGCGTATTCCAGAAGTCCACCTTGATGACGTGCGACATCACCTCCGACACACCCGATTGATTCGACACGATCACCGGAATCCCGGCCTGGATCGCTTCTAACGGAGTGATGCCAAAGGGTTCGGAGACGGAAGGCATCACATATACCTTCGTCATCGACCAAACTTTTTCTACGTTGTCGTCTTTTAAAAAACCGGTGAAATGAAAGCGGGTGGAGATGCGCAGGTGGGCCACCTCTTCGATGACCTGGGGAAGCATGTCGCCGGAGCCCGCGACAATGAAGTGAGCATCGGGAAACTTTTCGAGCACCTGGTAGGCCGCCTTCACAAAGTAGAGCGGACCTTTTTGGTAGGTAAGTCTTCCCAGGAAGGTCACCACGTGAGGACCGAACGGATGACCGTGTACGAGCGGCGTGATCTCGCGGGGCATCACGCCGTTGTAGGCTACTTTCACTTTGGACGGTGCGATGTGGTAACGCGACTCAATGATGCGTTTTGTCCAGCCGCTCACCGCCACGATACTGTCGGCGCCCTCGAAGCCGGCTTTCTCGATCTCATATACGGGAGCGTGTGGAATTTCGCCCGACCGGTCGAATTCAGTGGAATGCACGTGAACCACCAGGGGCTTGCCACTCGCTTCCTTCGCCGCCAAC
>CBIHQM010000535.1:0-4005 GCA_966211885.1 uncultured Chryseolinea sp.
CCGATGATGGATGACGCCTGGCTTACAACTTCCCTCTTCTCCGGGTAGTGCATCAGGAACGCTTCCCAGAAAATGTTGGCTTGCGTGTCGGGAGCAATCACCCAACGGATGAAGAAGTCGTCTTCCAGGAAGTCGGTTAGTGCATAATGAGAATAGTCCTGTACGCGCATGGTGTCGGCATTTGCTTTTACAGTACTATTACACCGCTACCCCACGCGATTATCCCTCGTATGTTAATCTTTTTTTAACACAGGGGTCATTTTTAAGGAAATACTTCGAAAAGGGGCTGAAAATCGATAGTGAAGGGTTAAAAGAAAGGCTTGCTTATGAAAGGACGTCACCCTTCTGTGCCGGTCCGGGAAACGCAATAGACCAGCAACACGCAAAGCAGGTGACGCAAGGCGTCTTTCAGATTGTCGACTGTTTTATACCAGAGTTTGTACACCGAATTGATGTTGATGGACATGATCTCGGCAATCTCTTCATAGGAGAGCCCTTCATAAAAACGCATGTATACAATTTCCTGCTGGCGGGCGGGAAGTTTACCGGTGACCTCTTTAATGATGCGTTGCAATTCGCGTTCGTCTTCATCCACCACAAGGTGGTCGTGCCACGAGAGCTCGAACGTATAATCATAGTTCTCGGTAGGCGCTAAGGTGAACTTGCGTTGTGTTTTTATCTTTCGAAACAACGCATGGCGCAGGGCTTTGTAGAGATAATTCTTCACCGACGAAGGCTCGCCCAAGGTCTCGCGGTTTGTCCAAAGTTTGACAAAGAGATCCTGGATGGCATCTTCAATAAGTGCCACATCGCGGGTGAACTTGTAGCCATAGTTGTTCAACCGTTTGTAGTACGTGTCATAGAGCAATGTATACGCATGCCAGTCTCCTTTCTTGAAGTCGCCCCATATATCCCGCTCGTGTTCCAGTTCCATACGAGAAACCAATGTAAACGGAACTGTCCGAAATTGCTACACCCGTCCACAAATTTGCGACGAGTGTTCGTTGGAAACGAATGAAGAAGGTGGTGTGCGAGGTGTGTGTGTTGGGTTCTTTTCTGAATGAAGGAATGGAGGGTGAGGCTGAGACGAGTTTTGTGTGCGTGTGTGCAAGCAAACTCTTTATATAGTGCTTTCGTTTCATTGCGCTTCGATTTACCGACGCTTTTCCAACTCCATAGGGCTTCATAAATAACAACAGATAAACCATACAAGGGCCACGCTTACACTCTAGTGTCCTCTCAAAAAACAAAAGGCACCTAACCGGTGCCCTTTCTTAAAGTTTCGTTGTTGTTTCAATTTATTCATACCGCAGTGACTTCACCGGGTTGGCCATCGCCGCGCGAATGGACTGAAAGCTCACGGTGATCAATGCAATGAAAAGCGTGAGCACAGCCGAGACAAGAAATATCCAATAGCCAATGTTGATGCGGAACGCGAAAGTGTGCAGCCATTTATCCATAAAGTATACCACCAGCGGAATGGCAATGACATTGGCGACGACGACCAGCTTTAGAAAATCTTTTGAGAGCAACAGAAAAATATTCGGCACAGTAGAACCCAGCACTTTGCGGATGCCGATCTCCTTGGTGCGCTGGCTGGCCGTGAACGAGGCCAGACCAAACAAGCCTAGCGAAGCTACGAAGATGGCCAGCAAAGCGAAGAAGCCAAAGACCTGGCCGAACTGGCGGTCGGTTTGGTATTGGCGTTGAAAGAAGGTATCGAGAAAGAAATAGTCGAAAGGGTTTTCGGGAAATTGCTGGTTGTATTTTTCTTTGATGTAGGCCAGCGTTTGATCGATGTCTTTCGCTTGTACTTTCACACTGTAATAAGAATGGTTTTCAGGCAACAAGTGAAAGGCGGTTTGGCGGAAGTTGCTCTTTAGTCCTTCCTGATGATAGTTCTCCACCACCCCCACCACCGTGAGTGTGTCGTCGCCAATCTTGACCTGGCCTCCCACGGCATTTTCGGGCGTGTTGAAGCCCAGCACTTCGACGGCCTTCCGGTTGAGGATCACGTTGCTGGTGTCGGCCGTGAAGTCCTCGGAGAAGACGCGGCCAGCGAGTACTTTATTCTTATAGGTATTGAAAAAATCGTGGTCGATACCCATGCGATACATGACGATGCTGGGCAACTCCTGGTCGCCACCGATGCGCTTGCCACCGTTGGTCCAATAGATAAGGTTGCCAGGCACTTCCGATGAGGCCGTGAACGACTGCACATTCGGATGACGTTGCACTTCACTTTTGAACGAGCGAAGCTGCGAAACATACGTGCTCGTATCGGTCACACCAGGGGCATTGATGACCAGCACCTGGTCGATGTCCACACCCAGGTCCCGGTTTTGCATGAACTGCAATTGATTGTATACAATGAGTGTTCCGGCGATCAACGCCACAGACGCGACAAACTGCATCACCACCAGCATCTTCCGCAACAACAACCCTTCGTGGGTTCCCTTCATAGATCCCTTTAACACACGGGCAGGCTGATAGGACGACAACACAAAGGCCGGATACAATCCCGACAACGCCGAGCCCGCCAGAAACAATGCCGCGGCCGCGTACCACAAGGTTGGATCCGTCAGGATGCTTGTCGTCAACGCTTTCCCCGAAAGGGTATTGAACAAGGGAATGGTGGCGCTCATCAACGCCACGGCCGTGATCACAGCACCCAAGTTGACGATCAATGCCTCGGCAATGAACTGTCCCATCAGCTGCAGGCGCCCCGCTCCGATCGCCTTGCGCACGCCCACTTCCTTCGCGCGCTCCACCGCCCGCGCCGTGGCCAGGTTGATGTAGTTCACCCAGGCAATGACCAGGATGAAGAAGGCGATGATGGAAAGAAAGTATACCGAGCGACCGTTGCCATTGACACGGGCCTCCTGGAGGAGGTCGGAGTTTAAATGAATGTCGGTGAGGCGTTGGAGGGAGAACTTGATCTTTTTGTCGTCGCCTTCAGCGCCGTATTTTTTGATGAAGTCGGGAAACTTGGCTTCGAGCGCTTTGGGGTCAGCACCCGGACTCAGTTGAATGTAGGTATAGAAATCATACCATCCCCAGGCTTGTTCCGCATCGGGGCCAACGACCTTCACCAGCGTGGGATACGAAAGCAAGAAGGAAAACTTGAGGTGTGAATTCTCTGGCGAGCGGATCACGCCGGTGATCTCATACTCCTCCCGGTTTCCAAACTTTATGCGCTTGCCCATAGGATCCGCATTGCCAAAATATTTGCGCGCCGTTTCTTCTTCCACCACTGCCGTGTTCGGCTCTTTCAACGCCGTTGCGCGATCGCCTTTCAGGAGCGGATAGGAGAAAATATCAAAGAAACTCTGATCGGCCGTGAAGAGGTTGGCCTCCTTCATCTGGATGTCGTCATAACGGATCACTCCACCTCCATAACGCAAGTACAAGCGACAGGCTTTTTGCACTTCGGGGTAGTCCGCCAGCAGCGCCGGTGCCACTTTCGGAAACGTTGTGGCGCATTGTAGCACAAGTTCATTGTCGCGGTAGCGATCATATTGCACGCGGTAGATATTTTCCTTGTTGGCGTGAAAGTCGTCGTAGCTGAATTCATCTTTCACATATTGCATGATGAGCAGGCTGGCCGCGAGACCAATGGATAGTCCCAGCACATTGAGCATGGAAAAGCCTTTGCGTCGGGAGATATTGCGGAGGGTGGTGAGGACGTAGTTTTTGAACATGGCGAGCGTTAGGTTTGGTACCAAAGCCGCAATGACGATGCCATCTATGGCATAGCTTATTTTGGTTGTTTTGGGGGATCGAGAAACTTAGCGCGTATGAAATCGAACGAATATGTTCGATGACGGACAGAAAACTGAAGGAGGTTAGTATTCAAAAGCTTACACTTCTGGATACTAGTCCTGTGTCTACCACCCTCCCATTTTGTTTATAGGAATATGCCATATTGATCACGATCATCGATCCCTCTTCCATTCTAAACCCTGCGGGCCAGAATAATAAACTGGCGAATTTTCCTTTGGAACG
>CBIHQM010000536.1:0-3993 GCA_966211885.1 uncultured Chryseolinea sp.
TAAATTTATCCGACACCGGCATCACCGTTCCATCTTCGGCGATGTAGCCGTCGGGACCGTCATTGCGGACCAGGCGCGCAATGGGGCGGCGAAGCTCGGTCTTCACTACCAGGTTTCCTTTCAGGTCGCTATACAGTTGTGCGTCTTTGATAAACGGTTCACTTTTGATTTTCTTCTCAACGTCTTTCAGGTTGACTCTGTCCAGTGTGGCGCCCTTCAACGTCTCCTTATTCAGCTGCATGAGATTCACGATGTCGGACTCATCCAGGAAATGGTTTTCGTTTACGTTCACCATTTTGATGGTGATGTCCCGGATCGACGCTGAGCTCTGATGGCGTTCGGCAAAGGCAATGATGCCGCACACAATCAACACCGCGATGATGATCTTAACACGTTTCCTTATGTTAAAATTAATCTTCATACTTCCGCTTCAGCATTTCCCCAATGGGTTTTACAAACGTATCGATATCGCCCGCTCCTACCGTAACCACCACATCCAAATCCATCTTCTCCAGCTTCTCCATCAAGTCCTTTTTGTTGCATCGGATCTTCACGGCACTGGTGATGTCGTTCATAAGCATATCCGAATCCACGCCCGGGATCGGCAGTTCGCGCGCCGGGTAAATGTCCATGAGCAGCACCTCGTCGGCGAGGCTTAGGCTTTTGGAAAATCCTTCCGCAAAATCGCGTGTTCTCGTAAACAGGTGAGGCTGAAAAATAGCCGTCAGCTTTCTGCCCGGGTAGAGCGACTTCATGGAGCGCAGAAACGCATCGATCTCCGTCGGGTGATGCGCATAGTCGTCTACGAACACCACCTTCTTTCCTCTTAAAACATACTCAAATCTGCGCTTCACACCCCTGAACGACTCCAGGGCTTTGGCGATCGCGGGAAGACCCACGCCACACAAATTTGCGGCCACCGACGCAGCGATGGCGTTTTCAATGTTATGAAAACCAGGGACACCGAGCTGCACGTGTTCGACCTTTCCAAATCCGTGGAGGTCGAACTGAAAAAATCCGCCCCTTGCGGTAATGTTCCCGGCAAAAAATTGTCCCCGGCTCATGCTATAAATATGCTTCTTCACGTGGTCCACTTTATCGGCCAAAAGTTCGACTATCGATTCGTGGATGATCAGGTCGCCACCGCGATTGATCTGTGAAATAAATTCTTTGAATGAAACGATCAGGCTCTCGTGATCACCATAGATGTCCAGGTGATCGGCGTCGGCCGACGTGACCACGGCGATCTGCGGGAAAAGCCGCAAGAACGAACGGTCAAATTCATCGGCTTCCACGACCACCAGGGTGTCTTTCTTCACGTCCCCTTCCATCACGAGGTTGGACGCGTAGTTCGTGGTGATACCTCCAAGGAAACCGACCATGCTCTTGCCTGCACTTTTCAGGATATGCGCCACCATGGAAGACGTCGTGGTCTTGCCGTGTGTACCGGCAACCGCTACGGTCTTGTAGTCTTTGGTGAGCAAGCCCAACACCTCCGAGCGTTTCAAAATGGTATAGCCATTTTGTTTCAGGTAGTTGTGTTCGACGTGATCTTTGGGAATGGCCGGCGTGAAGATGACCAACGTTTTGTCCTTTTGCTGCTTCACTTCTTCCGGGATCAGCTCGAGCTTGTCCTCAAAATGAATGCGCATGCCTTCTTTCTGCAACTCGTCCGTGAGTGTAGTAGACGTTTTGTCGTAGCCGGAAACACGTAGTCCTTCCTTCATGAACCACCGTGCCAGGGCGCTCATACCAATCCCGCCAATACCCAGGAAATAGATGTTATCGTACTTTTCTAACGTCACGTTCGTTTATCGTTTCACCATTACGGGTTGCAGCCGGCTGGTGTCAATCGGCTGGTTATTCCCTGTTGATTTATAATATAGTTGCTCGCCGTGCTCCGGCTGATCCTTGTCGGCCGACTTCGCTACGATGAGCTTCTCAATTTCATTCACAATGGATGCCGTGGCATCCGGTCTGGCCAGCTTAGCGATGTTCTCGGTAAGCTTGTCGGTGCGTTGTTTGTCGAACAGCAGCTTCAAGGCTTCGTCGACCAACCTAACCCCGGCTTCTTTATCGAGCACCAGCACGGCGGCGTCTTTGTCCACGAGTGCCTTAGCATTCTTCGTCTGGTGATCTTCGGCCACGTTGGGCGAAGGCACCAGGATGACCGGCTTCTTTGCGATGCAGATCTCCGACACGGCCAACGCTCCAGCGCGCGAGATCACAACATCCGCGGCTGCATAGGCCAGGTCCATTTCCTTTACGAAATCCTGGACACGGATCTTGCGCAGGTCGTACTTCACCAACTGTGCCTTGTATCCTTCATAATATCCCTTGCCCGTTTGCCAGATCACCTGCACCTTGGCATCGACTAATTTCTCGATCCCCTGGATGATGCTCTCGTTGATCGTGCGGGCGCCAAGGCTACCGCCAACGATGAGCAGTGTTTTCGTGCCTGCATCAAATCCAAAATGATTCAGCGCGCGTTCGCGTTTGACACCGATTGAAAGCATGTCCTTTCTAACGGGGTTGCCCGTGAGCACCAGTTTTTCGCTGGGGAAATATTTTTCCATGCCCTCATAGGCCACACACACTTTGCTCACTTTGCCGGCGACTTGTTTGTTGGCAAGTCCTGCAAAGGAGTTCTGTTCCTGGATCACGGACGGGATACCTGCGCGCGTCGCCGCCATCATCACGGGTCCGCTGGCAAAGCCTCCTGTACCGATCACGGCATGCGGCTTGAATTCGTTCACGATCTTGCGTGCACGCCAATAGCTCACGACCACTTTCACCGGGAACAACACGTTCGACCAGGTCAGCTTCCGTTGAAGACCTGTGATCCATAAGCCGATGATCTTATAGCCGGCTTCCGGCACACGGGTCATTTCCATTTTATCCTTGGCGCCTACAAAAAGAATGTCAGCATCGGGATGACGTTCGCGGAACTCGTTGGCGATGGCAACGGCGGGGAAGATGTGACCTCCCGTGCCGCCGCCGCTTATGATCAAACGATATGGTGTGCTTGAACTCACGCTGCTTTTGCCGTTGGCATGTTTTTCGTTTCCTTCGACTCCTCGGTTGTGCTCTGCTCCCATTTCTGGTCTTGCTCGCCGCGGCTCACACTGAGGATGATCCCCAACGAAAGTCCGGTAAACACCATCGACGTTCCTCCCATCGAAATCAAGGGAAGCGGCTGCCCGGTGATGGGGCCCAACCCCACCACGACACCCATATTCACCATGGCCTGGCATACCAGGTCAAAGCTTAGCCCCGCAGAAAGCAGTCCCCCAAATGCGCGGTCGCTGTTATAGGAGGCTTTCATTCCCCGGTGTAACAAAAGCAAATACAATCCCAGGACCACGATGCCACCCACGAGGCCATATTCTTCGATCACGATCGCATACACGAAATCGGAATACGGGTGCGGAAGAATATTGCGCTGATCGCTGTTGCCAGGTCCTTTCCCAAACAAGCCGCCCGTCGCCACAGCGATGCGCGCATGCTTGGCCTGGAACGGAAGCTCCGAGCCATCGATAAAACTCTGGATCCGGTGTTTGGCCGTCTCTCCGCGAACACCAAACGCAATGGCCAGCGATCCGGCTAACGCTCCTACAAAAACGAGCATCGCCAAATATTTTGTTGGCACGCGGCCAATGAACATGATGAGCATACACGTCACCAGCAGCAGCATGGCGGTCGACAAGTTTGTCAATGCGATCAGTCCGCAAATGATACCGCACCAAAACAGGATGGGGATCAGCGATTCCTTTATGTCGTCGATGTTTTGTTGACGTTTGGAGAGCATGCTCGCCAGGTTCACGATCAATGCAAGACTGGCGAAGTCCGACGGCTGGAACGATCCCACGATCGGAACCTGGATCCAGCGTGCTGCATCGTTGATGCTGGTACCGCTGGTAAAGGTGTAGATCAGCAACGGAATGCTGACAAACAAACCGATCTTGGAAAGCTTGGAGTAATAGCGATAGTCTA
>CBIHQM010000537.1:0-3990 GCA_966211885.1 uncultured Chryseolinea sp.
TTGTTGGTGTTCTTCACCAACAACACTCGCATCACGGAAACATTATTAAAAGGATAAACTTCTCACGAGACACATCTTCGATAACAAATCCATTCGCAGTTATGTAATGGATGTAATGATTGGGCTGGTATGGCAATGACCCGTGCCCGATGCATGTTGGTGAAGAACACCAACATGGGCGACTGCCTCACCGATAACAAATCCCCTGATAAGGACAATTCCTGCAAATTTCCGGGTCGGTGGTTTGATCAAACGGCGTCTCAATATCAAAAAGTTCTTCCAATACTATTTTCAATCGCTGTTCAAATTCCGGCAGCAAGGGATCGACATCTGTCACATATTCCCTTCCTACTTTTAATCCAAATTTAAAATCATCGTCAAACAAGTTCATGCGGTTGATGAGGCCGGGGACGATGCGGGTGCCGCGGTGACTTGCATTGGCGCGATAGAGCAACGCATAGAGCAGCGTTTGGAAGGCGGCTTTGTTGCGTTTTCCATCGCGGATGAAGAGCGACTCTACGCTATCGAAGTCCAGTTTGTCTTTGCCGGTTTTGTAGTCGATCACGCGCAAGACGTCGTCTTTTCGGTCGACGCGGTCGATCTTTCCGCTGAGCAAGACATGGCCCGGAGGTTTGCTGATGGGCACTTGATATAACATGCCTTCCTGCTCCACGGCTTCCATGGTGAAGGGTGCATAGGCCTTGTCCATTTCGATGATGCGGTGGGCAAAACGTTTCACCACTTCGCGTACCACCAGGCGTTGGCCTTCGTAGACGACCGCCTTGCCAGGTTCCAGTCCATATGAATTTATGAATACTTCATCGATGAGCTGATCGATGAGAAGGCCGGCGTGATCAAAATCTGCGGCCTCGATGTCTTTGCTTTTCTTTTGTTCGCGGAGGCGCTTGTAGAAATGTTCCATGACGTCGTGCAGGAAGTTGCCGAGAACGCGGGCATCCAGGTCTTCTTCGACGGCGTCGGGTTCGCGGATGCGGGCCACCTGGCGGAAGTAGAAGCGCAAGCGGCATTCCATGTAGGTGTTGAGGGCGGAGGGCGACAGCCCGCGGAACATGCTGTTGCCTTCGCTCAGGCGCGCCAGGGTTTGCATCACGTCTTCGTTTTTCTCGACGGTGATGGGCGTGATGGGTGTGGGTTGTACGGGGTTGTGCAGTATTTTCTTTTCGAGGTGCAAGCCGCTTTCATACACCAGTTGTTGAAGGTAACGGCTCATTTCGCCTTGTCCCAGCACGTCAGTTTCGGCGTTGTAGAAGAGGAAGACATTTTCAGCGCGTTGCAGTACGCGATAAAAAAGATAGGCATACATGGCGTCCTGGTGCTCTACCGTGGGCAGGCTATATGCTCTGCGGATGTTGAACGGAATGTAGGATCCCTTACCGGCCGATGAAGGAAATGCGCCTTCGTTGAGGGAGAGGATGAACACGTTCTTGTAGTCCAGGTTACGCGTCTCCAATACACCCATGACTTGCAGACCTTTCAAGGGCTCGCCCGTGAAGGGAATCTTGTAGGCCTGGATGAGTTGCCGGAAAAGACGCAAAAATGATTTTAGCACCACGGACTTGGTGCGGCTTCGCGCCGGAGCCTCGTCAGCAGGAGTCAAAGGGACATGCTGTTCTTCCAGATCGTTGCCCATCACATCTGCCATCCGGTTGAGCAGCTTCACAAAGTGAAAGGCATATTCCTTGTCGAAGGCCGTGATGGTGCTCATGCGCCCGATCTCCATGACGATGTCTTGTAGATAGCCGATGATGTTGGTGCCGGCCGTGGTGAAAATCAGGCGATGAAGCGGCACGGACGACGCCAGGAAGTTCCGGTGAACGTGCACCCAGTTGTTGCTCAGGATCTCCTTTCGCTTTGCGTTGGCCACGGCAGCATCGGCCGCGACCACATAGGGATGTCCCAGCAAGGCGAGCACCTGGCGGTGATTGAATTGGTCGTGACGGGCACCGATCTGCATCTCGATCAGTAGCTCCACCAGGTTATAGAGTGGTGTGCTGCTCACGGGAAAACCCATGGTGATGTTGAGCTTTTCGACATCGGCCGAAAGGCCATGCAACACGGGCAGCAAAAGCTTTTCGTCGGGCAGCACGATGAGTGTATCCTCCGGGTCGATGCCCGCTGCCAACTGCTCACGCAAGACCTGCGCCATTACTTTGGCTTGTCCCACAGGCTGCGCGGCGCCAAACACCCGGACAGATTTCTGCTGCCCGGCACGCTTCCCCGACTGCAACACTGCCGTGAAATGCGACGGTATGTCTTTTGAAAAGGTCTTTCCCAACACGGGGTGTTGTTGGTATTCACGAAAAAACTTGCCGGCTTCCTGGGTGTTGTTGTTGACGTAATATTCATCCAGGTCCCAATGGATCGTGGCCGTACCGCGGTCCACAAAAAAGGACATGATCTTTTCTTCGGCTTTGGTGAGGGCGTTGAAGCCCGCAAACACCAGCGATTTTCCCTTCACGCGTTGGGCCATGCCTTCGGATAAATTTTCGGCTACGTGGCGGTGCAACATGCCTTCATAGGCCAGGCCGTCGGCCAACAACGCCTGACCGAAGCGGGTATAGAGGGCGAAGAGTTGATTCCATACCGTCAGGAATTTTCGCTTGTTTCCGGTGAGGTGTTCTTCAAAGCTGCCCCAGAAGGTCTTCAGGAATTCGCGTTGTTCGTCGGTGAGATAGTCGAAGCTGGAGTCGAGCTCTTTTTGGTTACTCAGGTCCTGAAACAGTTGGCCTGGGTTGACGAGGTATTTGTCGACCTCGTCGAAGTCGCGGAGCAGCATGTCGCCCCAGAAATAGAATTTGTCGAAGGGTTCGCTGGCGGCTTCGGGCGATTTTTTTAGCAGTTCATAATACGTCTTGAAAAGCCGATGGATGAGCTCGAGTTTGTCGGGGACTTTCAGTTCGGTGAGGTCGGCAATAAAATCTTCGATGGTGATGAGCCTTGGCGCAAACGTGGGCCGTTCCAGGAACACACTCAGGTGTTTGCGAAAATACAGTACGGCCCGGCGGTTTGGAAACACTACCGTCAACGTGTCCAAGGGACGGTAGTTCTTATACAGGGTTTCCGCAAGTTCGTACAGGAATGGCTTCATGTTAAATCAATCCTGAAAGAACGGCTATCCCGTTGAATAAATCAACGCCTCAATACCGGTTGGCGGTAGATTTACAAAAGTTGGCCGGGGTGTGATTGTAGAGGTCCTTCACACTATAGGTCAGCGAAAGCGTGCTGCCATAAACGGTGCCCGTGCCTTCAATGGCATAGCCGTTCACTTCCTGGTAAGGGATGGTGACGCGGTCGTAGGAAACCGAAGCATGCACCAGAACGTCGGACGCATAAAAGTTATCGATATAGATCTCTCCCGCATAGGCCGACTTCCGGATGTAGATCTGGTAATACGAGAGATCATTATAGGTGTTGCTATATTCCTCCATCTCGTAGTTCCCGGTCAGGTTATCGCGCACGTCGTAGCGTGGTTCCACGGTGTAGACATCACATCCGGAAAGACCAAACAGGGCAAGCGTGGTAAACAAGGCAACATGGGGCAACGACCGTTTCATAACTTTGAACATTGGTGTTACCCTTAGAATTACAAGTTTGAGGCCAGGATTTGGGCACCTGTTGCGGTGACGTTGGGAGGCGCAGGACATCAAATTTTCAAGATCTGGCCAACCTATGCCGGTTCCCCGGTCGAAACATTCAAATTTTGAGATGCTCGAAAATTCGCGGATATTGACCAACCACGATCCCAAAATTGACTGTAATGAATAGAGAATCAAGGCCCGTAGGATTCAAAACAATTTTCGATTTACTGAAGCAAAAACGAACTCATCTTACGCTGGGGCTGGTATTTACTTTAATGCCCCTTGGAGTTGGGGTGGTCTTGCTGTCGGTATTTACGATGCTCGATTCCGATGTTCCGAAAGTTGACTATGAGCAGGTGAACAAAAATGGCAAGTCAACAACCGCGACAAT
>CBIHQM010000538.1:0-3968 GCA_966211885.1 uncultured Chryseolinea sp.
CGGCGCGGTCGCGCTGGACGCCCAGGGCCATCTCGCCGCGGGCACCTCCACCGGTGGCATGACCAACAAAAAATACGGCAGAGTGGGCGATGCTCCGATCATTGGGGCCGGCACCTACGCCGAGAACGCTACCTGTGCCGTGTCTGGAACCGGCTGGGGAGAATTCTACATCCGTCTCAGCGCCGCACACGATATTGCGAGCCTCATGAAATATGCTGGCCTCACCGTGCAACAAGCGGCCGACAGCGTGATCTTGAAAAAATTACCCGCACTCGGAGGAAACGGCGGCGCGATCGTCCTCGATCGCCAGGGAAATTTCGCCCTCCCCTTCTGCACCCCCGGCATGTATCGGGGCTACATCACACGGAAAGGCGAGGGCAAAGTTTTTATTTTCAAAGACTGACACAACGCTTAGGCTAGACAACGAATACATTTTGTCTGTTTTTAGTAAACTTGCTTATGAAAGAAATAGAAAACCTCATTCCGCACCGGAATCCATTTCTGTATGTAGACGAAGTACTTTCGTTTTCACAGGAGGAAATCATAGGCATAAAAACCTTCAGCAGCGCCGACTCATTCCTGAACGGAAGCTTCCCTGAATTCGGTTTCGTTCCCGGCGTAGTGTTGATCGAATCGCTAGCCCAATGCGGCGGTGCTGGCGTAAAAAAACTGGGCTTCACCGACGGCCTTTTCGCCCTCGCCGCCATCGAGTTCGCCAACTTTTTCAAAGGACTCCCCTATGAAAAACCCTTCCGCATGATCATCCAAAACCTCCGCCTAAATCCCAAACTGATCAAACAAACCGGCATCGGCTACCACGCCGACGAAAAGATCGTAGAAGCCAGCTGGACCTGCGTCCGAATCCAATAATTCACCGCGCTTCTGATTGACTTCTGAATTCTGGATCTTGAATTCAGCCTCTGACTACTGACTCCTTAACTCTGGCTTTGACTACTGGCTCCTGGATTCTGGCTCCTGATTCTCAAAACTTCGCCGCCACCACCACCTCTTTCCGAAACGTTGTCACCTTCCCATCTCCATCAAAGATCTCGAACCAAACCATATACGGCCCCATGCGCGCCTTGTCGCCGCTATCCCTATCGCCCTCCCACCGGAAAAATCCTTCTGTTCCCAGGATCTCATTGTTTGCAATCGTCTTGATGCGATGCCCCTGTAAATCGAAGATATTCACGTTAGCCACGAAGCCACCGTGTGCAAAGGCGTAGTGAATCTGTGTGAAGTCGGGTTGTCCCAGTGACGGAATGAATACCGATGGAGTGATCTGTACGGCACTTTCGTCCCACAACAAAGAAGGCACTGCCGATGAATTGACATAACCTGGCGTGGCAAATCCAATGGTAGAACTTGCGGACTTCCAATTGGTGGGAACATAGGCCGGTATGTCAAATGAGATACGTTCCAAGGACACACCCTCGTCGTCCTTTATGAAAGGGGAATGGAGGTTTTTTGTATAGGAGAAATGATCGATCAACAGCCCCGTGTCGTCGAGCAAAGCAACCGATCCTTCATCGTCACTCCACGAAGGTAATGCAGGTACTTCCAGGAAATTCTCCTCCAGTGAAAGCGGATACTCACTTTTCAGAATGTCAGCGGAAACGGTCAGCACCAAATAGGCTCCGGGTTTTAATAGAAAATCAGTTGTGCTGATGACTTTGGCATTTTTAACGACCCCTTCTTCGCGGTTGGCCACCGTCCAGTTTTTGAGGTTGAAGTATTTGTTTGAAACATTGACGATCTCCAGGAAATCGGTGCCGGTAGGCCTGGGGTTGAACAGGATTTCGTTCAATGCGACGTCGAGACTATCGGCCGCCTCGGGCAGGCCAAGGGAAAGACGAGTTTCTGCCATGCTATTTCCGGCACAGTCTTGAACGTTACTCACCGTCAGGGTATAGTCCGTGCCCGGCTGGAGCGGGGAAGTCAACGCGAGGCCTAGCTGGGTGAGTGAGGCGTCGGTAAACGACATACGGGCGATCTCCTCGGAAGGTTCAATTTTGAAATCGGATACCGCCGGCAAGGCCTTGGCCAGTTTTTCATCAAAAGTCAGTAACAGTTCGTTTGCCGAAGTCGGAACGACGCCCAGCAGCTTGGGTCCGGTGAGGTCGGGTTTGGAGGCCAAAACCGAATTTTGTTTTCCGGGTGTGCCGCCGGCGGGGTCGTCGCTTGCCGTCCAGTTTTGGGCCTCGCTACACAGATTGTCGGGGTCGATAATTTCCAGCGACCAGCCTCCTTGTTTCTTGTCGTCGTTGCCATACCATGCGTCTGAATAGTGAACGGAATCGATGGTCACACCCTGATTGTCCTTTAGCACGAGGTCGTCGGAGCTATTGTTTAGAGATGGAAAATTGGCCAGATAAATAACATTTTGAACTTGGGTAAGGATTAGATTCGGCGATGCGAGCACGATATAGTCGCCCGGAAGCAAGATTTTGAAGGGCAAAACTGCCACCGAGCTGCCGTCGGTCAGGCTCCAGTTTTTTAGCGAAAAGGGGTGCTGGCTGCGGTTAAAAAGCTCGACGAATTCGGTCTCCGGGAGTCCCACTTTGGGCGAGGGATCCGGAAAGATTTCCGATAGGACAATGTCTTTGGCGACGGGAGCCACCACTTCCAGGTAGGTAAATTCCCGTTGGACGGGCAGGATGCTGTTCCCAACCAAATCCGAAACTCCGGTGACTGAGATTTTGATTGGTAGCCCACTGGCAAACGCCTTGGCAAATCCCAGCACGATGGTCCGGCCATCGGACTGAAGCATAACCGAAACCGGCTCTTCCCCGTTTGACTCCAAACTGAAGTTTCCGGGAGTCTGGGCGGAGACTTGGTCAAGATTTTCGGAGAAGGTCAGCGAAAGCGTTTTGGAGGAAAGCACTTCGATGTCGCTTAGTAAGGGCGGAGTTTTATCCGTGACGGCATGACCGGTTACGATGAAATTATCGAAGTGAAATTTGTCGGAGCGCGTGGCCGTAAAAACGCAGGACACACCAAAGTATTCTGCGGAAAGATTGACTTGATCGGTGACGGTTCCTTCCAGCGTACTGGGAGACGATCCAAGGGCGGAGTAAAGTTGCCACAAGCCGTTGGCGTCGCGTGTCGCCTTCAAGCTCAGTGTGACGGTGGTCTGGTTGAGCAAGCCGTCTTGTCCGTCGATGACCTTTGTGATGACGAGGCCGGTTTGCCGGTACAAGCTCACATCGTCGGTCGCGCCCCCCGCTTGAATGAAATAGCCGTTCAGCGGTCCGGAGAGATCGGATTGGTCGGAGGTGAGATAGATACGAGCATAGTTGGTGGCGGAGGGATTGAAGTCGATCGAGAGATCGATCTCCCAGGACCCGTCCTCCAGGGCACGGCTTGGTGTGGAAAGGTAAGCCTGACCATTTATAGGTGGCGCGCTCAGCCGGAGTTGTTGGGTCACTACCTGAAAGTATGCAGACGTTCCGGACCAAGCTGGCTGTTGCGTGAAATCGCCGTCATCGAATGCATCCGAGAGCTGAGCGAACATTTGTTGGGTGGGGAGCGCAGCGAAAAGCGTTAGAAAAATTGCTGCTGTAAACGATTGCAAGTTTGAAAACCTGCATATTTGCATGTGGTTTTTCATAAGCACAACGGGAAAGATTAATTTTACACTTTCTAAATATAAATAAAAAATGAAACTCGCAGTTGTAGGCGCCACCGGACTCGTGGGCCAGGAAATCCTCAAAGTATTAGAGGAAAGAGGTTTTGAATTTGACGAACTCCATTTGATTGCCTCGCCGAAATCGGTAGGGCAGATTATAAAGTATAAGGGTAAGGACTATACCATAAAGAGCATTGAAGAAGGCGCTAAACTGGGTGCAGACATCGCGATTTTCTCGGCCGGTGGAGGCACCTCGCTGGAATGGGCACCTAAATATGCCGCTGCAGGCACGACCGTGATCGACAACTCGTCGGCCTGGAGAATGGACCCTACGAAAAAA
>CBIHQM010000539.1:0-3952 GCA_966211885.1 uncultured Chryseolinea sp.
TACAAAACCGGAATCTTCCTGGATCAGATCATCGGCCAACATTTTCTTGCGTTCCTGCAGCTGAAGAATTTTTTCCTCCACCGTATCCTTGCAGATCATTTTATAAGCAAACACTTTCCGCGTTTGCCCAATGCGGTGCGCACGGTCGATGGCTTGTTGCTCGGACGCCGGGTTCCACCACGGATCGACGAGGTATACATAGTCGGCCACGGTGAGGTTGAGCCCTACGCCGCCGGCTTTGAGAGAGATGAGAAACGCTTTGATCGTGCTGTCGGATTGAAATTTCTCCACCTGTTCCCGGCGATTGTTCAGCGAAGTGCTTCCATCCAGGTAGCAGTAAGAAATGCCGGCCGCTTCAAATTCGTCGCGGATCAGGTGCAGCATTTCCGTGAATTGTGAGAAGACGAGGAATTTGTGATCACCAGCATTCTCCCGCATTTCGCGGGTCAGTTCTTCGATTTTCACGGAAGGTTTTACGGGCTCCTCCGATTTCTCAACCAATGCCGGGTGATCGCAGATCTGGCGGAGTCTGAGCAGACCTTCCAAAACGTATACCCCCGATTTACCCAATCCTTCTTCATCGATCCGCTTCATGAGCGTGCTCTTGTAACGATCGCGGTAGTCGTTGTAGATGCGGCGTTGCTCGGCTTCCATGGTGCACCAGAGCACCATCACGGTTTTGTCGGGCAGGTCCTTGGCCACCTGTTCCTTGGTCCGGCGCAGGGTGAAGGGGTTGATGAGTTTTCTTAAGTAGGTTGTTTTTTCTTTGCTGCCCAGTTTATCGATGGGAATGGCAAACTCACGGTTAAAAAAATCGCGTGTCCCCAACAGACCGGGATTCAGAAAATTAAATTGTGCAAAGAGATCCGACGTATTGTTTTGAATGGGCGTTCCGCTCAGAATAACGCGATTCACCGCCTGCAATTGGATCACCGCTTTCGTTACCCGGGCGTCAGGATTTTTTATGGCCTGGCTCTCGTCCAGGATAATGTATTGCCATAAGAAGCCTGTCAGATCATCGAGGTCGTTGCGCACGACGCCATAGGTGGTGAGCACCACATCGTAGTCGGCAAAGTGTGTTTCGGTGAAACTGCGTTGCAGACCGTAGTGTGTGTGAAATTTTATGCTGGGACAAAATTTTTGCAATTCATTTTCCCAGTTAAAGATCAATGATGTGGGACACACCACCAGTTGGGTGCTACCGGGATATTTTTCTTTTACAAATTGTAGAAAGGAAATGGTCTGCAGTGTTTTCCCCAAGCCCATGTCGTCGGCCAGGCAACCACCCCAACTCAACTCATCCAACGCCTGCAACCAGTGAAAGCCCGACAACTGGTAGGGCCGCAACGACGCTTTTATTTCAGTGGACAACGGCACTTTTTGAATGTCGTCGTATTTCAGGAGTTTTTGTTTGCGCGCTTCGATGTCCTGCTGGACGGTGTTGTCGTCTATTTTATCCAGAATGTCTTCCAGCAGTGTGTAGTGCAGCTTGCTCACTTTCAGTGTGCCGTTCTCTTCCGTGCCGGTGCGCAACAGCAGGCTGTATTGACTGATCCATTCTTCCGGGATATGGCCCAACGTTCCATCCTCCAGCATGATGGTGTCCTGCCGGTTCAGGATGGCGTGGCGGATTTCCTTCAGGCTCACCGTATGTTCCCCCCACTGGATGGTCACTTTCAAATCGAATCCATCGGGTTGTGAAGAAGCCGAGATCGTAAACTTTGGAATATGCGTGGTGTATCTGAATTTCTGCAACTCATGCAACCCATGAACGCCATAGCCCTGGTCCTGCACTTTGCGCATCATGGTGATGAACCATCCACGCTTCATCACTTCATCAAAGGGAAGATAGTAGTAAAGGTTGTTTCGCTGGTTCTTAAAGGAATTGTGAAGCGTGCGCAAATATTCGTAAAGCCCTTTCTCCTGTTCCTTGTTGCGGCGAATGATCTTGATGGCCTCACCCTCCTCGGTCACCACGAAACGCTCTTCACTGTAGTCGATGGGTGTTTCCGCGTAGAGGAATTGCGGGCGGATCATCAGGTTGCTCTCGTTCAATTCGCTGAGAAAAACGCCTGGCTGTTGTTCCGGTGTGGTGATGGCAATGTTCAATTTGTCATCGATGGCCACCGGGTACTTGTCCAGCCACGGAAGAATGTATTTCGTGACGACTTCTTTTTTGATGGATAGCGGAAACGAAAGTGCTCCTTTTTTGAACGTGTCGATCCACGCCAGGGTCTGCGCGTCGGGGGGCAGGTAGAGCAGGCCGTCTTTTTCCAGCAAAAATCCACCCAAAAGGTTCAGGGGCGATACGCGACCGTCCAGGGCCAGCACGAGGTTTAACACGATCGTATCGCCTTTGCGATCGGCCGTGAACCGTATAGCCACCTCGTTGCCTAGCTTGACGAATTGTTGTTGATTGTTGTTGAAGCGTCCCGCTTTTAGAATGAATAGATTGGGCCAGGCATTTAATGCCGGCCAAAGTTTTTCCAACAGGTCGCGGTAGTGCTTGCGCAGGTTCACCAACTCCTTGGCCGAAACATGGGCCCAGGTGCCGGAATGATTCCGGATGAACCGGTTGCCGGTATTGGTCATCCAATCCAACAGGCGGTCGTCCGAAAAGGTCAGGAAGTCTTTGTATAGTGCATCGTCCAGCGGCTGCAGGTAAGCCAGCGCGCGGTCCGATTGCAGGGAAATTCTTTTGTATTCGGTATAGGGTCCTCTTTTAAAAAGGAGCACCGGCTCCAGGTCAAAGCGCGTGGATTTTCCGGAAGCAAAGTTGAATAAAAAACCAATCTCGTAGTCGATCACCGTACCCACGGGCAGCGTGGGGCGCACCGCTGGTTTGGGTTGATCAAACGCATCATCAAAAAGCATTCTCCGTCGTTTCGTGTGGGTGGCAAATATAACAATATGCGGGTGTGCCGGGAAGCCTTCCAGGAAAACCAACCGCCGCATTTGCGGATTCGCGCGCCAGGATGAAAAAGCGGCCTGTTGAACTAAAAAGAAAGGTTTTTCATGGCTTCGCGAAAGGGGGCGCGTATGCTCTCCTGCTGCAAATGGACGTGATTTTTTACGCGCCATTTTCCGTTCACCAAGGTGCCTAAAAGGGCGGATGCATCGCTGGTGTATAAAATGGAGGGTAGCATATGTTCCAGTGGTCGTTCCAGATAAGGATTCGCTGCGTCAAAGACCGCCGCGTCGAAAGGAGCGTGTAGCGCGAAGAAATCTTTTACGGGCGACGTGGTCATGGCGCGGCGGCCACCTTCCAGCATTTTTGTCACCAGCTTTGTTGCACCGTCGTCAAACGTGTTGCGTTGGTGGGTGGTGAGCCGTTGGGCATAGTCCATCCAACGCAGATCTTCCAGCGGGTTTAGGCTGATGTGGCTGTCGGTGCCAATAGACCAGTTTCCACCGGCGCGCGCGTAGTCGGTCAATCTGAAAATGCCATCCCCAAGATTGCCCTCTGTGCCAGGGCACAACACCACCTGCGCGCCGGACCTAGCCAGTGCCAAGACCTCTTCATCGTTCATGTGCGTGCAGTGAACGATGTGAAAGCGTTCGTTCAGCGGAAGATTTTCCGTGAGCCATTGCACCGGGCGTTTTTTCAGATAGGCCTCGCAATCGGAAACTTCCTTGCGTTGTTCTGCGGCGTGAAGATGGAAGGGGATGTTGGTCGGTCCGTCTTTGAAAGTATTGATCACATCTTCCGCATTCACGGCACGAAGCGAATGCACGCCAAATCCAAGCTTTGCATTTTCGTCGTTTTTTACGGCGGCCGCGGAGTCGTCGAGCAGGTGAAGGTAGTCGTCGAGTGTCGCCGAAATAAAACGGCGCTGCCGGGGTTGAGGCGGTTCTCCGAAATTTCCTTTTTGATAAAATACAGGCACCAGGGTTATTTTGATGCCGGCCGTCTTTGCTGCTGCAATCAAGCGCTCGCCGGTTTCGGCCCAAT
>CBIHQM010000540.1:0-3950 GCA_966211885.1 uncultured Chryseolinea sp.
TGCTGTGTAAGCAAATGTAAAAAGCTGGGCGGAAAGCATTTATATAAGCAGATGAAGGCAGAGGTAAAGCACCGCCACCTTAAGCGACAGGTCCAGGTTATCAAGACCGGGTGCACCGACCGTTGCAAAATGGGACCTATCGTGGCGGTGATGCCTAAAAATGAGTGGCATCTGCAAGTCAGTGAAGAAAAGGCTGTGGATTTAGTCAATGAATACTCGGCCCCACGTCATTCAAAAGTATAAAAAGCTAACCGATCCAAGGCCTCCAATCCCGGCAGGTGCCGTACCGGTGTCGGTCGCATTAGTTGGACAGATGTAATATTGTGGCTCAAATTGGAGCCTGTGGATGAGGTCTTGAGGGTATATTTGAGTTTTGTTTCAGACCCGTTTCTCAAAAGTGCGTTCACCCTCTCAAAAAGTAGTCATCATCTTCATGCTATTGTCGCTGGCTCTCCTGGCGCGGGCACAAGACAATATGCTTTCCGGCTACGTTCACGATGCCGTCACGGGGTCGGCGCTTCCCGGATGTACGCTCTTCATTCAAACGCTTAACAAAGGCGCTGCCACCGATACGGCCGGATTTTTCCAGCTTGCCGTTCCGCCGGGGCGATATCGGGTGGTGTTTTCTTTTATCGGTTACAAGCACGATACCATCACGGTGAGTATACCCGCATCACAAGTCCACCGCATCACACTAATCCCCGAAAGCACGACCCTCACGGAGGTGGTGGTGGCCGACAAAGCTGCCGACCAGGCCGTGACCCAAACCGAAACAGGGCTCATCTCGCTGCAGCGCAAAGACATTGAAAAATTGCCCTACCTGCTAGGCGAGGTGGATCCCATCCGGATCCTGCAGCTGATGCCGGGTGTGCAAACCTCGGGGGAGGGAAGTACGGGCTTTTACGTGCGCGGTGGTGCGGTGGATCAGAACCTGATGCTGTTGGATCATTCTACGGTGTACAATCCCAGCCACTTGTTTGGATTCTTCTCGATCTTTAACGGGACCGCTGTTCAGGGACTGGATATGTATAAAGGGGGGATCCCTTCGTATTACGGAGGCCGCTTGTCGTCCATCACCCGCGTGACGACGCGAAGCGGTAACGACCAGGAGCTGAAGGGTGAGGGGAGTATCGGCCTGGTGGCGGCAACGGCCTTGGTGGAGGGGCCGGTGAAAAAGAACAAGGGGTCGTTTCTCGTTGCTGCCCGCCGAACGTATGTCGATCTTTTTGCCCGTGGCCTGCACGAACTCGGGGTGCTGAAGCGGAACATCGATTATTATTTTTACGACCTCAACGTAAACTTCGACTACCGTCTTTCGCGACGCGACCGCTTAAGCGTGCGGGCTTATTATGGCGCCGACGACTTTAACTACAACACCAGTTCCAGTTTTTCGAATGCGATTACCTGGAAAAACAAAACAGCGTCGGTAACGTGGCAACATACTGGCGATCGCCTTTTCACGGAGTTGTCTGTGCAGGCTTCGGGCTATGACATGGGTTTTGGCGCCAACATCAGTTCGTATGCCTTCGACATTGTTTCCGATATCAACGACGTTGGTTTCACCTATCAATTCGGTCTCCAAAAAAACAGACACGATCTGGCGTGGGGGCTCACCTACACACGGCATTCCCTGCGGCCGAACAACGTGAGCGCTTCGAGCGATGATGTTTCGCTCAATGTGGGCCCGCCGCTGAAACTCAAAGCCGACGAAGCGACATTGTATTTCAATGATAAGGTCACGCTGAGTGAACGTGCCGAACTTAGTGTGGGGGTCCGGTTGTCGGGTTACAGTCAGCTTGGCCCGTTTACGCGGTATATCGAAGACGACAACTTTCAGATCCTGGATACGATCACGTACGGCAAGCACAAACGCATCCAGAACTATGCGAACATCGAGCCGCGTGCAGCGCTGCGGTATAGCCTGACGGCTTCGTCGTCGATCAAGGTTTCCTATGATAAAACTGCGCAGTATATGCACATGGCGCCACTGTCGTCGGTGTCGTTGCCATTGGACATCTGGGTGCCCAGTTCGGCGGTGATCAAGCCGCAGACGGCGCATCAATTTTCGGCGGGCTATTTCCGCAATTTCAGCGACAACCGGATCGAAACATCGGTGGTGGTTTATTACAAGGCCATGCAGCGGCAGATCGAATATCGGGAAGGGGTGGTGATCGGCTACAGCAAGGGCTACAACTTCGACGACAACTTTGTGTTTGGACGCGGCACCTCGTATGGCAGTGAGTTTTCCATCAAAAAGCCGAAGGGCCGTCTGAACGGCCAGGTGTCGTACACCCTGTCGCATACCACACGTCAATTCGACGACCTGAACAATGGCAAACCCTTTGCAGCGAAGTATGACCGGCTCCACGACCTTTCGGTGCTGGGCAACTTTGAATACTCACCGCGATGGACATTCTCTTGTGTGTTTGTTTATGGGACCGGCAATGCCCTGAACTTGCCCGTGGCGCGGTATGTGATCCAGGGCAATGTGATCAACGAGTATGGCGCACGGAATTCGTTTCGCATGCCTGCCTATCACCGGCTTGACCTGGCCGTGACCTATGCGGCACACAAGAGCGCGCGCTGGGAATCGTATTGGATCTTTTCCATCTACAATGTGTACAGCCGCAAGAATCCCTATTACATCTATTTCGAAACCGAAGGCAATTTGGAAAACCTCGAACTGCACACCAGCATCAAGCAGGTTTCGCTGTTCCCCATCATTCCGGCCTTCACGTACCGCTTAAAGTTCTGAGCCATGCATAGACTAGTTCTTTTGATGCTACCCGTCGTACTGCTCCTGGCCTGTGTGCCGGAACCCGAGCTGGACCAAACCACCTACGAACCCAAGTTGGTGATCGATGGCTCCATCGAAAGCGGTGGCTTTCCGCGCGTGGTGCTCAGCAACAGCGCTTCCTATTTCATGAACATCGACTCGGCCAACATCCGCGACCTGATCGTGTCCACGGCCAAGGTGACGGTGAGCGACGGCGTGAACGAGGAGATCCTCACGCTGAAACGCGACGACAATTTCTTTCCACCGTATATCTACCAGGGCACATCGCTAAAGGGAGAGACCGGAAAGACGTATTCTCTTACTGTAGAGGTGAAGGGCAAGCGCTACACGGCGTCGACCACCATTCCGCCGCCTGCCCAATTCGACAAACTCTGGTTCGAACTGGCTCCGGGCAAAGATTCGCTCGGCTATGTGTATGGCCAGATCACCGACGATGCAGCGGTGGCCAATTATTATCGCGTGTTCACGCAACGCCTCAACGAAGACGACCGGTTTATCCCGGTTTACCTGTCGGCGGTGGGCGATCAATATTTCAATGGGCAGCAATTCACCTTTACGCTGCTGCGCGGCCCGGAGAATTTCACCAATGTCATCGACGACCTTTATTTCAAACGGGGAGACAGTGTGCGGGTCAAGCTTTGCTCGATGGACAGGGCCCATTTCGATTTCTGGCGCACGGTTGAACGGGAGCTCTATGTGGTGGGGAACCCGTTTTCGTCTTCTGGTAACAAGATCATTTCCAACATCGACGGCGATAATGCGCTGGGGGTGTGGGGGGGATATGGTGTGTCATACTATGCGATCAATATCAAGTAGGAAAGTCTGCAGCTCGCATAGGTCTGCCACTGTCATAGAGCCGTCGGGGCTAAAGCCCCGGAGGAGTGAGGCGCGTTAACCCTGGCCTAAAGGCCAGGGTTATTCAGTTACGGAGTAGGCTGCTAATGCACTTCATCGCTAGCTTCAAGGGCATCAGGGTACACCATTTCAAAGGGCATCAGAGTACGCCCCTGGAGCTCGCCCCGGCCATACCGATGGGCTGCTTCTTGGTATTGTGCTTTTTTGCCAGGGTGAGTTATCCAGTTTTGGTGCTCTCGGAATTCGGGATGTCTTGAACTACGGGCGTAGGTATTTAAAAAGCTCGTGCCTGCGACAT
>CBIHQM010000541.1:0-3925 GCA_966211885.1 uncultured Chryseolinea sp.
TCCCACACATGATTTCACAAAGTAATTACGCTACAATCGCGTGACGAAACAAGAAGAAGAAAGGTTGGAGGCGACGATCGAAGGTTGTGGCAAATCGATTTACTACACATTCGTTAGGGTGAAATAATTATCACCCCTATTTCGGTATTTATGTTGGTTTAGCTAACGTTTTCGGAAAAACGATGTCACAACACAAAACTTAGTAGCGGTCATACCGTAATCGGAGTTATGGAAGACCTATACCGTACCACCCATCCTTCGCACGGTGATGACAAAGATCACCAAAGACGCAAATTGAAACGCCTTCGTTTTATGCTCATTTTCTGGTTCGTTTCCTTTGTGATCGTGGTCCTCTGGTTTTACCTGTCCCCCAACGATTAAATCCCGCCCGTACATCTTTTTTAGATACTTTTGCCCCCTGATAGACACGCTACCATGATCATTCAGGGAAAGATTACGCTTAAAAAAGGCAAAGAGCACTCCATCGAGCGGTTTCACCCGTGGATATTTTCCGGTGCCATCCAGACCCTGGAGGGGGCTGTGGAAGATGGCGGTTGGGTAGAAGTGAAAAGCTATAAAGGCAAAGTGCTGGGGTTTGGTCATTATCAAAACGGAAGCATTGCCGTGCGCATGCTTTCGCAGGAGACGGAGACACCTTCACAACATTTTTGGGTCGACAAGCTCCGCGCCGCCGTCACGCTGCGGGCCGCCGCCGGTCTTCCTGCCTCCTCGATCAACGCCTTTCGCCTCATCCACGGCGAAGGCGACGGGCTGCCCGGCCTCATCATCGACTTATACGACAGCGTGGCCATCATGCAGGCACACTCCGTGGGCATGCACATCGACCGGCATGCCATTTCGGAGGCGTTGCAACAGGTCCTGGGGGAAGGCCTGAAGACCGTGTACTACAAAAGTCAATCGACACTGCCCGGAAAAATGCGCAGCGCCGACCAGGACGAATATCTTTTCGGGATGACGGCCGTGCCGCACGTGATTACCGAACATGGCAATAAATTTTTTATCGATTGGGAGGAAGGACAGAAGACCGGATTTTTTCTGGACCAACGCGAAAACCGGAAACTGCTGGGTGATTTTTCAAAAGGCAAGCACGTGCTCAACACGTTTTGTTACACCGGCGGGTTCTCTGTTTATGCGCTGCAAGCCGGCGCAGCGCTCGTGCACTCTGTAGACGCGTCCGAAAAAGCAGTCGCGCTCACGCGGAAGAACATCGACCTGAACGGGTTCAATTCCAACTACCACACCAGCTATGCGGAAGACACCTTCGACTTTCTCAAGGACAAGCAGGGCCAGTACGACGTGATCATTCTCGATCCACCCGCTTTTGCCAAACATCGCGACGCGCGTCACCAGGCCGTGAAGGGCTATCAGCGACTTAACATGGAAGCGATGAAGGCGATCAAGAGCAATGGCATCCTGTTCACGTTCTCTTGTTCGCAGGTGGTGGACCGTCAATTGTTTTACGACACGATTGTGTCGGCGGCCATTCAAGCGGGAAGACAGATCAAAGTGTTGTATCACCTGGCCCAGCCCGCCGACCATCCCGTCTCTATTTTTCATCCCGAGGGTGAGTATCTAAAAGGGCTGGTGCTCTATGTGGCTTGATTTGCGCCACACACAGCACCAGCGTTTCTGTTCGTCAAGTTTCAATTTGTATTATTCTTTTGCCGGTATCGGCGGCGGTCCTTCAGGGATGTAGGCTTTATAGATATGTCCATTGCGCCGGGTTTCAAATTCGGTTCGCATGTCTTTTCGCAGGGTCTCGTTTTCAAAGAGATCGACCATGGTCATGGCCAGCGATTTCGCGGCGAACACCATGCCTTTGTGACCAATGGACATGCCACCACACGCTACCACTGCCCACGAGTGCCACGGAGCATTGGCGGGTGCCGTTGTAACTAAGGCCGTGATCTCTGGAACGATCCAGCTAATGTCACCCACATCAGTAGAGCCGCCGTCCGGGTTTTCTTTTGTTTCTTTCAGCGGGTGGATGGCACCATCGAGGCCTGTTTGTTTGCCTGTGCTCACCTCCTGGATCTTTTTGGCGAAAGCAATTTCTTCGTCGGTATATTTTATAGGACCGAGTATCTCCATGTTTTTCTGCAAAGCTTCGGCGCCTTTCTTGTTCACCAGCAATTCATAGTCGCCACCGATCACGGTGATCTTTGACTCAACGCCGGCCATGAGGCCTGCGCCTTTGGCAGCTTCTCTCACGCGCGCAAACACATCCTCCACGCCTTCGCGTTTCGAGTCCCTGATCCACATCCAGGCCTTGGCATATTCGGGCACTACGTTGGGCACGTCGCCTCCCGCCGTGATCACATAATGCATGCGCACGGAGGGCTTCACGTGCTCGCGCATCATGTTCACACCATCGAGGAAAAGCTCGAGGCCGTCTACGGCGCTGCGGCCATTCCATGGATCGCCGGCGGCATGCGCTGCTTTGCCTTTAAATTCGATAATGAAATCGACCATGGCTTGGGAGCTTTGCATGTTGGCCGCGATCTCCACATCGGGGTGCCAATCGAGGCAGATGTCGACGTCGGAAAATAATCCTTCGCGTGCCATGTAGATCTTTCCACCCACCGACTCCTCTGCGGGTGTTCCGTAGAATCGCACGGTGCCTTTCAACTTGCCTTGCTGGATCTGTTCTTTTATAGCCACCGCGGCACCAAGACTTCCCGCGCCAAACAGGTTGTGACCACAGCCATGGCCGGGTGCGCCTTTCATAAGAGGTTCTTTTTCGGGTTGTGCTTTTTGTGAGATGCCGGGCAGGGCGTCAAATTCGCCCATGATGCCGATGACGGGTTTTCCCGAACCAAATTCGGCTGTGAAGGCCGTGGGCATTCCTGCCACGCCGCGTTTCACCTGGAACCCTTGGGCCTCGGCATAGTCGGCGAGGGCCTTCGCTGATTTTTCTTCTTTGAGCGCGGTTTCTGCATAGGCCCACACCTCGTCGCTGAGCTTTATCAGCTCCTGCTGGTGTTTCTCTACCGACTTCATTACGGCGTCTTTGTTGGGATTGACTTTCTTGGATTGGGCGAATGCACCGCCCGCCGCCCAGAGCGCAAGCAGCAGAAAAAATAGTTTCCTTCTCATAGGGTTCAACATTAGGTTAATGGGTTAAGGTTGACCCAAGATAAAAAATTGAATTCTAGGAAAAAGGTTTTTGTCCGCTTTCTGCAAAGCGCCCGGCGGTGGCATGTTGATTTAGGATGGTCGCAAGCGTTTATCGCTCAGTTTTTCGAGTGTTCGCGTTGATAGTGCTCACGCAAAATGTCTTCACCAAAATCATTGGTCAGGTCGCGCACCACGGTGTGGACGTGGTTGGCATTGGTTTGCGTGTTGTCATATTCGATCAGCAACATGGGGCCTTGGATGCGGTAGTAGTGGCCCGCTCCCGGCTGCAAGCTGCCGGCCCAGGCGAACGAGAGATTTTCGATGCCGGCCTTTTTTATTTTGGCCATCAGTTTGTCGGAAAATCCCAGTTCGTAATTCTTCACATACACGTCCAGCAATTTGAGGAAGGTGTTCTTTTGCGATTCGGTCATCGAGGTGTAGGGGAGGCCTTTCGGATCGAGAGGTTCTGCTTTGCGTTTGTCGAACGATACGATCTCGGACAGGGCGGCTTCGGAGATCATGGCTTCCTTGCGTTGTGGATCAGAAAGGGAATTGATGAGGGTGAAGCCGAGGCTGGTCTCGTCTTTCAACACTTGCTTGCCTCTTTCGGGGCCTTCGCGCACGATGCCGGGGTTCGATCCAAAGAAGGATGGTGTGGAGGATTCGATGCGGTTGTTTGCGGTAGAAAAATTAAGGGCGATGTGGTGGCCTTCGAAGCGCCAGCCCCACGGCGCGCTGCCGGAGGGATCTCCGAAAATGGTGACGTAATAATTCAACGGGTCGCGGT
>CBIHQM010000542.1:0-3917 GCA_966211885.1 uncultured Chryseolinea sp.
GGAAAACGATGCCCCCCGTTTTAATACGCTGCAGGAAAACGCCATCTACATCGACGGAGAGGGCGATGGCGTGTTCGACAAAAACGACTACATCCTTTTTTACGCCGAAGGACCGGACGCCGTGCACTACGACGCACAACGCCAGGTGTTCGCTTACCAAAGCAATCTTTATAGCAAAAAGAATTTTTATTTTATCACCGTGGCCAGTGGCAGTAGCCCGGCGCGTATCCCGACCGTGGAAAGCGTGGCTGGAAATTTTCCGGTGATTCAACAGTATGACGATTTTGTTTATCACGAGTTGGAAGACTACAACGAATTGGAATCCGGCCGTCAATGGTTTGGTGAACGGTTTGATCTCACCACATCGTATAGTTTCAAATCGGACATTGCCGGCGTGGTTGAAAACTCCAACGTCAAGATCGTGTCGGACGTGATGGCGCAATGTTATGATGGCAACGGGTCGACGTTTAAGATCTCACTGAACAGTACACCGGCAGGTGAACAAAATGTCTCCGCCATCACCAATTCGACTTACGCTGTGAAAGGGGCCGTACGCCTCGACACGTTGACCTTGAATGCTTCCACCGCCGGGGCCGTCGGGCAGACTACGCAAACCCTCACGTATCAGTACGTCAAGGGCGGGGGAACTCGTTCGGTTGGATTTCTTGATTTCTTCCTGTTGAACTTCACCCGCAACCTGGCGGTGTATGGCGACCAGACTTTTTTTGTTTCTCCTACCAGCCTGGACCAACCGGTATCGCAATATCACGTTGCCGCAGCCACCACAGATCATCGAGTGTGGGACATCACGAATCCGCTGAACGTGCAGCAACAAGCTTTCACTATACAGGATGGAAGCGCACAATTTTCGGCTGCGAGTGATGTATTGCATGACTACATCGTCTTCAATGCCAATGCTCCCGCTCCGGCGCTTGAGGGCAAAGTCGCGAATCAAAATGTGGGCACGCCTTCTCCCGTGAATTACATCGTGATCACGCATCCCGATTTTATGAGCGAGGCTCAGCGGCTGGCGGCACACCGGGGACAGCACAATCAATGGTCAACCTTGGTGGTAACCCCCGAACAGATCTTTAACGAGTTCTCCTCCGGCCGTCAGGATGTGAGCGCCATCCGCGATTTTATCCGGCGCAAATACGAGGCGGGACCAACCCAACTCAAGGCCGTGGTCTTTGTGGGGAAAGGTTCCTATGACTACAAAGACCGGCTCTCGAACAACACGAATTTTGTGCCCACCTATGAGGCGCGCAATTCGCTGTCGCCGTTGGAGACCTATTCCTCCGACGACTTCTACGCCCTGCTGGAACCGGGCGAAGGGGGTTGGGGCGAAGATCCGGCGCATGCCGAAACCCTCGACATCGGCGTAGGCCGCATCCCCGCCAAAACACTGGAGGAAGCTTCCCACGTGGTGACGAAGATCATTGACTACGACACCAACAGGAAAAGCCTGGGCCGCTGGCGCAAGGACATCGTGTTCGTGGCCGACGATGGAAGCCTCTCCGACGGGTTCACGTCCATACACCAATCGCAAGCCGACGTGATGAGCACCACCATCGAAACGGGGAATCCTCAATTCGATACGCATAAGATCTTTCTGGGCACGTATACCAAAACCGTGAAGCCCAACGGTGAGGCTATCCCGGAAGTGAACGACGCCATTGTCCGCGACTTCAATCGGGGCACGCTTATCATCAATTACACCGGTCACGGCAGTGAGAAACTTTGGGCGGATGAAAAAGTGTTTACCGACATCGACATTCGCACGTTGAAAAATAAGCTCTATCCCTTTCTCATTACCGCCACTTGTGAATTTGGACGGCAAGACAGCCCGGACCCTTCGAGCGCCGAAATTAGTGTGCTTCAGCCTGACGGTGGCACGGTGGGACTCGTCACCACTTCGCGGCCGGTGAAATCGGACACCAACTTTGAATTGAACAAATCCTTCTACACCAATCTTCTTCAAAAAGAGTCGGGCCAGATCCCCACGCTGGGTGAAGTGTTTCGCAAGACAAAAAACCAGAGTACCAGCGGCGTGTTCAATCGCAATTTTTCGTTGTTGGCCGATCCCGGCATGACGCTGGCCATCACACCCAACATCGTTGCCGCCGCCAAACCCGAGGTCGCCTCCGGCGCCGACACCTTGAAAGCCCTTTCGGTCGTGACCATTTCGGGAGAAGTGCAGGATGGGAATGGCGTGTTGATCCCCGCTTTCAACGGGACGCTACACGCCACGTTGTATGACAAGCAAAGCGAGTCGGTGACCATCGGAAAAAACAATCCTCCCTTTCATTTCAAAGAATGGAGCAACGTGCTTTTCCGTGGCAAAGCCACCGTGAAGGATGGATTGTTCTCGATGAAGTTTGTGGTGCCCAAAAATATTGCTTATGAAGTGGGTGCCGGGAAACTCAGTTTCTATGCCTCCGATTCCAGCCACATGGAGGACGCGGCCGGAGCCTTGTCGACACCGGTCGGCGGAAGCGAAAAAAGCTTTGCGCCCGACAACACGCCCCCGGAAATACGCCTTTTTATGGGCGACACCACCTTTGTGAACGGCGGCATGGTACTTCCCAATACGAGCCTGCTGGTGAGGCTCCACGACGCCAGCGGGATCAACACCTCCACCTATGGCATCGGCAACACCCTGACGGGCGTGCTGGACGACGACGTGCAGGTCTACGCCCTGAGCGACTATTACGAGGCCGACACGGACGATTTTACCCGGGGATGGGTGAATTTCCCGATTAATGGCCTGGCGCCCGGGAAACACACGATCACGGTAAAAGTTTGGGATACCTATAACAATCCGGCCCAATCGGTTATTACATTCATAGTGACGGATGGAAAATCACTGATTATCGAATCCCTGAGCAATGCGCCCAACCCATTCCAGGGAGAAAGTCACATCTTTTTCACCCATAACCGCTCTGGGGACGACCTGGAGGCCCAATTGTATATTTACAATATTACAGGCCAACAAATGATGGCATACAACTTTTCCATACCTTCAAGCCCCTATCAGGTCGATTTGATGGAAATCAATGCATGGGGCGCGGACGGCAAAAAACTTGTTGCGGGGGTATACTTAGCCCGTTTGGCTGTTCGTTCAGTAACCAATGGCTCTAAAAGTGAGCGCGTTACAAAACTTATTGTGGTGAATTAATTATCTTTGGACCTTTGAAAAAAAACTTGATGCATTATCGCGTATTCCTCCTTTTGAGCTTTGTATTGATCGGAGTTCAGCACTCATTTTCCCAAGGCACAGTATCCCCCGGCGACCTCATTGGCGCCCAAAATGCCATCACCACAGCTGTTCCCTTCCTCACCATCTCCCCGGATGCGCGTCATGCCGCCCTGGGTGATGCCGGCGTTGCGACTTCGGCCGACGCCAACTCGTCGTATTGGAATGCCGGCAAGCTGGTGCATATCGACAAAAAATACGGGGGAACGATCTCCTACACACCCTGGCTGGGGAAGATTGTGAACGACATGTCGATCTCCTATCTGTCGGGTTTCTATAAGATCACCCGCGAGCAGGCCATCTCGGCATCGATAAAATATTTCAACCTCGGCGACATCAGCTTCCGCGACGCCAACAACAACCCGCTGGGCGATTTCAATCCGCGCGAGTTCGCCATCGATGGTACGTATTCCCGTTTGCTCTCTGAAAAATTCAGCATGGGCATCACAGGTCGTTACATCTATTCGAACCTCACCGGCGCTTTTGCCGGCATCGACGCCAAACCCGGCCGCAGCGTGGCGGCCGACATCGGCGCGTATTACACGACACCCTTAAAACGCCATCCTAACTCCACTTTGTCGTTGGGAGCGACCATCACCAACATCGGTGCAAAGCTGTCGTACACCGACAACGAGAACAAAAACTTTCTGCCCACCACCCT
>CBIHQM010000543.1:0-3900 GCA_966211885.1 uncultured Chryseolinea sp.
TTCCCGGGTCGGCAACGGACCCGAACATGTCGGCATTAACCTCACCAGTGTCATCATTGGTCGAAAGAAAAGAATCTCCGTAGGTTGTGTAAAGGGTTGCCTCTTTAATTTTAACCTTTGGCGAAGATTCGGCTGTGGTGAAGCTGAGCGCAGAAATGTCTGCGCTGCCGTTGTCACCCGCTGTGCGCACGACTACACTGATGATCACCGTCGTGCGCGACTGCACCACACGGATCACATTATCGAACGAACCGAATATTTCTCCCGCACTATAATCCAACGGCTGCACCGGCCTCACCCAAACATTGTCGAGGTACCAGTTCTCTACCGGCGGCTCGGGATTGTCGGGATCTGTGGACTCGCCCGTCACGGGATTTTTATGGACAAAGGCGATGTAAATGGGTGTGTCCTGGTAAGCGGAAAGATCGAGCAGCAGGCGCTCGGAATATAAGTAGCCTGGGAATTCAGGCTCCGTGTAGCTCTTTAATAACTCGGTGAAGTCGGCGCGGTTGTCGGTCTTGGTCGAGATCCAGATCTCGAAGGTCGAGCCCCAATCGTCATTCACAAATTCCTGTCCCGAATCAAAGATCAAAAAGTCGTTTTCCTGGGGCGTGATCTGTGGCGTGACAAGCCAATCTTCATCTATTTTTCCGGGCAACGCATATTCCACGCCGCTGGTCATCACCTTGGGACCAAAAAAGCCATACACCGAGCGCACCCAGTTATTGCCACGGTCGCCATTGAGCGAATATGTCCGCCATCCCTCGGGCACCTCATCCATGGGTGTGCTGTCGAACGTTTCGTAAAAGGTTGGGTCTTGTGCCTGGGCCTGAAACATGACAGACCACAGGGCCATCACCAGGAGGCCCTTCCGGAGTTCACCGCCAATCCTAAACCTGAAAACGCGAAAAAGAGAGACCGTAAAAATTCTATCCATAGAAAGCCATTAGGTAAAATTCCGCTTGAATTACCGTACAGACAGAAAATGGAAGGGGACCCCTTAAACGAGAACTGAATTTTTTTTAATTTTTTTAACTATGCACAGGAAGTGGCCCGGGTTTTAAAGGGCGGGTGGGTTCTAGTCGCAAAAAAACATGACAAGGGTGATGATCCATTCCGCCAACCGTTTCAGGGCTATCGAGATTTGAGCCTCCACCGTTTTCACGGAGAGGTTTAGCTGTGTGGCGATGGCCTGGTGCGAAAGCCGGTTCATGCGGCTCATGACAAAGATCTGGCGGCACTTTTCCGGAAGGTTGTCGATGGCCCGCATCAGGAGTTCTTCCTGCTCGGCAGCCATCATGTGCTCCAGGGCGTTATCGTTCGAGACCTGGGGATGTTCATACCCCATCATCCGTTTCTTCTCCACTTTGCCGGAAGCAATAAAGTTGAGACAGGCATTCCGCACGCTGCGGTATAAATAGATGCGCAGCGAAAACCTGATTTCGAGCGTGTCGCGTTTCGACCACATGCGTACAAAGAATTCTTGTACTATTTCCTTGGCGTCTTCCACTTCGCGTACATACTTCAAGGCGAACAACGTGAGGGGACGGTAATAGAGATCGAACACGAGCTTAAAGGCTCGCTCGTCACCATCATTTATCCGACGAATCAGGTCCTCTTCCAGGTTTTCTTTCACAGCTATTGCTCCATCCTCCCTGGTACTGACGGGGCCGCGATCGCTAGACTGGGATGGTCGCGACAAAGCCGTGGCTCTTCCGGGGGGTCCCTAAAAATAGCAAAAAAGTTTGTTGCCTCACCTCAAACGATTGTTCAGGGGTTCATGACCGGATCACGCGGTTAAATGGGTCGACAGACGAAATGATTTTTTTTGCGGCCACATGAACGTGTAGGGAAGAAGTTTTCGAGCGCTGTTGTCCCGAATGAAATGAATTGAAATCCTTTCTTAGACTAACTCTTTCTTCGTTAGACTCCGGTGTTTACTGCCCCAATCACTCAATTGTTTAAAAATAGGCCCCAGCTCCAACGCCATCTCCGTGAGTTCATACTCCACGCGGGGAGGAACTTCCGCATAAACCGTTCGCTTCACCAAACCATCCTGCTCCAGGGCCCGCAATTGCAAGGTGAGCATGCGTTCCGTTGTAAATGAAAATTCCTTCTTTAGTTCACTAAACCGTAGCTTTTTGTCTTCCAGCATACTGAGGATCTGAAGTTTCCACCGGCCCTCGATCTTGGAAACCACATAGGTGAGGTCGCATTCAATGATACATTTCTCGTTACGGGAATACGTCGAGTTTTTCTTTCTGTCTGCCATTACTTACATATTTGATAGTATCCTACAATCAATTCTACAACGTGTAAAATCAGATGCCGGTCGCTACTCTTGTGAAGAAATTTTAAAACCAGCAGGAGAAAATTATGGATCTGTACTTGAAAGGAAAAACAGCCGTGGTGACCGGCGCCAGCCAGGGACTTGGCCGGGCCATGGCAAAAGAATTGGCGATCGAAGGCGTGACTGTCTTTGGCGTAGGAAGGAACGAAGCGTTGTTAAATAGTCTCAAAAATGAAATCGTTGCTGCGGGCGGTGTTGAACCGATTGTGTTTGTTCAGGATTTCGTCGCACCCGAGGGGCCACAAAAGATTGCAGCGGCGGCGCTGTCCCGCTTAGGCCATGTTGACATTCTGATCAACAACGCCGGCCGCAGCCGCCCACTCGATGTCAACGGACCGGAAGAGGAGTGGAGCGCAGCCATGACGTTGGACTTCGACCGCCACCGGCAACTGACGCAACAGCTCTTGCCCCACATGATGGAACGCAAGCAAGGCACGATCCTGAACATCACCAGCACCTATGAGCTCCGGTCGATCAACGCGTCGGCGGTTGCCAAGGCGAGCATCGTGGTGTGGTCCAAGCAACTCGCCGGACAACTGGGGCGCTACGGCATCACCGTCAACTGTCTGCAACCGGGTCTCATCGATACCGCCAATATCCGCCGTGTCTTCTCCAGCGACGAGCGCACAAAATTCGCCGAACGCGAGATCCCGCTGGGTGATTTTGGTGAACCGCAGGACATCGCCAACATGGCCACTTTCCTGGTGTCGCCTCGCGCACGCTACATCACCGGCACGGTCGCTGTGGTCGATGGTGGCATGCGTCACTACCCGTTCTGATCGGTATCCTGAATGCAATGACGCCGATTCCCAATTGCGGCCACACCCGTCCGTTATAGAACATTTTCCATTCAACCAGGCCACAATAACCTTCATTAGCACGCCCTTTTTGGATGGCATAGTTTTGGGAATCTCCCCGACGTTCCACGCGCCCACCCGACCTGGGAGACATTTTATGGCCATGGGAACATAAGGCTATGTAATCACTTTACCCTCTCGATTATGTTACAGCATTATTTTAAATCCACCCTCCGAAACCTGCTCCGGAACAAGATCTATTCTGCGATCAATATCATTGGGCTAAGTCTCGGCCTGGCCTCCGCCATGTTGATCATATTATATACGAACGACGAACTAAGCTACGATCGCTTTCACGCCAACGTCTCCAACATCTATCGCATTGGCCACAACCGCGTCAACCCCGATGGCAGTATTGAAAGCAGGGGAGGGAACACCGGTTACTTTCAGGGCCCTAGTTTCAACGCCGCCGTGCCCGAAGTGAAGTCTTTTGTGCGCCTTACGGGCTATGTTACAGAACTGAAACAAGGAAGCGAGATCACCAGCGAACTGGTGTATGCGACCGACAGCAATTTCTTTTCCGTCTTCGACTTTCCCTTGATCAGTGGAGATCCCCAAACCGCGTTGGGTGATCCACGCTCCGTCGTGATCTCCGAAGCAACGGCCCTGCGGCTCTTTGGAAAGACGGATGTGTTGGGCATGGACCTTTACCTGAAAGCGAACAACGCGTTCGAGCCCTATGCCATCACCGGT
>CBIHQM010000544.1:0-3881 GCA_966211885.1 uncultured Chryseolinea sp.
AGTTCGCCTGGTGCATCACATAGTTGCCCACCATGCGACGGGCTTCCCGCACGTAGAGTTGGGGTGACCAGTTGCCGTTGTCCGTGTATTCATCTTTGGGGTAACCATATTTCAGCATCTCGGTTTGCAACTCTTTGGGTACACGCGGATCGTGTGCATAAAAATACAACAGTCCCTTCGTGTAGCGCTCGTGATCTTTTATGATGCGTTGGCGTTCGGTATAACTTCCTTCGGGATAGCCGTGGTTCATGCCAATCATGTCGGTCGAAAATCCACCGCGATTGTTGATGTCAGTTTTTTGGTGGGGCATGCGACTCACGATGAAGTAGTCGTTCAACGTGCGTTTTTCCGGCGTGGCCTGGAACAAGCGCACTAAGAGTTCGTATTGGGTTGAATCATATCCGGCAGGCCGGGTGATCTTCACCTGGTTTGCAGGATCGGTCGAGAGACAGATGCGATAGTTGTAGGCCTGGACAGATTTGTCGCCCGTGCCCGCGGGAAGCAGCGATGCGTTGCTGATGCCCCAAAGCAACCCGCTCTCCGGTTTTCCGGGAATCTTATACGGGTCGACATGATCCGGAAATTGATGACCGTGTTGTACCTGGATGCCGTTGATGGTCTCCTGGAAGTCCTGGTTGTCTTCACGGCCCACCACATAGTCCACCCCAGCCTTGGCCATGAGGTCGCCTTCATAGCCGCAGTCCATGAACATCTTGGCTTCAACGATGGTGTTGGGTAAGGATGGATTGCCGGCGTTCTCCAAGACGATGGCCGTTATGCGGTTGCCTTCTTTTTTTACTTCCTTCAGCTGGCTTTCATAGAGCACCGTGATCGATCCCTGCTTTACGTATTCCTTAAAAATATCTTCCGCCACATGCGGTTCGAACGTCCACTGTTCAAATTTTCCATAGTGACGGCCCACACGGCGATAGAAGTCGCGGGCCAGACCGGTGATGGCATATTTGTTCCCGATGTCGGTATACCCTAGTCCACCCGAACTCATCCCGCCCAGGTGTTTCCCAGGTTCGATGAGCACGGCCTTCTTGCCCAGCTTTTGCGCCGTGTAGGCCGCGATGACACCGGCAGAGGTTCCGCCATAAACACAGATGTCTACCTGAATTTTTGTTTGTGCCAGGCCCGGGGTGTGCATGAGCCATACGCCCACGATCACATACAATAGTCTTTTGATCGCCATGTTATGTTTTTAAAAAGTGAAGTAGGCCAAGTATGATGAGGCGCGCATCGGCTCCCTATGCATCAAGCCTCCGCGCGCTGCTCATCTCAACCCAACTAACTATTTTCTTTTATCAATATCCTGTGTTCTGGTCGGCAGCTGTCAGCGCCTTGTTGTACAGCATCTCCGAGTTCGGGATCGGCCACGACATGTGTTTCTCGGCCACGTCGATTCCTTTCACTTCCTTGATGCGTTGCTTGGCAATGCCCAGGCGCTTCAGGTCGAGCCAGCGTTTGCCTTCATACATGGTTTCGTAGCCGCGTTCCTCCACCACTTTGTCGACAAAGGTTGTGGCGTCGTAATCCGTCAGCACCAGGTCTACGGGAGATACTGCGTTGGCGTCATAGCCGTAGGCTCTGCGGTGTACTTTGTTCAGGCTTTCCAGCGCAGCGGCAGTGGGGCCACCATTGGCACGGCTTTCGGCTTCGGCATGGAATAACAACACATCGGCATAGCGATACCAGGGGAAATCGTTACCGGCTCCTCCTAAACTTGTGGCGATGGGATCTCTATACTTCCTATACAAACAGGTGTTGGCTCCTAATCCAATGTCGACATTGTAAAGAATGTGTGCTTTGCGCAGGTCGTTCTTACTCCAGTTTTTGATCACCGAGTTGGCCACCGAATCGGTGTACTGTGCATACACGCCACCGGGACCGTAGTATTTATACTGCGCCGTGGCGCGGTGTGCATAATTGACTAACCCAAACCCTTGCTGACGGGAGTATTTGAAATAGAAAACTTCTTCGGGGGTCGACACCACTTCAGGGCCGTAGATCTTCTGAAAATCTTCTGATGTAGAAACGGCCACCAGGCGGTACTTGCCGGAAGCGATCACTTCGGCAGCTTTGTCGCGTGCATTCGCCCAATCGCCGCGGGTCAAATATACTTCTGAGAGCAATGTTTTCGCGGCCCACTTTGTGGGCTTGCCGGGTTGTGCGGCCACGTCGGGTAGTGTGCTTTCTGCTTCCAACGCATCTTTGATGATCAACGCATATACATCGTCTACACTGGCACGCGGGATGTTGGGTTCCAGCATGTTTTCTTCCGTGCGCAGGGGCACGCCATTCCAGTTGCGCACCATGGCAAAGTAAATGAGCGCGCGAAGGTATTTTGCTTCGCCAACGATGGGTGCGGCTTGCGCAGCCGTGATCTCCTTGCCATTGGGTACATTCTTGATCACAATGTTGGCATTGCGGATCGATTGATAGAAATTATCCCAGATGGCGCCCACACGGGTGATGTTCGTGTTATCCAAACCTTGATACAAGCTCACCGGCGTTTGACTTCCGCGTGAGTTGCCATAGTCAGCCAAGCCTTCCAATTGGGCCGGGTAGTTCGTGCTCAACCCGCCGTCTGTACGCATGGGGCCATAAATTGCATTTACGGCAGCGGTAGCTTCATCCACCGTGTTGTAAAAAACTTCAGCCGAAAGAGACTTGGGATGTTCTTCCAACACATCGCTGCAACCCACAAGGAGCGTAGCGGTCAACAGGTATAGAAATATTTTCTTCATGATAAATGTCTTTTAATGTTGTTACGATCAAAATCCAAGTCGCAAGCCCACCGTCATCGTCTTTGCCGTCGGGTAGCTGTAGTGGTCGATGCCAAGCTGGATTGAATTGGCACCACTGACACCACCATATGAATTGACTTCCGGGTCATACCACGAATAGCCGGTAAGCGTGAGCAGGTTCTGGCCGCTGACATAGATCTGTGCTTTCCGCAGCCAGTGCAATTCCAGCACCGACACCGGCAGATTATAGCTCAACTGGATATTCTTGACGCGCAGGTAAGAGCCGTCTTCTACAAAGCGGTTCGACACTTGCGTTTGTGAGGTCCTGCTGATGACGGGATATTTTGCTGTGGGGTTTTCCGGAGTCCAATGGTTTTCATATACGTCGCGTGGCATGTTCAGTGCCTGACCATAGTCGAGGGTCTGGTTGACCGCGCTCAGGTTGAAGATATCGTTGCCCTGCGTGCCCTGAATAAAAATATTCAGTTCAAAGTTCTTGTACGACATGGTGGAATTGAAACCGTAGACAAAATTGGGATTCGGATTTCCAATGATGCGCTTGTCTCCGATGTCGCGGGTGCCGTTGCCGTTAAAATCTTCGTATACGATCCGGCCGGTGTTGTCATATCCCTTTTCCACATAGCCAAAGAATGATCCGATCGGTTGGCCTTCTCTCAGGATATTGATGTTATCGTTGATCACCGCAATATCGATGGGGGCACCCAATACATCATTGCCGCCATACAATTTCACCACTTTGTTTCTGTTGAATGAAATGTTAGCCGAGAGATCCCAACGGAAAGGTCCTTCCAACGCTACACCTCCCAGGGCAAGTTCGATCCCTTTGTTCTGCGTCTTTCCTACATTTTGAATCGTATAGGAATATCCCAACGACGAGGCGAGCGGCACGGTGTTGAGCAGGTCGCGCGTGTTCTTCACATAAATGTCAGCTGAAAAGTTGACACGATTCTGGAAGAGACCAAGGTCCAATCCGATGTCCGTCTGTGCGGTGGTTTCCCATTTCAGGGGGCCGGCTAAACGGTTGGTGGGCGCGTAGTAGGTTGTCAAGGCATCGCCAAAAACAGCTTTACCCGACGTCAATTGGTTTAGTGTTGAATAGGGATCGATCGC
>CBIHQM010000545.1:0-3875 GCA_966211885.1 uncultured Chryseolinea sp.
CGGTGGTGCTTCGCATTACCCGCAACGATTTGGTCGAGCTCTATTTAAACGGGCCGCATTTCAATCGCATCTTCCGGGTGTTGCTGGAGAATAGCTTTATGGTCCAGCAAGAGCGGTTGTCTCAACTCTTCAGCTCGACGGCGGAGGAGCGATACCAGTCCTTTCAAGAAACCTATCCACACCTGCTCACGCGACTTTCGCAGGTGCAAATCGCGTCGTATCTGGGCGTTACGCCCGAATTCTTAAGTCGTATCCGGAGCAAAATGGCGAAGGGGGCTTAAACCAGATCAATACTTTTTCTTAAACCAGGTCAACGCGCTTTCTTAAACTTGATCATTGGGCGACCGTGCAGGGTGTTGTTGCTTTGTGTCATCAATCACAAACAGTAACACTAAAAAATTTAAATCATGTCAACCAACACATCAAAAATTGCCGTCATCGGCTTGGGACACATTGGCAAAGTAGTGGCCACCAATTTGATCAAGGGAAACCGGCCCGTGATCGTCGCCAGCCGGAAAATTCAGGATGCCAGATCATTTGTCCAGCAAGCCGGAAAATTAGCAACGGCCCTGGAAGTTACCGACGCGATAAAAGAAGCAGACATTGTCGTTTTGGCCGTGGCGTTTGGGACCATCAAGGAGTTGTTGACCAGCCGGGGTTCGGAGTTTAAGGGCAAGATCATCGTCGATCCTTCCAACCCCATTGCTCCCGACGGTAATGGTGGATTCAAGAAGATCGTTGGCGAAAAAGAATCTGCAGGAGAGATCATCGCGGGATTGTTGCCGGCCGGTGCAAAGCTGGTGAAGGCTTTGGGCACCTTGAGCGCAGGCTCGTTGTCGGCGGCCGCCTGGAAAAAGCCCGACGCTGCCGTGTTGTTCTATGCGTCGGATGACGCGGCCGTTAATGGCAAGATCGAGGAATTGATCACCGACAGCGGCTTTGACCCCGTGCATGTCGGGGGTATTGATCAGTCCATCCGCATTGAGGTTTTTGGTGATCTCCATGAATTCGGCGCGCTTGGTAAAGTCGTTACGTTAGCCGAAGTAGAGGCAAAAGTTTAAAATGCCTGGGCCTGATTTAAAAGAACAAACTACAGAGTAAAATGATTTTAACAGAAAAAAACAAACTTGTCATGAACCGTTTTGTTGAATTCATCAACACGGCCGACGAAAAATTGGCGGAGGAACTCATTAGCGTAAATGCAAAATTCCATGTGCCCGGACGACCCGAACCCATGCAGGGCCCCGCGGGATACCTGGCGATCATTGGCATGATGAGAAGTGGTTTTCCGGATATTCAATGGACATTGGAAGACACCATTGTTGAGGGCGATAAAGTCGCGGCCCGTTTCGTGATGCGCGGCACGCACCGGGGATCTTTTTTTGGTGTTCCCCCCACCGGGAAATCCATTGCCGTGCAGGCCATGAACTTCTACCGTCTTTCGAATGGACAGTTTATTGAAGAGCATGGCATGCCCGATATGATGGGATTGATGCAGCAAATCGGCGGCTTACCTGGGTAAAACTTCTTCTGCTATGAAAGTGAAGACCTTTTCTCTGATTGCATGTGAACGACCTGAAGCATGGCGTCGGGCACTCAGGAGCGATTGGCTTATGGGTCGATGTAGGGACGGAGGGCTTTTTTTTAGACCTTAAAATTTCAAGATAGCGTATCCATCTACCGAAGCCATCCAGGCTCAAGACGCTCTCAAACTCAAAACCTTAAGAATTCCTTAAGGTTTTGTTATTATGTCCCGGCAACGTTGTCACAGCAGTAGTCCATTAATCCTTGAAGGTGGGACTTGGGCGTTCGATAACTGCCGGGCTCAAACTTCCCGCGTGTACAATTGTTTTTTGTGACCAAAGGCGTCTCAGATCATCTAAACAGCGCTTGGTTCAGGGCGGCATTCCGAGTGGTCCTTCACGAACGATAGCTTTTGGGGCATCCCGGGCATTTCAAACGATTACATATCGTCGCCCTCATGGTTGTGCTATCGGCTGGTCGCGTTGGGAGAAGAGATGACGGCAGCCTTGAGGCCGAGATCCGAAAAGAAAAAATGATGGCAGTGCGTTCGTTTGCGTGTACCACACAAATAAGTATTTGCCCTGGATGGAATAAGTATTTGCCCGGATAGGCAACTTTATATAAGTTTGCGGTTTGATGAAAAGGATCATCGTTAAGTTTCTTCTTTGCTTGTGTCTCCTCTTGGCGGGGGGGTATGGTCAGCTGCACGCTTTTGCGTCCAATGACTGTGTTTGCTTCTCGCCGTTAAAGGTGACCAAGAAGTCGGAAGCGGCTAACTTTTGTCCTGTTCAAAATCGTCCCGCCACGTATTTCATCCAGTCGGCTTCCACCGGCAAGGAGAATCCGGTCTATCGAATGGAAGTCGCGGAAAAGGAAGCCGAGGAATATGAATCGACCTCTTCCAAGAAACACCACGAGATCAGCAACTACTTCACCACGCGCTTTGATGCCCAGGCCGTCGAAAATCTCTTCGGCGACTTAAAATGCTTGCCCTTTGGCAAACATTCTTCTTTCATGTCCTCCTACAGGTGCCATTTGGTGCTGCAGGTTTTCCGGATCTGATCCAGAACCAGCGTAGGGCCATTTTCAGATGGCCCGACTCCAACCGGCTGTTTTTATTGCTCTTCATTCTCTGACATTACGCTAAACAGGATGGGCAAGAGTATTGTTACACACACCGTCCAGGAAATAACCATCAACAAAAATCACATTGTTTAAAAAGCAGATTATTATGCTGAGAATTTTCATGTTCACGTTTCTAGGCTTGGCCTTATTGTGCCAGACCGGCTGTCATTCTAAAAAGGAAGAAGCACACGAAGAAACCAAGTTTTTAATTACCAATCCGTTGCGAAAAGACACCTTAGTGATCAGGCAGTATGTCTGCCAGATCCGTGCGATCCAGCATATCGAAATGCGGGCGTTGGAAAGAGGGTATCTGCAGAAAATTTTCGTAGACGAAGGCCAGCATGTGAAAGCCGGACAGCAGATGTTCCAGATCATGCCGTTGCTCTACCAGGCCGAGCTGCAAAAATCAGAGGCGGAGGCAAACTTCGCCCAGATCGAATATCAGAACACCAAGCAGCTTGCCGACAGCAATGTAGTGTCGCCAAATGAATTGGCGATGTCCAAGGCGAAGCTCGACAAAGCCAAGGCCGAGCTGTCGCTGTCGCAGACCCACTTGCAATTCACACACATCAACGCACCTTTCAGTGGCATCATGGATCACTTCCAGGTGCGGCTCGGAAGTCTTGTGGACGAGGGCGATCTGCTCACCACGCTGTCGGACAACAGCAAGATGTGGGTTTATTTCAATGTGCCCGAAGCCGAATACCTGGACTATAAAATGAAGGCGAAGAAAGACAGCGTGATGCGCGTGGAACTGGTGATGGCCAATCAGCAGCTGTTCGATCATTCCGGCCTGGTCCAGACCATTGAAGCGGACTTTAACAACGAAACCGGGAACATCGCTTTCCGGGCAACCTTTCCCAATCCGGATGGACTGCTCAGACACGGCGAAACGGGTAACGTACAAATCAAGCGACCGCTTAAAAATGCGTTGCTGATCCCTCAGAAGGCCACCTTCGAAGTGTTGGAAAAGAAATATGTCTATGTGGTCGATAAAGAAGGCGTGGTGAGATCGAGAGAAATTACCATCGCAGCCGAATTGCCACACATTTTTGTAGTTCAGAGTGGTCTGAACGAAAATGACAGGATCCTCCTGGAAGGATTGCGCCAGGTGCGTGAGAATGAGAAAATAAACGCCAGCTTCGTGAAGCCTGACTCTGTCATTTCGCAATTAGAGTTGTATGATGAATAATCCATTATCATAAAAAGCAAAAGACATTTTTAGT
>CBIHQM010000546.1:0-3872 GCA_966211885.1 uncultured Chryseolinea sp.
GCGGCGTGTTAGGGAATATCCGCACAGGCTACTACGCCTATCCCTATGTAGACAATACGAACTATTCGTTCGAACGGGGATTGATCAAGAAGACGTCCAGCTATACCTACGACGGACGGCTGGTACACCAAACCTTGTATAACTATGTACGCACCTCCGCGCCGATCGTGCAGGTTTCGGGCATTCGCTTTGAACGCATCAACGATATGTTTCAGTATGGCAAGTATACGCTCCTGGCCAACGTGACCAACATGCCCTTCACCATAACCGATCGCGTGATTGATGAATCGGACACAACCAAGTATGTGGAGACCATCACCACAAACACCTACAACAGTGACCAGATGCTGAGCCAGACGGCGGTGACCAACAGCAATGCCGAGGTGCTCACCACCACTTATGCCTACGCAAAGGGATACGCCACTACCGGCACCGACACACAATCGCAGATGATTAACGCGTTGGTGGCCGCCAACCGCCACGGCACACCCATCGAAACCGTGAGCAAGAATGGAAGCACCGTTACTGGCGCCCAACTCACCATTTTTGGTAACGGATTCAGCGGTCGTGTCTTGCCAAAAGAAATATGGACGTTGGGTAGCCCAACAGGATTTGTAAATTCCTCTGTAACCGGGGTCAGCTTTATACCGGCCCCGGGATATTACACTACACGGTACATCGACGCGTATTCCCCGGCAGGTATTCCTACCGTGATGCGCGACCAGGCCCGCAACACACAGTCGTCGATCCTGGACTACAGCGGCACGCTTCCCGTGGTGGACATTCAAGGGTGCGATGCATCGCAGGTGGCCTTCTGTGGGTTTGAATCCGGCTACGGGTCGATGACCTATACAGGCACGGCGACGCGCATCACCGCCGATTATTGGACCGGCAGAGTGTCGTTGTCCATGGCCACAGGGGCTTCATTACAGCAGAGCGTGGTGCGGGGAACGAGTCCCACCTATCGTTTTTCCTGCTGGGTGAAAAGCGCAACAGCCAATCCGTTGACTGCGCAATTCTACAATGGCACAAGTTGGATATCCACACCCGTTACCTATGGACAGCCTTTCGTCGCCAACACCTGGCAGTTTGTCAATGCACAAGTCGACGTTTCGGCCATTGCCGCGGGGGCTTCGTTTTCTTTTAAGATCGTGAGCAGTGCGGCGCTCACGGTGGATGAGGTGTTGTTCTATCCGCAAACCGCCGATGTGGTGACGCATACTTACGAACCGCTCAATGGCAAAACATCGGACGTCGACAGCCGGGGCAATGCTGCCTTCCAGGAGTACGACAACATGGGGCGGGTACATTATCTGCGGAACCGAAAAAAGGATATTGTCAAGATTTACGACTACAAGTACCGGTCGCCGGCAGGAGCCATAGTATCGAGTCATTTTTCATATTCTCCTTCCACAATTTTAACGACGACGTCGGTGACATTCACCGCGGATGCGAGTTGTGTGGCGGGGGGACTAACCTATGCGTGGTATGTCGATGATGTTGCGCTGTCGTCTACGTCAACACTTACGTATACATTTCCCGAGAACTGGGATTACTATGTGCGTCTGGTCGCAAGCTCGAACCAGGGCACCAGCACGTCGGAACAAATCATCCATCCCAAGCCAGATGTAGGGATCTCGCTCAGCCTGGCCAGTGGTGAAACAAATTGGGTGGATTGCCGGGATACCTACGAGCGACATTTTACGGTGAGCGTATCGGGGTGCTACAATCCGGCGGCGGTCACCTACACCTGGTATTACCGCTATGACGATGATCTTCCCCAAGTGCGCAGATTCATCGGCACCTCGACGACCAGTACCTATGACATGACGGACCTTCCCGGCTCCAGGTCTTTTCACATCATCTGTGTGATGACCAGCACATGCTATAACGGTTCGACGAAAGGATACGACCCCGTCACCGTGACTGTTGAGAAAGCATTTATCTGGCGAGTTGTTTCACCCTGTTAACCGCCATCCTTATGACACCATTCAGCAAAAAAAATTTCATGTATAAAGTCATTGCTACGATTGTTTTCCTGCTTTCCCTTTGCGGAACAGCGCGCGCGCAAGGTGTCATTTCCGGACCCTCGCCTGTGTGCGCGGGCGTGGACAATACATACTCCGTATCCAACTTCAACATCTACTATAGCACCAAGGTAACGCTGTCCGGTGGGGGATTGAGCAACAACAATGCGAGTACGGCCACTAACGTGACCACCATCAGCGCACACTTTTCCGTCAACGGAACGATTACGTGGATGGGATATGAATATGATCCTTCTTACCCCGGACCCACGCACACCCTGTTGATGGAAACGGTAACCATGAATGTGACGGCGTATACCCCGGGTACAATTAGTGTAGCCTCCTCGGTCTGTCCCGGCACCACGATTGCGTTATCCGCCTCGGGTGGCTCGGGTACCAGCTTTAATTGGCAGTCCAGCCCTTCTGGCCAGAATACCTGGTCGACGTTTACCACCACCAGTTCGACGGGTGGAGTAACGGCGCCGGCCATTACGCAAGCGACAGATTTCAGGCGGGTACTGACGGGGTGTAGCACAAACAACGTGTCGAACGTAGCGACCACGTCGGTGAACGCATCGCCCACCGCCGGAACGATCTCCGGATCAGCCACACTTTGCTCCGGTTCGGTGGTCACCATTGCCTCCACTCAAAATCCTCAACCCACCGCTGCTTACACCATCCAATGGCAACAAAGCGTGAACGGCGGGGCATGGACAGATATTACCTCGGCGAGAGGAACGGACCTGTACACCTACACCCCGCCGGCCATCACCCAGAACACATCTTTCAGGCGGGCAACGCTTTGGAGCTGCGACGCCAATTTCAGGGCCAACAGCAATAGTGTTGATTATACAGTCGTGCCTCAATCGTCTACCGGAACCCTGAGCAGCTCAGTAAGCACAGTGTGTGCATCAGGCTCGGTGCAACTCGTCGCGAGCAGCCTTGTGTCGAGCGCCACGCAATGGCAGTACCGCTACAGCGACAACGGCGGCGGCTCCTACACGGCCTGGACAAACTTTTCGACTGGCGCATCGCCACAGTCATTCTCGGTGAGCAGCGGCTCGGCTGACCGCCTCTATCAGTTTCAGGTAGTGGCTCAAAATAGTGTCTGCGCAGCCGTTACTTCCAATACCCAATCGGTCACCGTTCGTAGCGGCAACGGTGGATCACTCACGTCAAGCCTCATCGAGGCCTATGGTTCAACGAACGTTAACTTCACCCTGAGCGGCTACGCCGGAACGTTCCAGAAATGGCAATTGTCCACCAACGGGGGGAGCACCTGGTCGGATGCGCCGGGAACCAATACGTCGCCCACCTATACCTACAACAACATTACCACGACCACCCTGTACAGGGCCATTATTCCCAACGGATCGTGTACCAACTACTCGCCGGTGGTGACGGTCACTATTTCGAGTGCGCCAACCATCGTCTTTTCCGGTACCCCGGCCTTGGCCGTGGGCAGCACGCTCACGTTCAGTTCGTCAAAGAACGTTGGCAATACCGATTACTACAGCTACCAGTGGCAGAAGGACGGCGTGGCCATTAGCGGCGCCACACAGTCCACCTATGTGGTGAAAGAACCGGGAAATTATAAACTCCAGGTAAAGGCATCCGCCACGTCGGCGGCAGCGACGACGGGCAACTACACGATATATCCCATCGGTTCGCAGCCCGATAACCTCAACAACACGTTGGTCACTACCGTGCTGAGAAAAGCAGGCGCCGTGACGGGCACGAATTTGTACACCGCCATGCAACCCAAGGATGTCGCACAGCAAGTTACGTTCTATGATCCGCTGTACCGTCCCATCCAGCAAATCGCCATCGGCCAAAGTCCGGCAC
>CBIHQM010000547.1:0-3869 GCA_966211885.1 uncultured Chryseolinea sp.
GGGCGGAAGCACGACGCTGACCGTGCCCAGCGAGTATCTCGAGGTGGTCGCGACACGCGCATGATCCACACGCCGGTAATGTGACGGCGAGGAGTGGGGCGCCCCCCGCGGGGGTGGCCGGCGGGGCCCAGTTAGCGGGCACAAAAAAAACCCCCAACCCCACCCCCTCACCCCGCGGTGCAATTTTTTGTGTGTGTTTGGGGGGGGGGCGGGGGCCGGGCACCGGGCACGGGCGAGAAGCCCGCCATCTTTTACAAGCCCTAGCCCACGGCGACACCACAGCAAAAAACATCCTCCACGAAGCCGCCGCAACATTAGCCTTCGCCCTCTCACACGTCGTACATTTATTTCATCCCGATATCCTGGTCGTTGGCGGAGGACTTTCCCTCATCGGCCCGGCGCTCACCGACGCCATTGCCGCCGAACTCGATCAACATCTTTTGAAAGCATTTTTGCCTGGCCCTCCCGTTGTCGTTGCGCAATGTGGAGAGGATGTGGTGCCCCTCGGGGCGCTGGCCCTCGCCCGCGAGGCTACTGTAGATATTTTTAACCTAAAACAGAAGAACGATTTTTTATGAAACCTTATTTCACCTCCTACATTCAAAACCTGCAAGCCGCCCTCGGCGCACTTCCCGCCGACCGCCTCGAACACATCCTTGAAAAATTCTGCGAAGCCGCCAGTCGTGAACAACAAGTTTTCACCTTTGGCAACGGCGGCAGCGCCATGAGCGCCACCCACTTCGTGACCGACCTGGGCAAAGGCGCCTCCGACAAAATGAAAAAACGCTTTCGCTGCATCTCGCTCAGCGACAACATCGGCTGGCTCACGGCCCTGGGCAACGACTATTCATACGACGAGATCTTTGTTCGCCAGCTCATGAACCTGGCGCGCCCCGGCGACCTCGCCTTCACCATGAGCGTGAGCGGAAATTCGCCTAACCTGGTGAAGGCCGTGGAGTGGTGCAAGGCCAATGGCGTTTATACGATTGCTTTGTTGGGCGGCCAACGCGGGGCCATTACCAATCTTGTGGATTATGCGGTGGTGGTGGATGATAAGCATTATGCCCGGGTGGAGGATGTGCATATGAGTATTTGTCATATGATCAGTTTTGCGTTTATTGAAAATGAGCTGGCGTAGCAAGGGGTGGATCGAATGATGTGAGTGGAAGCTGACTTGTTGGTGAAGAACACCAACAATGGCGGGGCGGGTGGTAAAAAAACTTCGGGTGCCCTAAACTACTTTTCCCGCCACGCTGTTCTATCCCGAACAAGAATCCCTCACTCCAAAAGATGAAGTTGAAATTAAGTGTGCTGGACCAAACCCCCATCCGCCGGGGAACCACTGCCGCAGAGGCCCTCCAGGAATCCATTGCCCTCGCCCGTTTTGTCGACAAGCTGGGCTATACGCGCTACTGGCTTTCCGAACATCACAACATCAACACACTGGCGGGCGCCGCGCCGGAAGTGTTTATCGCCCGGCTTGCGGCGGAAACAAAACATCTCCGGTTTGGGTCGGGCGGCATCATGCTACCCAACCACAGTGCCTTGAAAGTGGCGGAGAACTTTCGCCTGCTGGAAGCCCTGTACCCCGGCCGCATCGACCTCGGCGTTGGTCGCGCCCCCGGTGGAGACAGGCTCACCGCCTCGTTGCTCAATCCGTCCAACACGTTCAGCCCCAAAGATTATGTGCAGCAACTGGTGGACCTCAAAGGTTTTTTAAATCTCGACACACAAGCTGGGGCCGTGCACGATCGCGTGCGCGCCATCCCCAATATTGAAACCGCTCCTGCCTTGTGGATGCTCACGTCCAGTGGCGAGAGTGCCTACATCGCAGCGCATTTTGGCATGGCCTTGTCGTTTGCCCAATTCATCAATCCCAACGGAGGCCCTGAAGCGTTGCAGGCGTATCGACAGAACTTCAAGCCGTCGGCCGAATTGCCGGAGCCCCAGACCAGCGTCGGCGTTTTTGTTTTTTGTGGCGACACCGACGAAAAGGTCGCCCGCGTGCAGGCCGTGATGGACTATCGACTGCTCAGTATTGAGAAGGGGAAGGTCGACGAATCGCCATCATTTGAATCGGTGCGCGGCTATGAATATTCCCACGACGAATGGGAGCGCGTACTCTACAACCGCTACCGCACCATCGTGGGCACACCCGACGTGGTGAAGCGAAAAATCGAAAAAATGGCAAAGGACTTCAACACCGATGAAATTGTGATGTCTACTTTTGCCGACGACTTCGAAGACCGGTTGAGATCATACGAAATCCTGGCCGAGAGTTTCGCCTTGCGAGCTTCCCAAAGTGTTGTGTCGGAATCCTAATTTTTTGGTTATTTTCTGGTCAGATGTTGTGCTAGGAGAGGAAGTTTTGCATCTTCCTGTCTGACTGGCGAGCATGTACAAAAAAGCGATTTGGATTTTTTTAGTGGCCATCGTGGCAGGCCTGTTGTGGTGGGGAAAAAATCTTTTTCATCCCCGTGTAGCCAAACCAGCACAGCAAAGTGGTTGCCTGTCGATGAGAAAAGATACCCTTGACATGGCCGTTTTAAGAGCGCTTCTTCCTGGAAAAAGTTGGAAATATCAATATACAATGGACAGGCATAATTGCTTTGCCAAAAAGAAGGAAGACCGTTCCCTTATCAGCGAGTATGTTTTTGAGCTTTGCACATGGGATACACTACAACTCCCGCCCCTCGACGGCTTTAAAAAAGCGTTCAGAAAAAGTTTTTCAGGTATTTGTTACCGCTGGTATGCAGATTCCGCTGGTGTACGGATTCCTCTTGAACACAGGAGTAGGAATCCATATTTCGTCCTGTTTGCCGATTCTCTAAGACGTTCACCCCATAGCCATCTAAGTGTGTACGGCAAAGATGGCCACGCTTATTTATTAATTACAAAGCTGAGTGCAGATACGTTGGTAATAAACTATGGAGAAGTCTTTAAGAACAAACAGGGCGAAGACGATTGGGGTTTCGAGGACTTATTCGTCGCCTCTGAATAACAACTGCCCTCGCCCATGTTGATGCTTCTTCACCACTAGCCTCCAGCCTCATTCAACTTTGGCGGCCCCCTCGGAAACCTCGGGCCGGGCTATCCATTCCAAGTCCGGCCAGCCCTTACGCCCGCAGCATTCCAAACGACTATCAAAATACTTGTTGGTGTCCCCTAACGAATGGCACCCCCATTCCCCACCGCACTTCGGGCTTTCCATTTCTATCCCTGGCCGATCGCCCCGATAGAAATCCTGGCTGAAAGTTTCGCTCTGCGAGCAGCCGAAAGCGTTGCGTCGCCATCCTGATTTTTTTGCTTTTTACTAACCCGGGGTTGGACTATGAGAGGAAGTTTTGCATCTTCCTAGCCGATAGCCAACATGTATAAAAAAGCGATCTGGATTTTGTTAGTAGCCGTTGTGGCAGGCCTGTTGGGGTGGAAAAAGATTCTTTTTCATGCCCGCGTTACCATACCAACACAACAAAGTAGCTGCCTGTCGATGAGAAAAGACACGCTTGACGTGGCCGTCTTAAGAGCGCTTCTTCCTGGGAAAAGATGGAAATATCAATATACACTTGACAAGCACAGTTGCTTTGCCAAAAAAAAGAAGGAAGGCCGTTCCGTTATCAGCGAGTATGTTTTTGAGCTTTGTGCATGGGATACACTACAGCTGCCGCCGCTCGATGGCTTTAAAAGATCGTTCAGAAAAAATTTTTCAGGTATTTGTTATCGCTGGTATGCAGATTCCGCTGGTATATGGATTCCTGTTGGATACCACAATAGGAATCCATATTTCGTCCTGTTTGCCGATACTTTAAAACGCGCGCCCACGAGCTCCCTGATGATCTATGGCAAGGACGCCAAGGGTGATTTATTTA
>CBIHQM010000548.1:0-3857 GCA_966211885.1 uncultured Chryseolinea sp.
GTCATTTTCGGTTGTGGTAAACGAAGCGGCGTTGTACACGCCCGTCAGCGCGAGGGTTGACTGTGACTCTGTTTTATAAAAAGTAGCACTCGAGTAGGCACCTTGGAGGTCTTCCTTTAAAAAATCAGAGCAGGCGCTTACCGTGAGTATGAAGCTTGTCAGAAGGAGTATATTGATCTTTTTCATAGTCGTCTGTTTTAGAAAGTAGCGCTGACACCGAGGTTGAATGACTTTGCGGAAGGATATGTACCCCAATCCATCCCGGAGGCGCGGTCACCTTCACCCAAAGCATTGTTGCTTACCGTCATTTCAGGATCAAGCCCCGAGTACTTTGTAAAGGTGAGCAGGTTTGTTCCGGAGAAGTAAATGCGGACCGATGAGAATCCATAGTTCTCCAGTAAAGACGCAGGAAGCGTATACCCGAGCTGCAAATTTTTCAGGCGCGTGTAAGATCCGCTTTCGAGGAACCGGCTGGAGTAGACAATGTTGTTGTTACCCGATGCGTCCCAGGAGGCGCGTGGAAATTCGTTTGAGGTTCCGGGACCTGTCCAGCGATTTTGATAGTAGCGCTCTGTAACATTGAACGGCCGGTAGAATCCTTCAATGTCGCGATTCAGGACCGAGAATATTTTTTGACCATAAGCTCCCTGGAAGAAAGCCGAAAGATCCCAGTTCTTAAATCCCAGGTTGATCGTAAGCCCTCCCGTAACTTTGGGAATGGCGCTGCCAACGTGTTTCCGGTCGTGATCGGCATCGATGAAGCCGTCCTGGTTCTGGTCTTTGTATTTGACGTCTCCCGGTTTCACACCGCTTACAGGTAAAGCGTGCGTGAAGACATCGGTTGGATCCTGGAAGATGCCTTCGGTTTCATAAAGGTAGAACGATCCGATGGGATGACCTTTTTCGGTGAGCGTCAGATAATCGGATCCGTAAGTTCCTCCCCTTAACGGAGCGCTGATATCCAGCACTTCGTTATGCAACGTCGCCGCGTTACCACTGATGGTATACCGGAAATCTCCGATCGTATTGGAGTAGCTCACGGCCAGTTCCACACCGCGGTTCAATATTTCACCATCGTTTACCCAGGGCGCGCTTGCTGTTCCAGAAGATGACGGCAAGGGTCGTCTTACCAGCAGGTCTGTGGTTACTTTATAAAAATAATCAAGCGAAGCCGTAAACTTTCCGTTCAGGATCGCGAAGTCTGCGCCGACATTGAACTGGTTGCTGGTTTCCCAATGTACGCGGCTGTTGCCGAGATCGGTCACAGCATATCCCACGCCTTTCACAGCACCGAATGGATAGTTAAAGCCGGTGTTGATCTGGTCGGTGAAAGCATAGTTACCGATCTCCTGGTTACCGATCGAACCATAGCCGGCGCGCAGTTTCAGCAGATCGATCAGCTCGTTGTCGACGAGAAATGATTCTTTGTCAAGTCGCCATCCCAAAGATCCAGCATAAAAATTCCCCCAGCGATTGTCCGGCCCAAACCGGGAAGAGCCATCCCGTCGAAGGGTGACGGAGGCGACGTATTTTTCCTTGAAGTCATAATCTACTTTTCCAAAAAATGAAAGCAGCGCATTGCCGGTCTTGGATTCGTTTGTTTCAATGAGACCTAGTCCTTTGCCGAGATAGACCAGGTTTGATTCCTGGTCCGGAAAATTCTTTTGACTGGGGTTGAGTATGTAGTTGTCTACTTTAACCGACTCCGTGCCGAGCAGGAATGCAACGTGGTGATCATTAAAGTTCTTCGTGTAGGTTAGGAAATTACTGAACGTGATGGTTTGGTATCTTGCGTCCGTAACGTCGAGACGGTTTACGGTGTTGATCCGGTTGTTGGTTCCCCACATCCGGTCGAACCTGCGTTGGTTCTGGCTGGTGAAGTCGATGCCGACATTCGATGTGAACTTAAGCCCTTCCATAGGCTCAAGGACAAGAAAGAATTTTCCGAACAACCGGTTACTCACCAGTTTGTTGTTATTGTAGGCCAGCATGCCCACGGGATTATAACCATCGCCGTACAGGTCATACCGCTGCGGCAAATCCGTAAAATTACCCTCGTCATCGTATACGGGAACGGCGGGTGTGCGGAAGAAAGCATAGCGTACAACACTGCCGCCGTTACCACCGGCGCCATCACCGGAGCTGCCGACAAGATCGGTCGTTGCCTTGGCTACGTTCAGGTTGACGCCGACCTTTAACCATTTTTTTATTTGCGAATCGACGTTCACGCGGCCGGTCACACGCTTGTAGTCGCTGTTCTTGATGATACCTTGCTGTCCGAAGTAGTTACCGGAAACAAAATATTTCGTCTTACTGTCGCCACCAGATACGGAAATGCTATGTGTTTGTAGAATGGCGTCTCCCCGCATGATCTCGTCGATGTAATTTACATCGGGCAGTGTCGCGAGCATGTCGTCGGTGATCAGCTTTCGGAAAAATAGCGGATTGGTTTTCGTGGCGTTGTCTGTGTTGGCTGCTTCGTTGTAGATCTCCGCATACTGTGCCGTGTTGGCCATCTTGATCAGGCGGCTCGGCCGCTGAACTCCTACCTGGCTGTTGAACTGGATTTTCGGAGCGCTGGTGGTTCCCGATTTTGTCGTGACGATCACAACGCCGTTGGCAGCCCGGGCGCCATAAACCGCCGCAGCGCTGGCATCTTTCAGTACGCTGATGTTCTCAACATCCTGCATGGATACGGAGGTGATGTCAAGTGTCGGCACACCATCCACAATGTACAGCGGACTGTTACCGCTGTTGATCGAACCGACACCGCGGATCCGGACGGAAACTCCTTCGCCCGGAGCACCCGTGTTTTGTGAAACGACCACACCCGGTGCCCGTCCCTGCAAGGCTTGGTCGATAGAACCGACCGGGACCTTGTTCAGGGTCTCGGCGCTCACCGTGGTGACGGCGCCGGTGATCTTTTGCTTTTCCTGTGCGGTGTAGCCAGTCACAACGACTTCCGTCAGCAGCTTTGAGTCTTCTGCGAGTATCACTGAAATGTTTTTCTGGCCACCAACCGATATTTCCTGGCTGATATATCCGATCAGTGAGAAGATCAACGTGGGGTCGTTGAGGCCAGCCGGGATCTGGAGATTGAAAACTCCGTTGGGGTCAGTGATCGCGCCCGAAGTGGTGTTCTTAATGACCACATTCACACCGGGAAGCGCTTCTTGCGATTGTCCTTTGACCGTCCCCGTCACGATCGTCTGTGCCGAAGCCACAGCAATCGTTGCCAGGGAAAATAAAAAGAGATGTATATATTTTTTCATAGGCTTGAACTTTATCGGGCTAGTGTTGGGATGTAGGCGACGATCTTGGAGCCGATCGTGTATTTTCCATCCTGGATCGTCATTTTACTTCCGGAAGGCAATACCACGATCAGGCGCGCAGTCTTGGATGGGATCTCGAAACAATTTTCCTCGGCGACGTCTTTGCTGACATACTCATGGGTGAGGGCATCGTAGAGGTCCACTTTTTCCTTGCCGCTATTATAAAAGCAGACCGACTTCAGCGTGTCGTACGGGTTGTAGTATAAATACGTCGGTAATGAATTTTTCTGATAGAAGTCTGTGGCATTGCAGTTAAGCTGGAGTATTTTCTCAACGTTTGTTTTTTTAACGATCGCGCCGAAGATGCCCACCTGGGCGGAACTGTACAAGCTGAACATGGAAGTCTCCGGCTGACCCTTCACCCATTGCGGACCATCGCCAAGGGCAACAGGACTGATTCCTTTTAACGATGCCTTTTTATAGACGTAGTCCTCTTTGCGCAGGCCTTCGTAGGCAATGACATTTTTGGTGATCTCCTTTTTCTCCGGCAGCCACTGGTGCTGGTCGTCGATGTCGTAGGGATAA
>CBIHQM010000549.1:0-3844 GCA_966211885.1 uncultured Chryseolinea sp.
CATAGTTCATGAGGTTGTAGGTCACGCTGTTGTAGAGCACGGTTTGGTTTCCCAGGTGCAGACCCAGTAGCGGGTACGGTATGTCGGTGAAGATGTATTCTCCCATCAGGTCCACATAGGCGGTGCCCAGCGGGCCAAGGCGAATGCGTTTGAAGAGGCTGAGACGCAATTTATCATAATCAAAATCGCTATTCAGAAGGCCTTTGAATCCTCTTGTGTAGCGCACCGTGATGATGGGCCAACGCGTGGTGCCCAGGCTGATGCGGTCGTTGTCGGATTGAAGGAAGACTTCATCCCGGGCGTAGCGCGCCTCGAGGATCATTTCGGCCGATTCAAAGTTCTGGCTCACGGTAGAGGCCGACAGGTCTTCCGGATTGTCATAATAGGCAAAGGCATACGTAGGCCGAAAGGTAAAGTACCGGAAGCCTACACGCTGGGAGAATCCTTTGAACACTTCGCGTCTGAAATCTATCCGTCCCTCCTGTGTGTAGTAGCCGCGCCGGAAATAGCCAAACCGTTGGGAGGCCAGCAACAAGAAGTTGTCGCCGGCAGTTTCGCCATCGATGCCTACACGCCCCAGGTCGCTGCGGGCCCGGACGGTTAATGTGGTCCAATGCTGTCGCGACAGAATGTTCTGGACTTGCGCCGTGTACTTGATCCGTTGGTCGCGAAACCCATAGCCCAGTTGTCCCCCCAGCACCCACTTGTTGCTGAAGTTGATGTTGGTGCGAAAGCCGGGTTGGATGCGCACCCCTTCGATGTTGTTTATGGCCAAGAGCGATATATAAGGGCCAACGTCGATCTTCCCTACTTTGTAATAGCCATTGACGGCGATCTTGAACAAGTCGATATAGGTGCGTACCATGGGAATGGTCTGCAGCGTATCGATCATCTTGTAAACGTTCTTCTCCGTGGGCGTGAGCGGTTCGTGCCGGAGAGAATCCCAGTAGACCTCCTGTTCATTCATGCGCGCGTCTTCGGCCATGGTGATGGGCAACTGGTAGAAATTCACGTCATGGGGCTTGTTGACAACAAAGTTCTTGTTGCTGGTGTAGAATTTTGCCAGCAGGCCTGTGCTGAAGCTGGTCACCTCGCTCACATCGATGAGTACCCGGTTCTTTACCGGCAACCAGGCACCCCCTTCGGCGGGTTCGAGTTCCTGCTGAATTTTTATTTTCTCTATGAAATTGAGGTTGGCTTGTCGCCCCACGGCAGCGTCGATTTGTTTCAGGGCGTAACCTTCTTTGGTGATCCAGATGGAGCCCGTGAATGCGAGGTCCTGCGGGCTTCTCGGCGTGAAATCGAGGCGATAACAAAACTGGTCGCCGATATACAAACTGTCTACCAAGTCATAGTCATAATACAACCGCCACCCGTCGGCAATGGGTGAGACAAAATCTTTGGTCACGATGTTGACCCAGTTTTGATAAAAATTATATTCCTGGAATGAAGAGCCGATCAACTGCGTCACCGTGGTTCCGTCCTCTATGCCCACACCGTGTACTTTCGAACGCAAAATGTTTTCATAGCGAAGGGAGGGGTTGTCGCGGTAGTAGACTTTGGAGATGCTTTCGGTGATGAGGATGGGCAAGATGGGTTTGCCATCCTCGCCAGCCATGCGGTCGATGCTGTCGAGCACCTGGGTGATCTTCTGGATCACTTTTCGTTTCCGGAACGATTCGGTGATGTTGTCGACGTCAATTTCGATCTTGGTGTAGGTGTCGTATTCATAGGCCACCATTTTTCGTTTGTCGTTCTTGTTTTTGTTCTTCACCACATTCCGCAGAATGGCGAACGCTGGATTTTCGCCCGAGAGCACCACCACTTCCTGGAGGCTCTGCGCATTTTCCACGATCTGAAAATTGATGACCTGCTTCTTGCCTTTCACGACCGCTTTTTTCCGCGGCGTATAGCCAATGTAGGACACGACCAGCGTGTCGCCCGGATGCGTGGTGCGGATCTCGTAGTTGCCGTCGAAGTCGGTGGTGGCCCCGGTGGCTGTTCCGGGGAAGATCAGATTGGCAAAAGGTATGGGATCGCCGGAGTTGGCATCGGTCACTTTGCCGCTGATGGTGGTCTCCTGTGCTTGCGATAGCCAGGGCAACCCGAACATCAGTACGGTAAAGAGAATAAGGGGACCTGAGAATACGTTAGCAACGTCTCTTCGCACGCTGGGGGGATTTATGATCTTCAATCTAAGGATTTAACCATGTTTAGGCCTATCCTGTTCTACTGCCGCACGGTACTGACTTTAATCTGCTCTTTCTCCCCTAAAAAGCGGGGTGCTGTTTTGAGTACATACAGGTCCAAAACAGCTTTTGGCCGGGCCAGGTATTCGCGAAGCCGCACTTTCATGGAGGAATCAAAGTCAGGTTCGTCTGCCACCATGGCCACGGCGTCAATGTTATAGTACCGGCTGATGAATAGAGCCCGATAACTGTGAAAAGGTTGCGTGATGATAATAATCTTGTTCTGACCGAATATTTTTTGGCAGCGCACCACCGAATCCAGCGTGCGGAGGCCGGCATAGTCGAGGGTGATGGCGTATTCGGGCACCCCCATTTTGACAAGGGCCTTTTGCATGGCCATGGGTTCGTTGTAATAGCGCGAGCGATTATCGCCACTGAGGATGAAATGGTCGATCTTTCCCATGCGGTATAGCTCCGCGGCTTTTTCCATGCGTTTTTGAAAAAAGGGATTGGAGCCCCCTCCCACAGTCTTGTGGCTGGTGCCCAACACCAACGCCACGCGATGGTCGGGAAGGCGGGTGAGGTCGCTGAAAACTTTGGACGTCGTGCTGCTCACCACCCAGACGTTGGTGCCGATAACGAAAAGCAGGCATACCCCAATAACTACCAACAAAATTTTCTTCAGCCTGCGCATAGCAAATGAACCCGTTGCCAACAAAGCTACTCAATTGCGCGGAGAAACTCCTGTTCGATCAGGTCCGACTTCCGTACAATTTTCCGGTACCACTGCAATCGGATAAAATCCTTCTCTTCGTCGCTGAGGCCAAACGTTTTGCCCGACTGGTGCAGCTTGCTAACGATTGAATTCAGACAAATGGCAACGCTCACCGAAATGTTAAAGCTTTCCGTGAAGCCATACATCGGTATGCGCACCTTGGCATCGCACAAGGCCAGCGCTTGTTTTGACACGCCGCGCAGTTCGTTGCCGAACAGGAGCGCAGCCTTGTTCTGCGTGGCGTCCACATCGTGGATGGACAGGCCGTCTTCGTCGGGATCGGCGGCCATGACCTTGTAGCCCTCCCCTTTCAATTGCTGGACGCAAGCCACGGTGTTGTCTATGTTTTTGGAGGTATGGTGGATGATGTCCAGCCATTTGTGCGAGCCCTTCAACACTTTTGGATTGACGCTGTATTTGCTGATGTTCTCTACGATGTGGATCTCTTGCAAGCCCATGCACTCGCAGGTGCGCACAACAGCGCTGGCATTTTGCGACTGGAAGATATCCTCCAGGATCACCGTGACATGGCGCGTGCGCTGATCCAACACTTTTTCCACACCCTGCAGTTTGTGCTCGGAAATGAATTGGGCCAGGTGGGCCGACACCAGTTTCTCTTCGCGGGTTAGCATGCTCCAAACGTAAGGCGGTTGTTCCTGGATTCCATAAAAAGCGATTGAACGATGCGTTCCTGAAAATACCGGTCAGCCTGGACGCAGCGTCCGGCGAAACCGGTCAACTGAATAAAGCACCTGCGATGGTGGCCGTCATCATGGTGGCCAGGGTGGCAGCGATCATGGCGCGAAAGCCTAACCGGGAGATGTCGGCCTGGCGTGATGGTGCCATCCCTCCTGTTCCCCCGATCTGGATGGCAATGGAG
>CBIHQM010000550.1:0-3841 GCA_966211885.1 uncultured Chryseolinea sp.
GTGAGCACTACGCTCTGGGATGATAACTGGAAAAAGTTGGTGGCCGGCAGCAAACCATTGGTTTTGTAAAATGTAAACTCATGTACCGGCGCAAATGCCGACACATTGGTTTCTCCATCTACGGTCTGAACACTCCAGGTATAATATCCCTCGGGTTTTGTGGAGAAATCCAAGCGTAGGTCTCGATTAGCATACACGTTGGCGTAGTCTGGTTTGCCCGGCTTGCCGGATACGATATCGGCCTGAGGCGTGATCACATAGACATTGTCACGCTTCACATAGACATTGTACTTTAACGCGGCCGACTCTGCATCACTTGCTGCATCCCAGTTTAATGACACTCCGTCTCCTGCAACCGTTGATTGAAGGTTTGCCGGTGGCGTGGGCAGTGCAGGGATTGGCGCGAAGTCATTGCGCAAAACGATTGTTTTATCCATGAAAATGCCCGAAACCAGCACGTCGATATCATGATCATTATCGACGTCGGCGCCCGAGATAATGGAAGCAGCCTGGGGAATAGCCGTATTTAGCGGCTCGGGTTCAAAATTCCAATTGCCCCGGTTCCAAACGATTTGCGTGGGCAACGAATTGTTATCGAAAGTGCCTCCGTGGAGAAGAAGGTCGATCCTGCCGTCGCCATTCATATCAGCCTTCACAAAAGAAGCAAAACTTTTTACGACGTCCAGGATTTGGCGGGCCTCAAAACTTCCGTTGCCCATGTTTTCATAAACCTGAAGGATGCTCCCACCTCCACCCGACCCCGTATTCGGGTCATACCAAATGGGTCCGAATTCGTTGCGCACAAAATCGTCGTCGCCATCACCGTCAAGATCCGCCCAAAGATAACGTTGTGATGTCCCATTGGTGTAAAAGCCGGGCACGTCGATCCGCGAAAAACCTCCGCCCCCGTCGTTTTTGAAAACAGCATAACCCCGGGCAAAATCGAGGTTTCCATCCAGGTCAAAATCATCCCAAGCCGTCGCCCCAGCAAGCGGGACGTTGGGCACTTCAACAAAATTGAAATCACCTGCGTTTTTGTAAAGTTGCTGGAAGTTGTCTTCGCGATAAAGTTCGAGGTCGATCCGGCCGTCATTTGTAAAATCTGCCAGGCTTATGGCCGAAGCCGAAGGGAGGTTATGCGCAACTTCTGCAAAATCACCACTGCCATCGTTCTTGAAAATTCTCGTGGTACTGACGGTGGCTTCCGCATTGCAGTGGCCATCACATCCAACGACAATGATGTCGAGGTAATTGTCATTGTCGAGATCTACGAGTTTGGCATCCGCCGTACTATACAACGCCGGCATAACCGCGGGCATCGCCGTAAAGCGGTCGCCATCATTTCGTAAAAGTTCGATTTTGCGGAGGTTCCCTGTTGTTCGGCCGGTATAGAGCAGGTCAAGGTCACCGTCCTGGTCATAGTCTCCCCAGTCCGTCGACAGCAAAATCTGATTGCCCAGGCCAGGGATGGTTATCTCATGGAAATCGCTTTGAGAAAAGGCTGGGACAAAAAGCAACGTGAACAGGAACGCCAGGAAGCCCGTTCGCAATTTGGACTGAAATAGCATGGTAGTACTTGGGGGTAGAATCAAATCAGATTAGGCCAAAATTTGGATAAATGAGAGAAGCGTCCTTGGAGCAAAAGATTGCGATTGATGCAACATCTATTGCGGGTAAAGATCTTAAATATTACGGATGATAAAAATAGCACGGTTAAAAAAAAGGAACGGTTTTTCCTCGGCAGTTCTGTTTCCGTCGCATCAAAAATTTGGCCCGTCCTGGTGACAAGGCGCTCGTCAACTTTCAGATTTTGTGAAGGGATTGTTTTAGCTGACAAAAGAAAAGGTTTTTGTCGATGTCCAGACATGGAGAACCTTATGCCTAGGCGAGCCAACGGTGGGCCTACTATTGTATTTTAAGGCTACGGCCTTTTAACTTGACGCACGTTGGATTTTTCAGGATTTTTCAAAAAATCCAGGCTCAACCATCGTTATTAGCGCAATTTCACGCGTTTCAGGGTTTCCACGGAGGCTCTTTTCAAGTACTTTTTGCAAAGTTTGCGTCGCTTTGGACGTGGCGTGCCGATTATTACATCCCCTTTGTGCTCGCCTACACACCCGGCTTCGAGGGTAATTCAAATCAAGTGTATACTTGTAAAAAAAATACATTCAAAAAATCGTTATGAACAAAACATTTCTAAAGTTTGGTACTTTGATCGTGGCAGCTTCGGTGTTCGTGGGCTGTAGCAAGAATGATGATGACGTTAAAACGACCGAACCCGAGTTCCCCACACAATACAGCGAACTCACGGTAGAGCAGAACAAATCAAACCTGGAAGACAACGGCGTGTCACTCGTAAATTCGATGACTACCCTGAAAAACGCCAGCGGCATCCAAACGTCGATTGCCTTCAGCAAGTACCTCGACGGCAGCACGCTTCCCTCCAACATCGGCGGTCGCGTGGGCGACAACGGCGGCGTTCGCCTGCTTCAAATGCTGGCTTCGTTTGGCCAGGGCAAAACCACGCCAGCCAAAACATTGTCTGGTTTGCGCGTAGCCACCGACGGTTTCGAATCGTTCCAGGCTGAATATGCAGACGTTGTGGGTGTGTATACCTATAGCAAAGCCAACGACACCTGGACCTATGAAAAAACAGGCGATAAAATCGTTTTCAAGTTCCCTTCAACAGAAGCCGGAACCGTGAACAACGCCGAATATTCTGTATACGGACTCGAGACCGTAACCATCACTAGCGACCTTGGCGGTGACAATTACACCGGCGACTATCCGACAGCCCTGAAGGCCGATCTGACCATCGACGGCGCAAAGCACATGGGATATGTCTTCTCGGCCAGCTACAACAGCAACGGCGACCCTTCGGCGGTATCCATCTCGTTGAGCATCGATAGCTATACCCTTGCCTACGCAGTTTCCAACAGCACCACCGAAGCCAAATTCGACTACACCCTGAAAGACGGCGACAAGATGCTCTTCGGCTACGGCATCCGCGGAACGGGTAATTTCTCTTCTACGGCTGTAGAAGGAAGCCAAAACGCAGGCGACGTGTTGACGACCGCTACGGCTTATTTCCAGATCATGAACATCAAGTTCTCGGGCGAAGTGAACGCGAAAGCCCTGGCCGACGGCATGGATGCAGCCCCCACCATCGAAGAAGAACTGGCCCTGTTGAACGCCAACTACAAGCTGATTGTCTTCTACGACGATTCGAAACAGAAGATCGCCGAGAGCGAGTTCTACATCACCGACGAAGAATATACGGAGGGGGAATGGATCTGGAACGCAGGAACGCAGAGCTATGATTACGTAGAAACCACAAAGACCAAAAAGGCGCTCGAAGTTCGCTTGGTGTTCGCCGACGGAACCAAGTCCGACCTGGCCACCTACACCGACGTCGGCTTCGACGAGATCAAAGATTCACTCGATGCGTTCATCGAAGATGTTAGCAATGACTAATTGACAAGTTTAATATCGAAAAGCAAAAAGAGGTTGCCTTGTGGCAGCCTCTTTTTTTTGTCGACCGCGCAGAATACATCGAACACGATGGCTAACACCACCTCGAAGGATTGTCGCGCAAGACCGCGTCATGTCGCAGGTACAAGCTTTTTAAATACCTGCGCCAGTAGTTCAAGACATCCCGAATTTCGAAAGCACTGAAAGTGGATAACTCGCGCACAAGCTAAAACGAACATTGGCAAACACCGAAAAGCGCGCGCCCGATTTGAAAGGCATCACCCCACGGATTCAATTCGCTATCCACTGGATTCCTTGGGCCACCTGCGAAGCTCGAGGAAGTGCGTGCCTGCGGAATGACGTGCCTGTC
>CBIHQM010000551.1:0-3841 GCA_966211885.1 uncultured Chryseolinea sp.
GTATTGAAGCCTGAAAGGCTTTTCGAACAATGGCCGTCAGTGAAACTGACGGATACAGGACTATGCATGGGATTGAACCCTGAAAGGGTTCCCTTGCTGGGGTCGCCCGCGCCGCGGTGTGCACATTGCCTATGTGCACATCTAAAGCGATTTAGCTTCTTTGGAAAATATCGAATTCAGGACAAGATCCTGGCAGGAGACCCGTCAATTTTCTTAGCTCTCCCTAGCGGGCATCCTCCCGGAGAACTTGTACTTTTGCGACATGAATTTTTACGTCGACACGCACGCCCATATTTATCACGAGGATTTTATAAAAGACTATGCCGACATGCTGCACCGGTGCGAGGAACAGCAGATCGGCAGGATCTTCATGCCCAACGTGGACCACACGTCCATCGACCGCATGATGGAACTCGAAAGCCGCTCACCCCAAACCTGCATTGCGATGATGGGGCTGCACCCCTGTTCGGTGAAAAAGGATTTTGAACGCGAGCTCTACCTCGTGGAAAACTGGCTTTCGAAACGGAAATTCGCGGCGGTAGGGGAGATCGGCACCGACCTGTATTGGGACAAGACCTTTTGGGACCAGCAAGTCGAGGCCTTCAACGTGCAGATCGAGTGGGCCAAACGCTACGCCCTCCCCATCGTGATCCACTGCCGCGAAAGCCTGGACAAGACCATCGACCTGGTGGAGAAGGTTCAGGATGGACGCCTCTCGGGGATCTTCCATTGCTACGGCGGCACCGTGGAGCAGGCCGAGCGCATCATCAAGCTGGGATTTTACCTGGGCATCGGCGGCGTGGCCACGTTTAAAAACGGTGGACTGGAGCCCGTGCTCGAAGCCGTGAGTCTCGACCATATGGTTTTGGAAACGGATAGTCCTTATCTTGCCCCCGTGCCGCACCGGGGCAAGCGCAATGAGCCGTCGTATATACCCCTGGTGGCGGATAAGATTGCCACCGTAAAAAAATGTCCCTTGGAAGACGTTCGATCCATGACCACCCGTAACGCCCTCGCCCTGTTCAACCTTTCCGTATGATGAACCTCAACACCGTCAGCATCAACACCGCGCTGCCGGGCAAGTCGCGCGCCCGCATCCTGATCATTTACACCGGCGGAACCTTCGGCATGACCTACGACCGCGAAGGTGTGCTCGTGCCCTTCAACTTCCCCTACATCCTCGAACAATTGCCAACGCTGAAGAACCTCGCCCTCGAGATCACCGCCGTATCGTTCGAACACCCCATCGACTCCTCCAACGTCAACATCGAGCACTGGCGCCTTATCGGCAGCATCATCCGCGATCAATACGCGAACCACGACGGCTTCGTGGTCCTGCATGGCACCGACACGATGGCCTACACGGCATCGGCCCTCAGCTTTATGTTGGAAGGCTTGAGCAAACCCGTGGTCTTCACCGGCGCCCAACTTCCCATCAGCGAACCTCGCTCGGACGCACGCGAAAATCTCATCACGGCCCTTGAAGTTGCCTCCGCCCGCCAAGAGGGGATGCCCCTCGTGCCCGAAGTGTGCATCTATTTCGACTATGCGCTGCTGCGCGGCAACCGCTCCAAAAAAGTGGAGAGCATGCAATTCGACGCCTTCGACTCCGGCAACTATCCACCCCTGGCCAAAGCCGGTGTGAAGATCGACTATAACTTTTCTGTGATCCGCTCCACGCCCCGGTCCACCAGCCTCGAGTTGCGCGACACCTTCGAAACCAACGTGGCCATCCTCAAACTCTTCCCCGGCATCAACCGCCAGGTGGTGAACGCGATACTGACCATCCCAGGTCTGAAAGCCGTCGTGGTGGAGACCTATGGTTCGGGCAACGCGCCCACGCTGCCGTGGCTCATCGAAGAGCTGCAGGTTGCCATCGAGCAGGGCATCATTCTCCTCAACATTTCGCAATGCCCGGGCGGCCGCGTGCTCCAGGGCCGTTACGAGACCAGCAAGCGCCTCCAACAAATTGGCGTCATCAGCGGCGCCGACATGACCACCGAAGCTGCTGTCTCGAAATTGATGCTTTTAATCGGCCAGTTCGGCCCCGAACGCACCCGCGAGCTGATCGGCCTCTCCCTGGCCGGCGAATTGACCTCGTGAGGTTTGGGGACTGTGCCTCACGCGAGGCTACAAAATATCCAGATCGCGTGCTACATAGTAACTTGGAACCAGTGGCCTGAAGCTGGTCTTGCTTCTGAGTTTTGAAATGTCCATGATACCTTCAAAGGGCTTAGCCAATGGCCCTTCTGTGGGGTCGAATGTATCGCTTGCTAATCCAAATGAATCGACAAGTTCATATAAGCTGATCGGTGCATCATCGGCCACATTGAATATTTCACCGTTTAGCCCGTCGGTATGAAGCAGTATCGTTAAAGCCTGGGCGACATCTAAATGATGGACCATGTGCATTCTATACCCGGAGTGGCGTTTCCATTTTTTCAGTACGGGTATGATCTCTTCGATATGAGGATCTCTATCACCATAGACAAACCCTAGCCGCAGTACGCGTACATCAAGGCCTGTTGTTTTATGAAGCGCAAGGAGTTCATGCTCTGCTGCAATTTTGCTGGACGAGTATGCCCTGGGGTCGTTCATGTCAAGCAAATCATCTTCCTTTGAAGGCCGTTGGTTGTCTGGGCGATATACATTGCCGGTGCTCGTGAAAATAAATCTTTTGACACCTGCCGCAATGGATGCCTTGGCAAGGGCTACGGTTCCTGAATGATTTGTCTTTATAATACCTTCATTGTCGGTAAAGCTTCGGAAGAATGCAGCGATATGGATAACCGCGTCAATATCTTTTACAGCGGGGGGTAAAGTATCCGGACTATTTAAATCCCCGATAACCACCTTGGCACCGAGTTCAACCAATGCCGATGCTTTTACAGCATCGCGCACAAGAATGCGAACGTCATGGCCTTTTGCTAAAATGCGTGAAACAAATCTGCTGCCCACCTTTCCGGTAGCGCCTGTTACTAAAACTCTCATACTTTTTATTTAAAATTTATGAAGCAAAGTTCTGCATAGCATGGCGCTCCACGCTAACGAGAATCGAACCATAAAGTATGATTTTCAAACTTTTTGTTTCCGGAGCGATTGGGGAGTAACGCCGGTTACCCGTTTAAAGTAGTTGTTAAAATAGGTTGGATATTCAAACCCCAGGCCATGGGCAATGTCGGCCACACTCCAATCCGTATAAAGCAAAAGGGCCTTCGCTTCTAAGGCAATGCGTTCTGCAATATGTACAGAGGTTGGTTTGCCGGTAACATCTTTTACGGAGCGGTTAAGGTAGTTTGGATGTACCGAAAGACTCCCGGCAAAGTCCTGTGCCGTCCTCAGCCTGAGCGGGTGTTCGGTGTTATCGATAGGGAATTGCCGTTCTAATAATTCCATAAACAACCAGGCGATCCTGGTGGCCGCGTTTTTGTGTTGCGGTCCGTTTTGTGGCGGCTGAATTCTTAAGGCTTCGTGAATGATGAGGGCTAAACAGTTCTTGAGCAATTCGTCCTTATGACGATAATTACTGCTGTAGACGGTGAGCATTTTTTGAAAAAGTCCGGTCATAAAGGCAGCCTGTTCTTGGTCAAGCTGGATGACGGGTGTTCCATCCGATCTGAACAATGGGGAATTTTGCAAGATCTCGGTTCGCTCTCTGCTGGCGATAAAAGCTTCGGTAAAAAGACAGGCATAACCTTTTCTTTTTTTGGAGTGACGCACAACCGAATGCGGTATATTGGGATTGACAAAAAACAGAACGGTATCCTTTATTTCTAATAACCGATCACCATAGTAAAGGGTCATATCACCGGTTACCAAACCCATTTTATAAAAATCGCGC
>CBIHQM010000552.1:0-3840 GCA_966211885.1 uncultured Chryseolinea sp.
ATTTGGTTATGCCCTGAATACATCGCAAAAGGCATCGACTAATTATTTAAGCAGAGAAAGGAGTTTTACAGCGTTAAAGGCAATCATTTATCAGTTGAAGCGGGATTACTTCAGATCACGATTTTTTGCGACGCCGGAAGAGGCGGTCAGAGGGGGATGAAACTTACATGGTAACTTACGTAAAAGTTCTGTTGAATGGATGATAGGGGCGTTTAGTGGTGGGGATTTTCTTTTTGTTTTGTGCTCTAGGCTATGGGTTGTGCCGGAGTGGAGGAGCCAGAATCCAGGAGCCAGGAGCCAGGAGGGAGTATTCAGTAGTCAGTAGTTGTGTGGGTGTGGGTATAGGGCATGGGGTTTGTGTTTTGGGGAAAATTTCCTTGAGTAAGAAATCCCGGCTCCGCTCTCCTACTCCCGCATTCACACCCCACAAAAACTCAAGTCTCCTGAAATTTCGACGCTAGCGCTTAACCTCAGTAAAAAAATTTCCGAGTCAGATTATTCCCAACCCTACGCGCTCTTTTGAAACACTCACCCACACCCTATACCCACACCCACACAACTACTGGATACTGACTACTGGCTACTCCTCCTGGCTCCTGGATTCTGGATTCTGGCTCCTTATACCTGGCCGAACGATTAAACTGCCCTTAAATATCTCCCTCAGCTTCCGGTCCAGCACCTGCTCGTCTTTCGCTGTCACGTTTACAAGGGCAAACCGATCTTGGTCTTTCACCATCCGGCTTCTCCACTCCCATTGATCGATGGTGACCAGGGTTCCATTGGTGTACCACCAAGCTGTGTACAGCTGTTCGTGGCCGCGTGAGAGAACTCCTTTGTAAATTTCGTGTTGATCGATCCGCGCTTTGCGGATGCTTTTGAATTGGTATCCGCTTCCGCGCCAGCAGAGCAGCGGCGTGTGTTCGCCGGTGAAGAATTCGGGGATGGTCTTTACGTAAACCAGGAGATCGTCGGTTGTCAGTTTGGTGATGCCGCCGTTTAGTTCTGCACCTTTTGCTTCATTGAATTTTACGAATGCATGGGGGATAGAAGACTCGGCACCTTCGGGGCGGATGGTGAAGCTTGTTAATAAAACAAGAATGCCTAATGCTGCCAACAGAACTCTTGACCGAGTGGGGGTGTCGGTTGGCGTGGCGGCTTGTTCGAAGGGCTTCCCGAATTTCTGTACCAGGGTCCTGGCCAGATAATACAACGGCATCATGACGTAAAGCAGTAAACAGAGAACTCCAAAGATCTCATGCAGCGGATTTTCCGGAAGGATCCTAAAAAGCACCAGCATGACGATCCGGAAAAGGTTCGACAGCACGTTGAACCCAAACACGGCGGCAAAGAACACGACGAGCCATCGCAGCGACAAGATTCGTTTTTCTTTCCTGTAGTGATGCACAACGGCGAACACGCCCATGAGCATGGACAAGGTGAGCATGTTCAGGCCCATGCAGGCTTCGTCAACAGCAAACTGAAAACCGTCCACGATCATGAGGTTTCCTTCCACCTGAACATCCCAGCCCAGCTGTAAAAGTGTTCCCGCGCACTGGCTCAACCACAACCGAATGGGAAACCCCAGGATGGCAGTGACCTGGAGAAACACGGGCGACATCAACGCGACCTGGAACAGGATGATGGTGTTCAGCCTTCCTGCTACGGCCTCCCAAACCAGCAAGAGGAAGGATGCCACCATGAGAAAGAAAAAGATCTTGAGCAGATAAAGGTGGGCCAGCCAACCAAAAAGAAGCAAGCCAAAAAGATAGTATATGTTGATGCGGGCCGGCCCTTGCCGGACGATCACAAACGGCAGCAACACAAGCCCTACCACAAAGTTGCTCACGGTGACGTACGTGAAGGGTAATCCCACACATCCCGCACACAGGCCCAAAGCCGTAAGCAAAATCAACAGCATGCGTTGACGGCTTAGGGTCCCTGCATTTTGTACCATCGTGCCCAGCACAGCGAGTGTCATGCGCGTCGCACTTTGAGGTAGATGACAAAAGCAGCAAAGAGAATGATCAATACCCACTCGTGTGGTTCGGGCACGGCACCGGACGAATCCTTGGCCGCATTTTGCAGACTATTCTTCAGACCGTGGATATTGAAGCGATCGTAGTCCTCGCGCGTTTCCAGTACGATGAGGCTCGACACCGGCGACACAACGTAGGCTTTGGATGCCTCTTCGACCAGGGTTTCGTTTATAAAATCTTCTTTGAAATAACCGGGACCGACGCGTCGCATGATGTCGTTGTAGGCAAACAGGCGGGCCAGGTGGTCGGGGGCTGAATTGGGAGGAGGATTGTCACCGGACTTCTTCCGGGTGAGCCGGAGACCGGCATCGTGGAGCACGATGCTGTTTTCCGTTTCGTGAACTGTGGGAAATTGCTGCTTGTCCAGCAAGGTGAACAATTCCTCCAGGGATCCTTCGCTAAATTGCAAGGCACGGAATTCGCGCAGGGACCCGACATAGGGCGATACCGTTTCACCCAAATTGTAAACATAGACGCGCTTGCCCGATGCAAAAAATTTACCGAGGCGATCAGCGAACGGGCTGTCTTTGAAATCGCTGAGGTGCACCGAGAATGCATCTCCTTTTGTGACCACCAGGGGAACATTCTTTTTTCTCAATAAGTGAAATGGGAATAAGGAGAAGGCACGTTTTTGTAAGGCCTCTGCGATCTGCCAGTTTTGCTCGTTCAGTTTCACAAAGGCATCGTCATAGAACACGTAGAGGTTGTTGGCCAGGTGCTTTTTGAATGCCTCCACTTCGCCGGGTGTCCAGCTCGCGTTGATGTCGAGGTAGATGGCGCCGGCCTGGTAGGGATCGTAGGTGGGTGTGTAAGGTTCCAGGGAATAGCTGTAGCCGTCGAACGAGAAGGTGGTGCCGGTCTTCACCGGGGTTGCTTCCATTCCTATGGACAGGTCCGGGTTGTAGCGGGCTTCGGAGATATAGTCGCCCTTGTCGTTCCTTGTAAAACTGATTGGCAATTCTGTTTTTGGTGGCGTGCCGATGAAGGTGACGCGGGTGGTCTCGCGGGCGTCTTCGGCGTTGGGGCCTTCGAAGAGGATGCTTTTGTAAACGATTTGTCCTTGCTGTCGTGTTAACGGTGAGGTGATGCCGATCTTGAATTTGCGCTCTTCGTCCGGCGTACAAGGGAAGACGCGGACCGACACCCTATTTCCTTCCTGCCAATGTACTACCGACGGGTCACGGCTCTCGTGACCAACAATGGTGGTGTAGGCCTCGGCTGCTTTTTGCTTTGATGTGAGGATCGCTTTCTCTTCTTTACCGTTGATCCAGAGCGACAGCGACGTGACCACGGAGCCCTCGGGGAGTTGGAAGGTATAGATGGCCTCCTCCATATTGCGCCAGCCTCGTTTTCCCGAGTTGTTCACATTCAGATATTTTTCGGTGTAGGCCAGTTGCAGATCCGGGTAGATGTCAACGTCGGTAACGATGTAGGAGGTGGTGAGATTATCGCCTGACCAGAGGCGCTCTTCCGACTGGTGTCTGGACTTGGTGATGGCTTGCAGAATGCGGAGGCGTTCTTCGGCCGGTAGGGTACATTCTTTGATGGCCGTGGCCACCAGCACCAGCGGATCGTGTTTGCGTTGCTCGTCCCACGCCCCTCGGCGCGGCACGTCGAGTCCTAAAAAATTGTCTTTTGCTGTGGTGTAGACCAAATCGGATTTGAGGATCTTTCTTGTCATCCAATCGTCTTCCAGGGTCTGTGCTGCTTTCACCCAGGGTGGAAGTTCGGTCTCTGGCGAGATGACCGATTGGTTCGTGACCTTTGCGATCCCCTATCCGGGGTGGCCCCACTAATAATTCAA
>CBIHQM010000553.1:0-3836 GCA_966211885.1 uncultured Chryseolinea sp.
CGCCACCACAAAGTACCACCACTCCAATGGCGTTTTGTACGCAAACGCTTCCAGCCAATAGTGTGACAAGAAATAACTCAGCGGCAACGCCACCAGGATGGCGATCAGCACCGTTTTAGTAAAGTCACCCGACAAAAGGAACACGATGCGAAACACACTTGAGCCTAAAACCTTGCGAATGCCAATTTCCTTCAACCGACGTTCGGCCGTGAACGACACCAAACCGAAAAGCCCCAGGCACGAAATGAGCACCGCCAAACCGGCAAAATAGCGCGACAAAACAGCCACCCGTTGCTCAGCCGCATAGAGGGCTTGTTGATTCTGATCCAGAAAACTGTACTCGAAAATAAAACCTGGATTGACTTTGTGAAATGTGTTTTCAATATGCTTTATCGTTTCCTGCTGGGGTCCTTGTGCCAGCTTGATCACGATGTGCCAGGTGTTGCCCGGATACATTCTCAAAAACAAGGGCTTTACCTTCTGGTGAAGCGACTCGAAGTTAAAATCTTTTACCACGCCGATGACCTCCATGTTATCGCCCCATAACTTCACCACTTTACCAACCGGATCCTCCAAGCCCATAAAGCGAATGGCCGCTTCGTTGAAAATGATCCGCGCGGTGTCGGTGTAATCCTTCGAAAAGGTCCGGCCCTCTTTCATCTCAATGCCCATCGTTTCCATCAGGTCGTGATTAACGGTCATGTTCTCGAATTCTGTTCTGTCGTTCAAATCTTTTCCAGGCCACTCTACACCGGAGGTGCCACTGTTGTGTCCCATGAGATTGTGCCCCAAGCTCGATGCATTTGCCACACCGGGTATCGCCTTTATTTCCGTCAGAAAAGTTTCCAGTGAAGCATCCGTCCAAATGTTCCCTTCGCGGCGCACGAAGATGACATTCTCTTTATTGTAGCCAAGGTCGCGTGATTGCACGAACTCGATTTGTTTATATACCACCACCACCGAAACAATAAAGATGATGGAGATCACAAACTGGAAGATCACTAACCCTTTCCGCGCCCATTGTTCACCCCACGAAGCCGTGAACTGACCTTTGAGCACCGTGGCCGGGTTGAACCCCGAAAGGTACACGGCAGGATAGCTCCCCGCCAGCAAACCCGTGAAGACGGTGATGCCAATCAACTGCAACGCCGTGATGCCATCGAGGTGAAGCGCAATGTGTTTGCCCGTGATCTCGTTGAATTTTGGCAACAACAAATCCGCGATGAGAACGGCCAGCACCAACGAGAGCAGGCTCATGAATAACGATTCACCGAGGTATTGAAGAATAAGTGTCTTACGTCCCGCGCCAACCGCTTTTTTGATACCAACCTCTTTCATACGCCGCGAAGCTTTGGCGGTGGACAAATTCATAAAATTGATAGCGGCAATGACGAGTATAAAGGCGGCAATGATGGAGAACAATTTCACATATGTGATCCGGCCGCCCACTTCAACACCGTTCTCATAATTGCCATGGAGGTAGTTTCTCGAAAAGAGTTTCAGGAACGGCGTGCGATAGCCCTCGTCTTTTGTTTTGACCTTGATATAACTGGCAAACTTTGCATTGAAGGCCGCCACGTCCGCGGCCGGCTTGAGCAGCACAAACGCATAGGTTCCGGTGTTACCCCAATCCAGGAGCCACTCTTTCCCGTCTTTGTATTTTTCGAAAGTGCCTAAAAAATCCAATTGCATGGACGATTGCTGTGGCACTTTCTTGAACACACCCGAAATCACATACGAATCATGGTGATCGTATTCAACGGTCCGGCCCACTACGTTGTCGGTGGTGTTGAAAAGCTTTAGGGCCAATTCGTCGCTGATCACCAGGGAGCTCTTGTCGAGCAGGACTTGGTTGATATCGCCCTGCAGCAAGGAAAAGGAGAACATCTTAAAAAAATCCTTTCCCACAAACCGGCCTTCCGCTTTCATATTCTTGTCGCCGATGGTAAATGTAGCATCCTGCTCCGAAGACACGTTCATGGCGTATTCCACTTCGGGCATTTCTCCCGACAGCGTTTCACCCAAAAGACCGGACGTCGTGTAGGCTGTCCAAATGCCGCTGGATCTTACGCGGTTTTCGACCACCTGGTACAAACGATCCCTTTTTTCATGAAACTGGTCAACCTGCCATTCATCGTTTACCCAAAAATAGATGAGCAACGAGCACGCCAGGCCTGCGGAAAGTCCGGCCAGGTTGATGAAAAAAGTCGTTTTGAAACGAAGAAAATTGCGGAAGAGTAAAAGGATGCTATGTTTTATCATGATGAGATTCGTTTGCTCGAATTTTTTAATGACTGTTCTGTTTCTGGATGCTCATTGAATCCCGGGACCCCGGGCCTTATTGCTCCTTCAAACATTTGACGGGATTGATCCGCGCCGCTTTAAAGGCTTGCAGGCTTACCGTGAGCCAGGCAATACACAAAGCGATGAAGCCTGCGGCGACGAAGTACCACCACTCCAAAGGTGTCTTGTAGGCAAAGCCCTCCAGCCAGCGGTGCGACAAGAAATAGCTAAACGGCAAGGCCAGGAGAATAGCGATCACCACCGTTTTAGTGAAGTCGCCCGACAACAGGAGCACAATACGAAACACGCCTGATCCTAACACTTTCCGGATACCGATTTCCTTCAGCCGGCGCTCGGCCGTGAACGACACCAAGCCGAAAAGACCCAGACACGAGATGAGGATGGCCAAACCGGCAAAATAGCGCGACAAAACAGCGACGCGCTGTTCGGCCGCATAGAGCGTTTGTTGGTTCTGATCCAAAAAACTGTATTCAAAAATAAAACCGGGATTAACTTTTCGAAAAGTCTCTTCAATGCGCTGTATCGTTTCCTGTTGAGGTCCCTGGGCCAACTTGATCACGATGTGCCAGGTATTGCCGGGATACATCCGAAAAAACAACGGCTTGACGGTTTCATGCAATGATTCAAAGTTAAAATCTTTTGCCACGCCAATGATCTCCATATTACTGCCCCACACCCTCACCACTTTTCCAACCGGATCCTCTATCCCCATAAAACGGATAGCCGCCTCATTGAAAATGATTCGTGCGGTGTCGGTCAAATCTTTTGAGAACGCACGACCCGCTTTCATTTCGAAACCAAGCGTTTCCATCAGCCCGCCGTTAACGGTCATGACCTCGAACGCTGTTTTATCGCTTGGATTTTTTCCGGGCCATTCTACGCCGGTGGTTCCACTGTTGCGGCCGGTGAGGCTGTGCCCCAAGCTTGATGCGTTCACGACGCCGGGAATAGCCTTTATTTCCGTCAAAAAAGTTTCCAATGAAGCATCGGTCCAAATGTTCCCTTCGCGGCGCACGAAAATGACATTCTCCTTATCGTAGCCGAGATCGCGTGATTGCACGAATTCGATTTGTTTATATACGACCACAACGGAGACAATAAAAATGATGGAGATCGTAAACTGGAAGATCACCAGTCCCTTCCGCGCCCATTGCTCGCCCAACGACGTGTTGAATTGGCCTTTCAGCACCGTAGCCGGGTCGAAGCCCGATAGATACACTGCGGGGTAACTCCCCGCCAGCAAACCCGTAACGACCGTGATGCCAAGCAACTGCAGCGCGGCGATCGCATCGAGATGAAGTGCAATATGCTTGCCGGTGATCTCGTTGAATTTTGGCAGCATCAAATCCGCAGCGAGGACAGCCAGCACCAGGGCGAGCAAACTCATAAATAAAGATTCACCAAGGTATTGAACCATGATAGTTTTGCGTCCCGCGCCAACAGCCTTTTTAATGCCCACCTCCTTCATACGTCGCGAAGCTTTGGCCGTCGACAAGTTCATGAAGTTGATTGCGGCAATGACGAGAATAAAA
>CBIHQM010000554.1:0-3822 GCA_966211885.1 uncultured Chryseolinea sp.
ATCGATGGTATATAACGGGTTGTTGATGTCACCAAAACCAGGAATGCTCGAGCTGTAAGTGCCATCGGGATTTTTTACGGGCAAACCGGGATGGAAGCGAATGGCGCTCCACAACAGACCGGTTTGTGCCGACGGTGCATTGGGTGCGTTGGCGCTGATGTCGCTGTTGCTGTTGGTGTTGGTGAACTGCAGGCTTTGGCCGATTTTCAGTTTCTCGCCGATCTTATGATCGCTGTTGATGCGGAAGGTGTATCGCTTGTAGTACGATTTTCCGATGATACCCTTTTCGTCATATTTTCCGCCAGAGATGGCGAACGAAGAATATTTGCCACCCCCGCGGATCGAGAGATCGATGTTGTTGGTGGTTCCGCGCTTGAAAACTTCGTCTTGCCAATTGGTCTTCTGGGTTTGATACTGTGGATCTTTCCAGATGGCCGGGATGGTGGAACCATCGGGCGTGTCGTTGGTGTAGGCCTCTGTTTTCAATTGTGTGTAGGTGGGCGCATCCAATACATCGATGGTTTTGATGCGACGTGAGCTGCCGGTGTATGCGTTCAGCGTGAACTTCAGTTTGTCGTCAAACTTGCCGCGCTTGGTCGTGATGAGCACCACGCCGTTTGCAGCGCGGGTACCATAGATAGCAGAAGCGGAAGCATCTTTCAGTACGTCCATCGATTCGATATCGTTGGGATTCACATCGTTCATCGATCCGGCGGGTACACCGTCGATGACGATCAATGGATCGGCGTTGTTCACCGTTCCGAGACCCCGGATGCGGATAGAACCCGCATTGCCCGGCGCACCGCCGTTGCGTACGACGTTAACGCCGGCTGCACGTCCTTGAAGTGCCTGCTGTGCACCGCCGGAAGGAATGTTCTCAAAATCAGAGCCCTTCACAACCGACACCGATCCCGTAACATCTTTCTTGTCTTGTGTACCATAACCCACCACGACTACTTCAGACAAGGTCTTGGCATCGGGTTCCATTTGAATACTCAAGGTCGTTTGATTGTTGAGGGCAACTTCCTGCGAGAGGTATCCGATAAACGTGAACACCAACACCGCGTTGTCGTTGGGGACGGACAAAGAAAAATTACCCTCTGCATCGGTCACGGCGCCGATGGTTGTGCCTTTCACCACCACGTTCACACCGGGGAGTGCGCTTCCAAATTCATCCTTCACGGTGCCGGTCACCACGGTGGCCATCATCGTCGGCTGCTCGTACACAAACAGCGGTTGGTTAGCCACCCATGCCACACCGGTCGGCCGTGTCTTTGCCGAAGCGGTGAGCACGCCCGCGGGTTTCTCGTGCGGCGTGACTTCCGTCAACGTGATCTGTTTCTTTTTAATGCGATACGTCACGTTCGTGCCGGTGAGCAAAATGCTCAGCACTTCTTCAATATTCTGCGACCGGATGTAGATGGTCACTTCTTTCTGAATATCCTGAAGCTGGCTGTCGTTCACCACGAAATGATAGTTGGTCTGGCGTTCGATCTCTTTCAGGGCCTTTTTCAGCGGGGTGTTTTTCAGGTTCAATTCAATCACGGCTGCGGTAGGGGCGCCGCCGTTGGGATTTGCCTGAACCTCTCTCACCAGGAAGGTCATCAGCAAGGCTATGCCAAGCAGCACACCTCGCCTGAAGCCGTTCCCCGGTTTCCTGTTCTCACGGTAGTTGATCTCCATAGGGTAAATAGTTAGCGTTGTTAGGTTTGCGTTTAGTTGTTCGTCAGTATGATGTTGGTTCCGTCTCTTCTGGCGCGTATCGTGGAAACATCCTGGATGAGGCCAAGCACTTCTTCCAGTGTTTCATCTTCGATGGTGATCGACATGCGTTCATTCAGGGCTACCGTTGAGTCGGCTACGATGTTCACTTTATAGCGATTTTCCAGCTGCAGGATGATATCGCGCAGGGGAGCGCTGTCAAAGCTGAGTTGTTCTTCTTTCCAGGCCGAAAAATTGGCGGGGTTCACTTTTTTGCGCGACACTTTGTTGGCCTCGGTGTCGAGCGTGATCTGGTCGCCCGGCTGCATCACAAAATGAGAGTCCATGCCGTTGACGTATAATTCGATCTTGCCTTCTTCGAGCGTTGTCTTTATGGCGGGCTCGGCCGTGTAGGCTTGCACGTTGAACTTTGTTCCGCGTACGAGCACCTGGATGTTTTCGGCTTTGACAATGAAAGGCTGTTTCTTGTTTTTTCTGACATCAAAAAAAGCCTCGCCCTTCAGACGCACTTCGCGGTTGGCCGTCCCAAAGGTCGGAGCATATTCCAGGGTGCTGTGCCGGTTGAGCCACACAAATGAGCTGTCGGGCAAAAGAATGCGCATGTTGTTCTCGCCGGCATTGTAGACCACCGTGCTTTGTGGCGTCACAAATTCTTTGGACAATACAAAAAAAACGGCACCGGCCACGGCCAGCAGGGCGACGGAGGCCGCGATCTTTAAAAAGAGCGATGATTTGGGTTGACGTTTCAGTGCGGGGTGGGCGACGGTCCGGCCCGAAGCCTGGATGTCTTGCGCCAGCTGCTCCCAGGCGGCGTTGATCTTGGGTTGATTATACCGGGCCAGCGTGACCGAGGCCTGGTAGGTGTTGTTCATTTCATGGAAATAGTAGCGATTGGCTTCGCTTTCCTGTACCCAGGCGTACAGCGTTTCAACATCTGTTTCGGATGCATGGCCTTCCAAAAAACGCGTAATGATTTCCTGGATCGGTTGTGGGGCTTCTTCGTTCATAGGCTTCGGTGGCTAATACAATAAACTTCGCCCTTACCCCGACAACCCCCGAAAATTTTTTTTATCTGAATAGGGCCAGCAGCAACAGCAAGGCCATGTGCTCCCTGAGCTGAAGCCGGAGTTTGGCCAGCGCCCGCGACATCTGGGTCTCTACGGTCTTTATGGAAATGTTAAGTTTTAGCGCGATCTCCTGGTATTTAAGTCCTTCCTGGCGGCTTAATTCGAAGATTTTCCGGCATTCGGTGGGCAGATCTTCCATGGCCGTATGGAAATCTTTTTCCAGGTCTTTGGCCAGCAGGGCATGGTAGGAGTGGGCGGCCTCGCCGGAAACTTCCTGCACATAGAGAAAGCGCATCAGGTCGGCGTGTTTTGTTTTCCGTTTTTGGACGATCAGGAAATTGAGACAACGATTTTTTACGGACGTGAACAAGTAGGAGGAAAGGGACTGCTGTTCGTCAATTTTGTGGCGGTCTTCCCAAAGGGTGGAAAACAGCTCCTGGACAATTTCCTCGGCCTCGACGGGATCATTCAAAAACTTGCGGGCATAGGCGCAAAGATTGGGGTATAGCCTCCGGAACAAGAGCTCCAGACTTTTGGCATCACCTTTTTTGATACGGGCGATCAGGTCGGTATCGATCGGTTCGGACACCTCTTTCATGGCGTTCACGACGTTTAAGAATCCATCCTCCAGGCCGCGCTGGTTATTTTCAGGGCAGCCGTGATTTTTCCGGGCTCAACGGGAAATGTGATAAAAAGGCAACCTGTCACAGTTTTGTGGACACCGGGCATGTCCAAAAGGTGACGTCCAGGATGGGCTGATCCGTTGCTCTGCCAGATCCCGATCATGAACGATTCTGACAAAAATAGGGAGTTTTTTGTATTCGCGAAATCCGGGGCCGGAACGGTAACAAAAACTTAGCACCCCTTGGGGGACGTTCCGAACGATGGCGAAGCGCTCCATTTCATCATTTCATTTTTTATATTTAAATCGGAAACGCGATGGGCGAACATTTTAGGAGCAAATGATCACCACGATTTAACCTGTTCAAAAAAACAATCCCCAGGCGAAAGCCGTTATGCTAAGAATTGGTTT
>CBIHQM010000555.1:0-3810 GCA_966211885.1 uncultured Chryseolinea sp.
CCTTGTTGCCTAAGGCCCAGGCCAAGTTGGTGCGCATCAACTTGAAAAAAGAAGGCCACACTATCGCCTACATCCGCGGTGCGGGCGACGATGTGCCGGCGGGTTTGCGCACGATGGGTTACAATGTGTGGGAAATGAAGAACGAAGAGATCACGGCCGAAAACTTGAAGCGAGCAGATGCCGTGGTGTTGGGGGTTCGCATCCTGAACACCAATACACGGGCGCCGTTCTTCATGCCGGCATTGCTCGACTATGTAAAACAAGGTGGCACGCTGGTGGTGCAATATAACGTGAGCAACGAGTTGGAAACCGAGAAGTTCGCGCCTTACCCCATCACGCTTTCGCGCGACCGCGTGACGGAAGAAGATGCCACCGTACGCTTCCTCAAACCGGAACATCCTGTGCTGAACACACCCAATAAAATAACAGACCGCGATTTCGAGGGCTGGGTACAGGAGCGAGGCCTTTACTTTCCCAACAAGTGGGACGAGAAATTCGATGCGATCCTGTCCATGAACGACAAGAACGAAACGCCAAAAGACGCCAGCCTGTTGGTGGCATCCTATGGCGAAGGGTATTATGTCTACACCGGTTTGTCTTTCTTCCGCGAGCTTCCCGAAGGTGTGGCCGGCGCGTACAAACTTTTTGCCAACCTGGTGTCTATGGGCAAACCGAAAAAAGCCGAGAGCCCGAAGGTAAAGACAAAGACCCGGTCGACCACAAAAGCGAAATAAGCTGCTCACTTTTTTGAAGTCCTTACACTGAAAAACATTTTTCACAAACCGATACACCACCATGCAGCCCGAAGAGAAGCCTCCCGTTTTTAACTCTTGGCGCCAATGGTATTGGCTGGTGATGGGTGCACTGGCTGTTCAGATGGTATTGTATTATTGGTTAACCCGATTGTTCGCATGAATTATCTCGACTGGGTTGTACTGGGAGGAACGGTGGCCTTTATCGTGCTTTATGGTGTATGGCGCACGCGCGGTGCCAAGACCATGGAAGGTTATCTGAAAGGGGATAATGCCATGAAGTGGTGGATGATCGGCGTGTCCATCATGGCCACACAAGCCAGCGCGGTCACGTTCCTCTCCACGCCAGGTCAGGCGATCGAGGACGGTATGCGCTTCCTGCAATTTTATTTTGGGTTGCCGCTGGCCATGGTCATCATTTCCGTGACCATGGTGCCCATCTATTACCGGCTGAAAGTATTCACCGCCTATGAATACCTCGAAACCCGTTTCGATTTAAAGACGCGTTGGCTGGCGGCCATATTGTTCCTTTTGCTGCGCGGGCTTTCGGCCGGCATCACTTTGTTTGCACCGTCGCTCATCCTGTCGACCCTTATGGGATGGCCCGTTCCCATCACGACGCTGCTCATCGGCTCGCTGGTGGTGATCTATGTGGTCACGGGCGGCTCTAAAGCCGTCAGCCTCACGCAGCGTCAGCAGATGACGGTGATCATGAGTGGGATGATCCTGGCCGGGATATTGGCCTTCAACTTGTTGCCCGACAATGTCTCCTTTGGCGACTCGGTGAAGATTGCCGGCAAGATGGGAAAACTCAATCTCGTGGATCTGCGCTTCAGCCTGTCGGACCGCTACAACATTTGGTCAGGGCTCATCGCGGGGACGTTTCTCTTTCTTTCGTATTTCGGTACGGATCAATCGCAGGTGGCGCGCTACCTCGGGGGAGTTTCGGTGGCCGAGAGCCGGCTGGGGTTGCTCTTCAACGGGTTGTTGAAGATCCCCATGCAGTTCATCATTCTCTTTATCGGGGTGATGGTGTATGTGTTTTACCTGTTCACACAGCCCCCTGTTTTTCACAACGGCGTGTTGAAAGACCGGGCCATGAAAACGGAACAGGGCGCCACCCTACAATCGCTGGAAAGCGAATACAACTCGCTCTACGCCCAGAAGCGTGAAGCCGTGGATAAATTGGTGAATGCCATCCATGAAGGCGACGAAAGCGCCGTCAATGCTTCGCGCGACCAGGTGAAGGAATGGCAAGGCAAAGAGGTTGAGATCCGCGACTCGGTGAAGGCCACCATTGCCCGGGCCATCCCCCGTGCCAAAACACAGGACCGCGACTACATCTTTCTCAACTTTGTGCTCAGCAGCCTGCCACACGGCATCATCGGGTTGCTAATGGCAGTGATGTTCTCGGCGGCGATGTCGTCGATGGCAGGGGAGTTGAGTGCGCTGGCGACGACCACGTGTATGGATATTTATAAGCGCTCCAACCGCGTGGAGAAAGCGCCGGAGCATTATTTGAAAGCGTCGCGGTGGTTCACGGTGTTGTGGGCGGTGTTGGCGATGATCTTCGCGATGCTGGCGACCTTTGCCGAAAACCTGATCCAGTTTGTGAACATTGTGGGATCGCTTTTTTATGGCACCATCTTGGGGATCTTCCTGGCGGCGTTCTATGTGAAGCGCGTACAAGGGCATGCAGTTTTTTGGGCGGCGATCGTGGCTGAGGGAATTGTTTTATATTGCTATGCGGCGACAGACATCGCATACCTGCTCTATAATCTGATCGGTTGTGCCGTCGTCATCGGGTTATCGATCCTGTTGCAGACGGTGATGCCCGCGACACCGGCCTTGAAGAAATAGCACAGCGTCAGGTGTCTTAGCCCGATGATCATCAACGTGTTTCAATTTTCATTTGATTAAACATAAAACAACCATGAAGAGAACATTCCTTTTTCTTATGCTCTGCGGTTGCTCGCTGGTGATGCGGGCGCAAACGGCCGACGAGAAAGCTGTGGCTGCCGCCGTGGAAACACTGCGCAAGGCCATGGTCGACGCCGACAAAGCAGGTCTGGAAAAGATCACCGCCGATGCTTTGAGCTATGGCCATTCCAGCGGCAAAGTAGAGAACAAAGCCGCCTTTGTAGAAGCCATCGTGACGGGCAAGTCGGACTTTAAATCGATCGAGCTCGCCGATCAGTCCATCACCATTTCAGAGAACCTCGCGCTGGTGCGTCATAAACTGACCGGCGAGACCAACAACGACGGTCAGCCTGGGACGGTCAACCTAGGCGTGCTGTTGGTGTGGCAAAAACAGAAGGGGCAATGGAAGCTGATCGGGCGGCAGGCTTTTAAACTGTAGGTTTAACTCGCCTTTGCTAAAGCTGTGACCGTCCTTCGCTGAAGCTAGAAAAGGCGTTTTCTGCCCTTCCAAGGCACAAAATAAAATAACACCGGCACACAAATACTAATATTATTAGTTTGTATATTTGATCCATTAACTAACGTATTTAGTTATGGAGAAGCTTCCACAAGACATCACGCGCCAGTTTCAGGAGGTCCATATGGAGCGGACCTGGAAGATTTTGGAGCAAAAATTTTCCTTCAACCTGCGCGCGTGGAAGGCAGACTTCAACCACTATTGTCAGAGCCAGGCTCGTGGCATTTCCGAGCGACAGGCTTTCGCGGAGTTTGGCAAAAAGAAGATCGAGCCCTTGCTGAACCTGATCCTGAAGCGCGAGCAGTACCATCCCACGTGGACCAACCTCATGCGCTGGATCCTCAAGAACAAATGAACCCTATGGAAGATATCAAACACACCCGCTGGACCGACGACACGATTGCCGAACTCATCCTCAAAGTACGAAACGACCTCCTGAAAGATTTTCTCGACGATCGTTTCCTGAAAACCTATGTGAACGAACAGTTCAAGATCAAAGAACTATCGCACATCGCAGTTGAATTTATCCGCAAGGACCTGAAGGAACTTCTTCAAACGCCCGTGGACATGAATCACTACCGGTCGCTCATCACCCACATCCGGGAAACCGACACGGCCTCG
>CBIHQM010000556.1:0-3807 GCA_966211885.1 uncultured Chryseolinea sp.
AATCCAACGCGCTTTCAACCCAAATTTCTCCACCATGTTCTTGAATCAGTTCCTGGCACAACGCCAATCCAAGTCCTGTACCCTTTTCGTTCTCGGTTCCAGACGTACTCGCATTTATCGCTCCGGAAAAAAGTGATTCCTGTTGCTCGGGCGACATGCCTATGCCGGCGTCCTTCACCGAAACAACAACGCGTTGGGGCTCCGCATGCATGGCAATAAAAACGGAGTCACTTGACTTGGAAAATTTAATGGCATTTGCCACGAGATTTCTGACCACAATGTTGATGGCGTCCCGGTCGGCTACGATCCACGAGAATGCAACAATTTTATTGACAATGGCTACTTTCTTGTTTTCTGCACGGACCGCGACCAACTGTATGTTCTCATCCACTAATTGACTCATGTCAAAGTTTATCGGAGTTATGGTTAATCCGCCCATTTGCTCGCGTCCCCAGGTCAACAGATTCTCAATCATCATCAGCGTAGCCGATACACTTTGTTCCATTTGCCGCATGGCCCTTGCTTTGTCCGCTTCATTTATGGCGTTGAGCTTGAGGAGTTGTAAAAAACCATGCAGGGTAGTCAGTGGACTTCTGAAATCATGGCTGATCGTGGAGATGATCTTATCTTTTACATTGTTGAGCCGTTCGAGGTGTTTTTTCTGCGCGATGATGGTTCTTTTTTGATCCCGGATGAGCGCGTTCCTTTCCCGGACAACCCGGTTATAATTTTTCCACCGGATATTGGAGAAAATAAGGAATCCCGCCAGCACGGCCAGCACCATGACGCCCGCGCCATAGATTGTTCTCATCAACGACCCACGCGCTATTTCCTTCTGCTGAAGCCTGTTGTCTTTTTCCAATAATTGAATTTGAAGTTCTTTGCGCTCCAGGTTGTATTGGTTCACCAGGTTGTTGGCTTCACGTTCTTTTTCAATATTAAAAATACTATTGCGCAGCGCCGTCTCCTGATCCCGGTAGTACAGTGCCTTTCTGAAGTTGCCCAGGCTGGAGTAGCCTCGATATAAAATGTAGTATGCCTTCATTAAAAGTTCCTGGTTTGTGATCTGCTCCAGGTTCTTTAAACTTTGGTTGGCAAGCACGATAGCTTCGTTGAATTTACCTTCGTTCACCATCATTTCGGCCATTGAGTTCAGGCAATAGGAAACACCGTGATGATCATGAATCAGTTTTGAAATGCTGACCGATTCCTGCAAGTACAACCGGGCGCTGTCGTTGTGATTTGTTGCCCGGCAGATCTCACCCATGTTAAAAAGCGCGATGGCAGAACTTGAAGAGTCACCCTGTGTCCGGCTGATGGCCAACGCGCGCGCGGCATACTTCCGGGCCAGGACATATTCCCCGGTTTGCGTGTGAAGATCCGATAAATTGATTAGCGGCCCGCAGGTTGCCGCTTCTCCGTACTTCTCTGCGATGCGCAATGCCTTGTTAAAATATTCAATGGCCTTTTTTTGATTACCGTGTTGGAGGTAAGCAATCGCAATGTTGTCGTACACGTTTCCAGAGAGCCCCTCAAGATTCAACTCCTCACTCAATTTAAGAGATTCAAGATAATATTTGATCGCCCCCGGATAGTTGCCCTGACCGGAAAGACCGACGCCCATGGAAAGACAGTTGAGCGCCTTTCCCTTTTTAAACCCAATGGAATCTGCGAGTTCGATTCCTTTGGCAGCCATCAACACGACACTGTCGAGGTTGCCGTCCCAATGCGCCCTTGAGATGGCATAGTATAAATTGACCTTTGCCGTATCGGGCCGTGCCTTCTTCAATTCACGCAGCCACGCTGCTGTATGATTTTTTTGTGCGTTTGCTCCAGCCGATATCAGTAATATAAAAAAGAAAGCTCCTCTCATAGCGGATTCCCATCATTCGCATCCACGATGAAAATTAGGAAAAAGCATAGCCGGAAATTGTGAACGCAAGCCAAGGACCCGACCTACGTAAGGTTTAGTCGTCAACCGGCATTAACCCAGCATAGAAAGTTCTTGGTTTTCAGGATTCCATAGTCCATTGCGGATCACAACCTCGACTGCATCGCTCCGGCCAAAGCGCCGCGATGATATTGGCCGTCCGCGCTCCCCAATCAAAACCACCGATGATCGCATTTCTGATGTGAAGCGCATCCATCAGGTGAATGATATCCAGCGCCAACACCGACTGCTGCCCATTGCGAAGGGTTGCACCGGAAAGAAATTGTGTCGTGCCAAAGTCACGGAGATGGGGAACTGACTCCATCAACGCAGCGATTTAAATGACGCTCTCAATTCTTCTGTAAAACTCTGCGGTTGTTCCCAGGCGGCAAAGTGACCGCCTTTGTCGAGCTTGCCGTAGTGAAGGAGCTTGGGATATGCTTTTTCTGCCCAACTGCGTGGGGCGGTATAGATCTCATCGGGATAGGCGCTGACAGCGACGGGGATGGTAACATTCCGGGGATCAAAAAAGCCGCCCGTCGCTACTTGCGTGGCTTCCCAATAGAGGCGTGCCGAAGAGATGGCGGTGTTCGTAACCCAATACAAGGTGACGTTGTCGAGGATGTCGTCGCGGGTAAGACCTTCTTTCTGTCCGTTGAAGACGCGGGTGATGAGTTCATAGCTGCGGGCATCGTGATCGAGCATCCAGGCTGCGAGGCCAATGGGCGAATCGGCAATGCCATAGAGTGTCTGTGGACGAAGTCCCATCTCGCTGGCATAGGCAAGGCCCTTCTTATAAAAAAAGTCCAGCTGCTGGTAAGCCTTTTGTTCGTCGGCAGAGAGACCGGGTGGCACGACGCCAGACGCCAGCGCCTTTGAGATATCCGCCGGCACTGTGGCCGCCATGTTGGTATGGATGCCCAGCAGTTCAGGAGGTGCGATCACCGCCATGGTCTCCGACACTGCATTGCCCCAATCGCCCCCTTGCGCCACAAACTTTTGGTAGCCGAGACGCTTCATCAACACGATCCATGCCTTGGCGACGCGAAGAGGATTCCATCCCAGTTCAGTGGGCCTACCCGAAAACCCGTGGCCGGGAAGCGAAGGGATCACCACATCAAAAGCGTCTTCAGGCTTGCCCCCATGGGCAACCGGGTCTGTCAGCGGACCAATGATCTTCAGTTGCTCAATGATCGAGCCTGGCCAGCCGTGTGTAATAATCACCGGCAACGCATTTTTTTCTTTCGAACGAACATGAATGAAATGGATATCGACGCCATCGATCGTGGTCATGAATTGTGGAAGAGCATTTAGTCGCGCTTCCACTTTTCGCCAGTCATAGGCCGTTCCCCAGTATTTCGCCAACGCTTGCATGGTGGCGGTCTGAACACCTTGTGATGCATCTTTGACGAGCTCCTGGTCGGGCCATTGTGTTGCTAAGATCCTGCGCTTGAGATCGTCGAGTTGTTTTTGCGGAACGCTCACGTGAAAGGGGCGGATCGATTCGGCGTCCGCGGTCTTACTGCCCTGCCCGGTCTGTGCACCGCCCATGGTGCCTTGCATGACAAGCGCTCCGGTGAGCACGGTCGTGGCAAGCATTTGCTTGGTCTTTTTCATGGTCTTTAAAATGTTTAAGTATAGAATTGTTGGGGGTTATCATGTTAGGGCGACGGCAATGAAATTAGCTAGGCCGATCGGCTACATTTCTACAACCGATCGGTCGCATTTCAGCACTGTTTCTTCACTTCTTTTTCAACCGCAAAACTTGACACCAGGGCGAAGTCACGACTCGTAACACCGGCCGAAGCCATGTTGTTTAAGTTTCTGTTAAAAAAAATTAATATGCGGCCATAACAAAGGTGTTGTGCGGCAACTTT
>CBIHQM010000557.1:0-3792 GCA_966211885.1 uncultured Chryseolinea sp.
AGTTTTCAGGTTCCGGTTGTTCACGCCGATCAGGTCGGCTTGGGCGTCGAGGTTGGCGTTCAGTTCTTCTTCGTTGTGCACTTCCAATAAAACCTCCAGTCCAAAGGAATGCGCAAATGCGGCCAGTTCTTTTACGCGTGCCGGTGGCAAGGCGGCGGCAATGAGCAAGATCGCATCGGCGCCGATCGACTTGGCTTCCACGATCTGGTATTCGTCGACGGTGAAATCTTTTCGGAGGATGGGACAAAAATTAAATTTTCGCGCTGTCATCAAATCGTCATTGCTACCCCCGAAGAAATTCGTATCCGTCAGCACCGACAACGCGGAAGCGCCGGCCTGCATATAGCCAATGGAGGTGCGCTCCACCGACACATGCGGGTTGATGACTCCCTTCGACGGCGACTTGCGTTTTATCTCGGCGATGACCCCTGAAAGGTCGTCGCGTTGGATGTATTTTTTCAATGACACTGGCGGTGTGGCAAAGTAATGACTTTGTTCCAGCAGCTTCACGGGATAGAGTTCCTTGCGATCGGCAACTTCTTTCTTTTTATAGGCGATGATCTCGTCCAATATGTTCATGTCGATCTTTTTTTATTTTCCCATCAGATTTTTGAAAGACTGCAACGCCTTCCCAGATTTGAGCGCATCGGTGGCGCGTTCCACCGCGCGGGGCAAGCCTTCCTTTTGATGGCCGGTATACAAAGCCATCGCTGCATTGGCGATCACGGCCGATACTTGCGCGGGTGTGCCCTTCCCTTCCAAAACATTCATAAATACCTTGGCCGATTCCTCCACCGTGTTGCCGCCGCGAATGTCGTCATGCACTAATCGGGGCTGGCCCAGGTCGGCTGGCTCCAGCATTTTTTCTCCTCCATTGAAAAAGAACTTGAACGGGCCTGTCAGCGACACTTCATCGTATCCGTCGATGGAGTGGAGAATAACAAAATCCTTTTCAGTATTCTGATATAGGTATCCGTATTGCCGCGCCAGCTCCAGGCTGAACACACCCACCAACTGTCGCGTAGGGAGAGCGGGGTTTACCATTGGGCCCAGCATGTTGAAAAATGTCTTCACTCCCAACTCCTTGCGTATAGGTGCCACGTTCTTCATGGCGGGGTGAAAGAGCGGGGCATGCATAAAGCAGATGTTTGCACGGTCCAGGCTGCGCTTCAATTCGTCGAGGTCGTTGGTGAACTTGTAGCCAAAATACTCCAACAGGTTCGACGATCCGCAGGCCGATGACACACCATAGTTGCCGTGCTTGGCAACGGGTTGTCCCGCCGCCGCCACCACAAAAGAGGATAACGTCGACATGTTGAAGGTGTTCTTGCCATCGCCGCCCGTACCACAAACGTCCATCACCGGCTGATCAAATTTCGCCGGCACGCAAAGCTCCAGCATGGCGTCGCGAAAGCCTTGGAGTTCGTCTACGGTTATGCTGCGCATCATGTACACGGTCATGAAGGCTGTGGTCAGGCTGGGATTATATTTTCCGGACGCCAGGTCGACCAACACTTTCTTCGCCGACTCTTTGGTGAGCGAGCGGTGGTCGATGAGTTCGTTGAGAATTTCTTTCATGTTGTTTGTATTGAATGCTTTTGTATGAGGTCTGAATGCGGTGTGATCAATGTTTCAGCCAGTTCTCCACCATCTTGGGTCCTTCGGGTGTCATGATGGATTCGGGGTGAAATTGCAGGCCTTTCACATCGTAGCGCACGTGTGTCAATCCCATGATGAGCCCGTCGTCGTTGGTGGCGGTGGCGCGCAGGTCGTCGGTGAGTGTTTCGGGTTTTATGGCCCAGGAATGGTAGTGGGTAGCCTGGAATGTGTCGGGCACATTCTTAAAAAGGTATTCGCTGCGATCGGTCACCGTGGCCACCGACGTGACACCGTGAAGCACTTTCGGGATGTTGAACAGGGATGCTCCGTACACCTCGCCTATTCCCTGGTGGCCCAGGCAAATGCCCAGGATACTTTTGGTCGGACCATATTCGCGCACCACCTGCTTCATGATGCCGGCTTCGTCGGGAATGCCGGGGCCTGGCGACAGCAGGATCTTATCGTAAGCCTTCACGGCCTCCAGCGCGATCTTGTCGTTCCTGAAAACGTCAAGCGAATAGTTCAACGCCCGCAGGATGTGGACGAGATTATAAGTAAAAGAATCGTAATTATCGAGAACAAGAATTTTCATGTGTGTCTACTGATTTGCTTTTGCGTGTGATGATTTCTTTTCTGTTGATGTTTTAAATTTTCTCTGCCATTAAAACTGCCTTGCGCAACGCCGTGAGTTTATTGTTCACCTCCTGAAGCTCGCTTTCGGAATTGGACTTGGACACTACACCGGCGCCCGCCTGGTAGATCAATTTGTTCTCACGTCTCAGGAACGTCCGGATCATGATGGCGTGGTTGAAGGAACCGTCGTAACCCATAAAGCCGATCGCGCCGCCATAGAAACTGCGGTTGATGTTTTCATATTTATCGATCAACGTCATGGCCATATGCTTTGGCGCTCCCGAAAGCGTTCCTGCGGGAAACGTATCGGCCGCGATGTTCACAACGGAGGTGTCTTTCTTCAACGTTCCGGTCACTTTCGAAACGAGGTGGATCACGTGCGAATAGAATTGGATCTCCTTAAATACCTCCACCGTCACATGCTCGGCGTTGCGGCTCATGTCGTTGCGCGCCAGGTCGACCAGCATGACGTGTTCCGCATTCTCCTTTTCGTCGGCGGCCAGCTTCTCGGCGATGGCGGCATCTTCCTGGTCGTTGCCCGACCGTCTGAAGGTGCCGGCGATGGGGTAGATATGGGCTTTGCCATGGCTCACCTGCAACTGCGCTTCCGGCGACGAGCCGAAAAGCTTGAAGCTTCCATAGTCAAAATAAAACAGATAAGGCGACGGGTTTATGGAACGCAGCGCGCGATACACATTAAACTCATCGCCTTTGAAACCCGTGGTGAACCGGCGCGACAACACGATCTGGAACACGTCGCCGCGGTAGCAATGCTCTTTCCCTTTCTCCACGATCTTCACAAACTCTTCGTCGTCCACATTGGACGTCTCGCCGTCGGTGAGCGAGAATTTATAGGTCGAGAACTTGTTGCTGAAAATGATCTGCTCCACGCGGTCCAGCGTGCTGTGGCATTCGCCCTTGCCGGCATAGCAATGCTCATACAAGCTCAACTCGTTGGAGAAATGATTGACGATGATCACATAGCGATACAACTTATACAACACATCCGGGATGCTTTGCTCCTTCTGGTCGATCTTCACATCCTCAAAGAAACGGATGGCATCATAGGCGATGTAGCCGAACAAGCCGCAATTGGCATACGCCGAGGGAATATTATCGGGCTCGATGGCATTCTTGAAATTCTCCAACATGGTGGTGACCTGGCCCACGCGGGTAATGGTCTCTTTCTCCGTTTTGCCGTCGGGATAACGGTATTCAGCGGCGTTGCCTTTCACTTCAAATGAAGCGAGCGGATCGCAGCAGATATAAGAAAGACTGTTTTCATGACCGTGATAATCGGAGCTTTCCAGCAAAATGCTTCCGGCATACACATCGCGCAACTTGAGGTAGATGTTCACGGGCGTGAGCGTGTCGGCCAGCAGTTTTTTGGAGTAGGTTTTCAATTTGTACTTCATCGGCGTATAGCTATGGATTGAGTTTGGACAAAAAAAGAAGGCCTGCTGTGAACAGCAGGCCTTCGGCTTATTTTAAAAGTCATAACAAGGCTGTTCACATATCGGATCCCGATCTGTGCCACCACCATGCAATGTTTGTAAACTT
>CBIHQM010000558.1:0-3791 GCA_966211885.1 uncultured Chryseolinea sp.
CAATTGCAGCCGCGTAGTTCCCGGTGGCGGCCTGAACTTCCGCGTAATAGTAAGTATCGCTCCAGGGGAGCGATCGCCTTTCTTTCAAATACCGGCCATAGTAGGTAACGGCTGTAGAATACTCTTTGAGTGAATAATAACACCGCGCAATTCTGAGTTGGACATCCGGATTTTTCCGGGAGGCTTCCATGTATAGCTTTAGGGCTTCCGTATAATTTTTATCCTTGTAGTATTTGTCGCCAAGCCCCACTTCGCTTCTGAACAATCCGAAAACCGTTTGCTGTCCCTGCACGGTCTGCACCGCGGCGAGGAGAAAGAGCAACAAAAGTAGGTTCCCGTTTTTCATGCGTGCTGGATCATCGCGGCGAGGCCACCTTGGTTTGTACATATTTGAAAAGATACTGCACCATAAGCTCGTGCGAGCCGTTGCTGATCCGGGCTACGTCGCCAATGGCGTGGTCGTAGGCGTATCCAATCTGGAACTGCGGCGTGATCTGCGCCTTTAACAAAAAGTCCACCGATTCGCGTTTCCGGTAGGAGAGGCCCAGCGTCAAAACCTTGCGGTAGATCATGTTGATGTTCACGTCGTACGAGAAGGGCAATCCGGGGAAATACTTTAACAATACAGAGGGTTCGTATTCGATGCTTTCGTTTTGCGTGATCCGGTATTTGGTGAACAGGAAATAGTTGGCGCGGCTCAAACGGACCGACAAGGTGTCGCTGAGCGAAAGCGTCTCGGGAAGCAGCTGCGGTGCCGACAATCCGACGTGCAACCGGGGACTCCTGAAATAAACGCCCATCCCAAAGTCAAAGAATGTCTGGGAGACGTTGGCATACAAACGGGGGTCGTTGGTAACGCCACCAATCAATGAAGCATAATCCGACCGGGTATTGTGTACGCCGGCCTGCAGCCCCATTGATAAGAATGATTTTTTGCCCACCTTCAGGTGATAGGCATAGTCGGTCAGCGCACTCAGATTTTTGTGAACGCCATACTGATCGTTCACGAGGGTGGCTCCCAATCCAAAATGTTTTTTCTTGAACAGCGTGTGTCCCGACAAGGTTTGTGTGGTAGGCGCGTCGTCCACACCGCTCCATTGCCTTCGATCGATAAAGGTAAGACTCAGGGCCTCATCGGCACCGGCATACGCCGGATTGATCACCAGGTTGTTGAACATGTACTGGCTGAACTGCACCTTCTGCTGGGCCACGCCCTGGTGAAAAGAAAAAATGAGCGCCCCTGCCGCTACAGCAATTCTAAAAAAAACATATCGTAGCCGTGCTCCCATACTTATCGCAGCAATTCAATAAATCCACTCTTCTTCAAATGCTTATGCAGGAAATCCACTTCGATCACATAATAATACGTACCCGTGGGTACCTGAACACCGTTGGAGCTCACACCGTTCCAAACCATCGTACTATTGTTATATCCGGAAGCCTGGTAAATGACGCTGCCCCACCGGTCTAAAACAATGACTTTGTTACGGGCGAATTTTTCGATGTTCACAACGATCCATTCGTCGTTCGTCCCGTCGCCGTCGGGCGTTACCACCTTGGTGACCTCGATCTCCAGCTCTTCATAGTCAACGATGACGTTGAAGTTGCAGGTGATCGTTTTACCTGCGTCGTTGGCGGCCGTATAGACCACAGGTGTGGTGCCTACGGAGAATGTTTCCCCCGGTTCGTGCGAACTGGTAAGCGACAATTCCCCGCAGCGCGTTGTGGCGGTGGGTGGGTCCCAACTTACGATCACTTCACCTGACTCGCCACACCTTGCATGCACATCACTGGGGCAGTCGGCAAACGTGGGCAGCTCCTCATTCCTCACTGTCACCGTGAAGCGGCAATCCGACGCATTGCCATAGATGTCGGTGGCGGTATACACCACTTCGGTGATGCCGATATCAAATCGATCACCAGGCTGGTGCGTACTAACCACGCTCATGCTGCAGTTGTCCGAAGCCGTTGGCGGCACCCAGTTCACGATCGCGCCGCAGGAGTTGTCGGCCGCGACTGAAATTTGAGGGGGACAATTTTGAAATGTGGGCGGCGTAGTATCCTCAACGGTCACGGCAAACGAACACGTGGCAACGTTGCCCGCAGCGTCGGTTGCCTTGTAGGTTACGGTGGTGCTGCCCACGGCAAAGAAATCGCCGGGCGCGTGGTCGCTGGTCAACGTGAGCGTTCCCGTGCAATTGTCGGTTACGGTAGGTGCGATCCAATTTACGTTCGTACCACAACCCGCACCCTCGGCAACACTGAAGTCGGCCGGACAATTGCTGAACACGGGCGCGATGCCGTCGCGCACGATCACGTTGAATGAACACGTGCTCACATTGCCTGCGGGATCGGTAGCGGTGTAGACAACCGGTGTGGTCCCCAGCGGGAAAGTTTCGCCTGGATTGTGATTGCTCGTGAGCGTAAAGGAGCAGTTATCCTTCGGCACGGGCGGGGTCCAGGTAGCCACGGCCTGGCAAGAGGCATCGGCCGCTATCGTAATGGCAGCAGGGCAACCGGTGAACACAGGCGCGCTGGTGTCGTTGACCGTCACGCTAAAGGAACAAGTAGTGGTGTTTCCTGCTGCGTCTGTTGCCGTGTAGGTAACCGTGGTCACCCCGATCGGGAACACATCGCCGGAATTAAAATTACTGGTCACTGCGGGTGTTGCCGTACAATTGTCACTTGCCGTGGGAACGCTCCACGATACGGCTACATCGCAAGACGTAGTGCTGGCAGGAGCAACCATGTTGGAAGGACAACCCGTAAATGCCGGATTGATATGATCTTCTACCGTTACAGTAAACGAACACGTTTCTTTATTACCTGCTGCGTCGGTCGCTTCATAGGTGACCGTGGTCACACCCACAGGGAAGGCGTCTCCCGAATTGAAGTTGCTGGTGACCGCCGGTGCGGCATCACAGTTGTCGGTAACCGAGAGCGGGGCCCAACTCACGATCGCCGTGCAGGCCGTGGGGTCTGTCGGTACAGAAATGTTGGCGGGGCAATTCGAAATTACAGGCTTTGTGGCATCGATCACCGTGACGATAAAAGAGCAAGTGCTTTGATTTCCATTGCCGTCGTCGGCAGTGTAGGTAATCGTATGTGGCCCGAGTCCAAAAGTTGCACCCGAAGCATCGGGACTGGTTGGGATGATCGCCCCAACACAGGCGTCTGTCGCGGTAGGTGCCGTCCAGGTCACAACAGCATCACAGGTAGTGGCATTGGCGGTTACGGAAAAGTCTGCAGGACATCCGGCGAATACCGGTGCCGTGTTATCGGTGACGGTTACCGTAAAAGAACAAGTGCTTTGGTTTCCGTTGCCGTCATTGGCGGTGTAGGTAATGATATGTGGTCCTAATCCAAAAGTTGTTCCCGAAGCATCGGGACTGGTCGGGGTGATTGCTCCAACACAGGCGTCTGTCGCGGTGGGCGCCGTCCAGGTCACAACAGCGTCACAGGTATTCGCATCCGCGGATACCGAAAAGTCTGCCGGGCACCCGGCGAATACCGGTGCCGTGTTATCGGTGACGGTTACCGTAAATGAACATGTACTTTGATTTCCATTTCCATCGTCGGCGGTGTAGGTGATGATATGCGGCCCTAATCCAAAAGTTGCACCCGAAGCATCGGGACTGGTCGGGATGATCGCCCCCACACAGGCGTCTGTCGCCGTTGGCGGCGTCCAGATCACAACGGCACTGCAGGTAGCAGCATCGGCAGATATGGAGAAGTCGGCAGGACACCCGGCGAATACTGGTGCCGTGTTATCGGTGACGGTTACCGTGAAC
>CBIHQM010000559.1:0-3788 GCA_966211885.1 uncultured Chryseolinea sp.
TAACTTTGCGTTCTTTGCGTCTTTGCGGTGAATAATAACTAGGGGGCACTCCCCTCAAATGAACCGAACGCCGTTAGTTTCTAGACTTTTGTATTTTATCGAATCAAACACATAATAGAACGCACCCCGACGCGAATTTTTCTTCTCTTTCTCATCGAGCTTATTAAGCACCCCAAGCGCCAGAATCCGCTTAGAAAAATTCCGCGTATCAAGCGACGTCTCATAGATGGCTTCATATAACGATTGAAGTTGTGGCAACGTGAACTTGCTCGGCAACAATTCAAACCCAATCGGCTGACGGGCAACTTTCTCCCGCAACGACTCCTGCGCTTTCAACACCATTGCCGTATGATCAAAAACCAGATCCGGCAATTGACTCAGCTCAAACCACCTTGCCTCGTGCTCGGCCTGAAGTTGCTCGCTATAATCGGCGATGTTGATGAGGGCAAAGTAAGCAATGGAAATCACTCTTCCCGCCGAATCGCGGTCCACCTGCGAGAAAGTGTGCAACTGTTCCATGTAAATATTGTCCATCCCCGTGAGCTTGTTCAGCACCCGCACCGCGGCACGATCTGCATCCTCCTCGTCGTGAATAAAGCCTCCCATGAGCGACCACCGTCCTTTGTGCGGCTCGAAGCCGCGCTTGATGAGGAGCGCCTTCAGCTGGTTTCCATCAAAACCAAAAATGATGCAATCGACAGCAGCGAGCACTTTTCGATGACTTTTATAACTGTTGATATCCATAGTCCAACATTTTCTTCAACACTGGAAGATGGTCATTAAGTAAAAAGGGAGATGGTACGTTTTTATTTTATTGTGGTATTATCTTACCTGATCTGCATGCCCGGACAGTGAAACGCACGGGAACAAAAAAATGAGTGGACAAAATTTGAATAGGGGATAATAAAATTTGTTTATTGCACCGGGCGAAATTAAACCCTAGCTTCGTTTTCAATAGCCTCAACGATGAACCCAACTTTTTTCGGACATCCCCGCGGACTCGCCACGCTGTTCTTCACCGAGATGTGGGAACGGTTCAGCTACTACGGCATGCGTGCTTTGCTCATGCTGTTCATGATCACCAGCGTCGGGAAAGGCGGGCTGGGGTTTAGCGAAGAAACCGGCGGCGCGATCTATGGGATCTATACCATGATGGTCTACATGCTGGCCTTGCCCGGCGGCTGGATCGCCGACAACGTTTGGGGTCTGCGCAAGAGCGTCTTTTATGGGGCGTGCATCATTTGCTCGGGCCACGTGCTCATGGCTTTTCCCTATCTGGAAACGTTTTTCGTGGGCTTGTTGCTCATTGCTATTGGCACGGGGTTGCTGAAGCCCAACGTCAGCAGTTTGGTGGGCGAGCTTTACGCCAAGGAGGAGAATGCGAAACGGGATTCGGGTTTTTCCATTTTTTTTATGGGCATCAACATCGGCGCCTTTGTTGCGCCGTTTATTACGGGCTACTTCGGCGAAAAAGTGAACTGGCACTATGGCTTTGCCCTGGCCGGAGCGGGCATGCTCATCGGGTTGGTGCAATATAGAATGTCTGAAAAATATCTTCCCCCGGAGCAAATCGAACCGGAAGCGCGCGAGCAACGAAAAAAGAATGCACGCCGGCTTGGCGTAGCAACCCTGATTGTGGGTTTGCTGGTGACCGCGTTGGTGACAAGAGTTCTGGTGATCGATCCGGTTTGGCTCGCCAAGGCGTTTGTGTACATCATCGTGGCTTGCACGATCGTATATTTTGGTTATCTCCTGTTCGGAGCCCGTCTCACAAAAGACGAACGCAACGGCGTTTTGGCGATCCTGAGTTTTTTCGCGACGTCGGTTATTTTCTACATGGGCTATGAACAACAGGGCTCGTCGCTGAATTTGTTCGCGTTGCGCTACACCGACTTGCACATTGGAAATTTCGAGATGCCGGCATCCTGGCTCCAGGCGGTTCCGGCGGTGGGGGTGCTGATCTTTGCGCCCTTTTTTGCGTGGCTTTGGTTGTGGCTGTCGAAACGGAATATTGATCCGGCGATACCCGTAAAACTTTCGTTTGGATTGCTATTTATCTCCGCCAGCTTTTTCGTGATGACCGGCGCAGCGCTCGTGGTGGCACACGGACAAAAGGCGCTGCCATGGTGGCTCATTGTCACCTATGTGCTGAACACCTTTGGAGAGATCTGTTTGTATCCTGTGGGCCTTAGCGCCGTGAAGAAATTAGCACCCCGTAAATTTGCCGCCCAACTCATGGGGGTGTGGTTCCTGTCGCTGGCACTGGGAAATTTGCTGGCCGGTTTGCTGACCAGCAACATGAGTAACGAACGCGTCCAGCAAGATCCCGGAGTGATGGTCAACCTATTCCTGTTCCTGGCCATCGGCGTCGGCTTCGCGGGGATCATAGTTTTTGTGCTTAGTAAGAAATTGAGATTTGCTTCGAGCAGGGTTGTGGCGGAGACCTAACGTAAAGCCACGGTAAGCCTATTTGCTCTCCGCCCAAAAAACTTAAACCGCCTCACCTTCGCTAAAGCTTCGGCGAGCAAAGAAAGACGTAAAGAAAAATACAAAACTCATTGCATCAACTTTCTTTGCCCGCTGAAGCTTTAGCGAAAGCGGGGCGGTTCAAAATGAATTTCATCACTCTCCTCTTCTCAATGCTTCTATTTCACTTATCGTTTTTGCCAGAGGCTTCCCAAGCAGGTGGGAGCCATCCGCAGTCACCAGGAGATTGTCTTCTATCCGAATGCCGCCAAAGGTTTTGTAACCTTCAGCCGCGCTGTAGTTGATGAAAGACTCAAATTTCTTTTCCTTCTTCCACATATCGATCAGTTCAGGAATGAAGTAAAGACCCGGCTCAACCGTCAGCGTGAAGCCTTCCTGCAACCTTCTCGCCAATCGCAGACTCTTGATGCCAAAAGCAGGGTTCCGGGTCACTTCCTGACCATAGCCCACAAGGTCTTCGCCAAGATTCTCCATGTCGTGCACATCCAACCCGATAAGATGTCCCAGACCGCATTGAAAAAACAACGCATGCGCACCCGCGTTCACCGACTCGTCGAGGTCACCCCGCATCAATCCAAGTTGTTGAAGTCCTTTGGTCAACTCCCGGCAGGCAGCGAGGTGAATGTCTTTGAACAGCACGCCGGGTTTTAACAGACCCTCCGCCACCGTCAAGGCATTGAGCACGATCTGGTAGACCTCTTTTTGTTTTTGACTAAAACTTTTGCCGATCGGAAAAGTACGCGTCAGATCGCCGCAGTAGCCCGAGGGTAGTTCGGCACCGCTATCGCAAAGCACCATTTTGCCGTCCTGGAGTTTGTTGCCATAAAAATGGTTGTGAAGCGTTTGCCCGTTGGTTGTAACGATGGAAGGATAAGATGTCCGGCAGTTATTCGCAGCGGCAACGGCCTCGATACGGCTCAACAATTCATATTCAAACATGCCGGCCTGAACGGATCGTATCGCCATCAGGTGCATATCGGCGCTCACACTCACGGCTTTCTCCAATTCCGCGACTTCAGCTTTGCTCTTTTGAATTCGTTGTTCAAGGATAGCATTCACCAGCGTTTTTGAGGGAGCGTTTTGAATGGTCTGCACAGAAAGCGCCAACCACTCAGAAAGCCTGATCGCAACGTCGGCGCGATAGGGGGCGAGCCAATGGATCGGTCTTTTGTCGGCGGTGGCTTTTGAGAGGAGGGACTGCAGGGAGGTGAGGGGTCGCGAAACCTCTAAACCAACCAGCGCTGCCAACTCCCGCACCGTAGGCTTCGGCCCCGTCCACACGAGGTCGTCCACCGTGGCGT
>CBIHQM010000560.1:0-3780 GCA_966211885.1 uncultured Chryseolinea sp.
ATGCGCAGTATGAATGGGCACCCGCTCCGGGCTGGCGATTGAATGCAGTCATACGTGTTTCCGCGGCCACGGTCACCAACAAAACGTATCTCATTCCCGAACCGCGCGTGTCGGCGCGTTATGCGCTCAGCGAAAATCAGGCGCTCAAACTCAGCTATTCGCGCATGGCGCAGTATATGCACCGCATCTCCAACTCCGCCATTTCATCGCCCACCGACATTTGGTATCCGGTGACCGACACCATCAAACCCCAGACCTCGCACCAGGTAGCCCTGGCGTGGCAGCGCAACTTGCCGGAGCGAAAGCTGTTCGTCAGCGTCGAAGGATACTATAAATCTATGCGCAACCTCATTGGCTATGAAGAAGGCACCAATCTATTTTTAAACGCCGACTTTCAATCCAAGCTCATCCAAGGCCGGGGGCGTTCCTATGGCCTGGAGTTTTTGGTGCGCAAAGATGCGGGGAAACTCACGGGATGGATCAGCTACACGCTGTCGTGGTCGTGGCGACAGTTCGACCAGATCAACGGCGGGGAATGGTTTCATGCGCGCTATGACCGGCGGCACAACGGGGCGATCGTGGCGCAATATGCGTTTACCAAACGCTGGGCCGTGTCGGTGGTGTGGGAATTTATTTCCGGCGCGCGGTTCACGCCCATCATCGGCCAGTATGCCGTGGTGGCGCCTACCCTCACCGGGGTGGATTTGGTTCCTCTGTACACGGGGGTGAACCAGGTGAAGCTGGCCGATACACACCGGCTGGACGTCGGCATCAAGTACAAAAGCCGTCCCGACAAGAAGTTTCAGTGGCATTGGTTTGTCGGGGTGTATAATGCCTACAACCGGGCCAATCCTATTGGCATGACCATCGTGCAAAACGAGACCGACGGTTCGTTGCATTACGAACAGCCGGGGTTGTTCGGGTTGATTCCTTTTATCAGTTACGGATTTAAATTTTAAGCATCACAAAAAAAATATGAAGCCGGTTCGAATGCTTTTGCCACTCATCCTTCTCCTGCCCTTGGTGTGGGTTGCCGGATGTTTGCCGGATCCGCTCGCGGTAACCGGACTGCCGGCGCTGAAACCACAAATTGTGGTGTCTAGTCAAATCATTCCCGACCAATCCCTGGTGGTCCTGCTGACAAAAACGTTCGGTGCGCTCGACGCCAGCGAAGACAGCGATCCCCAGGCGTTGCTGGAACAAATTGCCGTGAGCGATGCCACGGTCACTGTTACCGGGCCGGATGGAACCTATACACTGCGGTCAGTGGGCCTGGGTCTTTATGGTGGCGTGGCCATTCCTTTCGAAGAAGGAAAGTCATACGAGCTTCATGTGACGAGCGAGACGTTGGGCGAGGTGAGCGCCGTGACCACGGTGAAGCGCAAGGTAAGTTTCGAAACCATTTCGGCCAATCTCTATTATAACGGTTATGACGATACGTTGGCGCAGGTGACGTACAGCTTCCGGGATTCTGCCGAGCGGAATTGGTATATGTTGAATACGCAACCCATCCGGCTAGGCGAAATTCAGGACAACCTGTTAGATCCCCGTTCATTCACCCGGCTGCTGAATGATACGACCTTTAACGGCAGCACCTTCGCGGAAACTTTTCGGGGATTTCGCGACGACTACCGAACGGGCGATACACTCGCCGTTTCGTTGGCGAACATCAGCGAAGATTATTATACCTTCATGAAGTTGAGACTCGACAATCGCTACACCGTTTCGCAGTTTATCAGCGAGCCCGTGAATTACCTGTCGAACGTGAACGGCGGGAAGGGATTTTTCAATTTGTATGTGCCGGATGTCCGGTTCTTTATCCTTCACTGACCACCACCGGGCCTTGGTCATGAAAAAAATAAACCCTAGCCCTCATGAAAAAAATTTACGCCCTCTTCTTCGTTCTGCTTCCGGCCGCAGCGGTATATGCACAAACTTATCCAACTGATTTTGCACAAGTGCTTGTCGCCAACGGCATCAGCAACCCCACGGCCATGGCCTTTGCGCCAGACGGCCGCATCTTTGTGGCCCAGCAGTCGGGCGCCCTTCGCGTGATCAAAAACGGGGCCTTGCTGGCGGCTCCCTTTATCACGTTGAGCGTGAACGATGATGGCGAAAGGGGACTCATCGGGGTGACGCTGGATCCGGATTTTGATACGAACCATTACCTCTACTTATATCACACCACCACGGAAGGCGGAATCCACAACCGCATCACGCGCTTCACAGCCGATGGCGACGTGGCCCTGGCCGGCAGTGCTTCGATCGTGATCGATCTTGACCCCCTGAGCGCTGCTACCAACCACAACGGCGGTGCTATGCACTTTGGCAAAGACGAAAAATTGTATGTGGCCATTGGTGAAAATGCGAATAGCAGCAATGCACAAAGTTTGGAAACCTATCACGGCAAACTCTTGCGTCTCAACAAAGACGGCGTTGCGCCGGGCGATAATCCGTTCCCCACCGGGTCGGAACATAAAAAAAGGATCTGGGCCTACGGTCTCCGCAATCCGTTCACGTTTTCAGTGCACCCCGAAACGGGGCGCATCCTGGTGAACGATGTAGGGCAAGGCACCTGGGAAGAGATCAACGACGCCACAACAGGTGGCAAGAACTTCGGATGGCCGAACGCGGAAGGCACCAGCACGAATGCCGCGTTTACCAATCCGATCTATCAATATCCACACAGCGGCGGCGAAATAAATGGTTGTGCGGTCACCGGAGGAACATTCTTTAGCCCGGCCGCAACGAATTATCCGTCCGAATATGTTGGCCGTTATTTCTTCCAGGATTTGTGTGGCAATTGGATCAGCTCGATCACGTTGAGTGGCACCGTGACACGCACGACGTTTGGCACCGGCGTTGCGGGCAGTGGCGTTGCCATCACCACGGGGAACGACGGCAATTTGTATTTTCTGAGCCGCACGAACGGGGCTTTGTATAAGATCATTTACAACAAGACCACCGTACCCTTTATTACTACCCAGCCCGCCTCCGCTACGATTCCCACAGGACAGGCGGTCACCTTTAGCGTGAAGGCGTTGGGCAGCACACCATTCACCTATCAATGGAAAAAGGACGGCGTGGACATTCCCGGCGCTAAAAGCTCAACCTATTCCATCACCAACGCCATCGAAGCCAACAGCGGGAAATATCGCGTGATCGTTTCGAACAGCGCGGGCAGTACTCCCAGCAACGAAGCTACGCTGACGGTGATCGCCAACAAAGTGCCCGTCGCCACCATCACCGCGCCCGTGGAAGGAGCGACGTATGTTGCCGGAACTACACTAAACTTCACGGGCACAGGCGTCGATACGGAAGACGGCCCACTCGCGGCCAGCGCATTTAGCTGGTCCATCGATTTTCACCACGACACGCACAAGCACGACCAACCCGACGTGACCGGCGTGAAGAGCGGATCCTTTGAAATTCCGAATGAAGGTGAGACCTCGGCCAACGTTTGGTATCGCATCATTCTCACCGTGACTGATTCCAAGGGATTAAAAGGCAAAGACTCCGTAGACATCTCTCCGCGCAAAACAACGCTCGCCTTTGAAACCACTCCGCCCGGACTGGACATCACGTTGGATGGACAACCGTTGACCACTCCCTACAGTGTCGAAAGCGTGGAGGGCATTCAAAGAACCCTTGGTGTTCCTTCGCCGCAGACGGTCGATCATGTGATCTATAGTTTTGCATCGTGGTCCAACGAAGGAACACAAACGCAGACTTTCGCCACGCCAACGGACGACGTTACGTTGAACGCGCGGTTCACCTTCG
>CBIHQM010000561.1:0-3764 GCA_966211885.1 uncultured Chryseolinea sp.
TGATGGAAAACAGTTTCACGTAGGTGATTCTTCCTCCGGTTTCAACGCCGTTCTCATAGTGGCCATGGAGATAATCTCTCGCAAAAAGCTTCAGGAACGGCGTGCGGTGAGCGTCTTCTCCATTTGTCTTGGTCTTGATATAACTGGCAAACTTGGCGTTGAAGGCCGTGACGTCCGCATTCGGTTTGAGCAACACATACGCCAGGGTTGCCGTATTGCCCCAATCCTGAAACCACTGCTTTCCATCTTTATATTTTTCGAGCGTTCCTAAGAAATCGGCCTGGATCGTGGATTGTTGCGGCATTTTTTTAAACACCCCCGAGATCACATAGGCATCATGGTGATCGTATTCAACGGTCCGACCCACTACGTTATCGGTAGTATTAAAAAGTTTTAAGGCTAGTTCGTCGCTGATCACCAGGGCGCTCTTGTCGAGCAGGACTTGGTTGACGTCGCCCTGCAGTAATGAAAAGGAAAACATCCTAAAAAAATCTTTTCCCACGAAGCGGCCTTGCGCTTTCATGTTCTTGTCGCCAATGGTGAGCGTAGCAGCCTGGTCGGACGACGTGCTTATAGCATATTCCACCTCGGGCATTTCGCCCGACAGCGTTTCACCCAAAAGACCCGAGGTGACATTGGATGTCCAAATGCCGCTGGACCGTACCCGGTTTTCCAGCACCTGGTACAGCCGGTCCTTTTTCTCATGAAACTGGTCGATCTGCAATTCGTCATTCACCCAAAAATAAATGAGCAGCGAGCACGCCAGGCCAGCAGAAAGCCCGACCAGGTTGATGAAAAAAGTCGTTTTGAACCGGCGAAAATTGCGGAAGAGCAAAAGGATATTGTGTCTTATCATGACGAATGGGTCTGATTGAATTTGTTAGCAACTACTTGACCAGGTATGCTTACTGAATTCGGGATCACCGGTCATTGCTCCTTCAAACATTTCGAAGGATTGATCCGTGCCGCCTTAAAGGCTTGCGTGCTCACCGTCAGCCATGCAATCAAGAGCGAAACCCCACCGGCACTGACAAAGTACCAACCGGAAAGATCGATCTTGAATACAAACGTGTCGAGCCAGTAGCGCACCACGAAGTAGCTTGCTGGCAATCCGATCGCGATCGACACCAGCACGATGCGAGTGAAATCTTTTGTCAGCAGGTAAACGATGCCCGCTTCACTGGAGCCCAGCACCTTCCGGATGCCCATTTCTTTCAAGCGTCGCTCGGCGGTGAACGCTGCCAGTCCAAACAGACCCAGGCACGATATGATGATGGCCAGCGCCGCGAAATAGCGCGACAAGATCGCCACGCGTTTTTCGGCTACGTATTGGGCCTGGTAATCCTGGTCGAGGAATTTATAATCGAACGTGAAGCCGGGATTGAAGGTCGTGTAGAAATGGCCGAGGCGCTCCAGGGTTTCCTTTGTTTTGCCGCCTTCGATCTTCACCATAACATGCAGGGTTTCGTCGGGAACGTACCGAAAGAAAAGTGGCTTCACATTTTCGTGTAATGACTGAAAATGAAAATTCTTGACCACACCGATGATCTGCATTTTTTTGCCCCACATCGTGATCTCTTTTCCCACGGGGTCTTTCAGCCCCATCACGTCGATGGCCGCCTCGTTGAAAATGATCTTCGATCGCTCATCGCCAAATTGGCTGGAGAACGTGCGGCCGACAAGCATCTCCACACCCAAGGTCTCTACCATTTGATAGTTGACGCCGACGTTTTCGAAGGGTATAATGTCCGCTGGATTCTTTCCATCCCATTCCATCCCGGTCGTGCTGTTTTCGGCCCTCACCATCGCGTGGGCGCTGCTGGATGCGTTGACCACACCGGGCATCTGCCTCACCTCGGTCAGAAAAGTTTCAAGGCTTTCGCCAACTTTTCCGCTGGGTTTAAAGTAGATGATGTTGTCTTTGTCGAAACCGATGTTTTTGTTTTGAACGTACTCGATCTGCTTGTAGACGACCATCACCGAAACAATGAAGACGATGGACAGTGCAAATTGAAACACCACCAATCCCTTCCGCGCCCAAAGTTCGTTGGCCGAGTTGACGAACTGTCCCTTCAATACCAGTGCAGGGTTGAATCCGGAAAGATAGAAGGCCGGATAGCTGCCCGCTAGCAAGCCCGTAGCCGCGGCAATCCCAACCAAAGCCAGCACGAAACGACCGGTAAAATTCAGCGTCAATTGCTTGCCGGTTACGTCATTGAACAAGGGAAGCAAAAGGTCGACCACCAGCACAGCGACGGCCAGGGATAAGAAAGCCATCAACAATGACTCCACGAGGTGTTGTGCCATCAATGTCCGCCTTCCCGCACCGATCGCTTTTTTGATGCCCACTTCCTTCATGCGTGTCGTGGCCTTTGCAGTCGACAGGTTCATAAAGTTGATGCAGGCGATGATGAGAATGAAAATTGCAATAAGAGAAAACAACCGGACGTACTCAATCCTGCCGCCGGCCTGCATGCCGTTCTCGTAGTGCCCATACAGATACCGCTCGGAGTAGCGCTGCAAAAACAAGGTCACGTGCGAAGTCGGGTCTTTTCGTTTTATAAAATCCGCGATCTTCGCGTCAACATCGGCTGGGCGCACACCCTCCTTCAATACCGCATAGGTGTTCGTACCAAAATTTCCATACGTCAAGACCTCCTTGCCCACGATCTCCTTATACACTTCGAACGACAAAGCGAAATCGAACCGGTCGGAAGCGGTGGTGGGCAGCTCTTTATAGATACCGGTGATCACAAATTGTTTCTTGATGTTCAACACCTCCCAATCCACCACCTTTCCCACGACCTGGTCGGTGGTGTTGAAAAATTTCTTTGCCAGTGTTTCTGAAATGACGATCGAACCTTTGTCGGTCAATACGGTGGCAGGATCGCCCTGCAGAAACGTATAAGAAAATACTTTGAAATAATCTTCGCTGATCATTTGGCCCACGGCGCTCACGTGCTTGTCGTCCGCCGAAACCGAAAACTCATAGGGCTCATTGAAGGCGACCGAGGTGGCCACATTCTCAAATTCCGGAACCTCTGCGATCAATGCCTCGCGCAGGATGGCCGGTGTGGAGGGGGAAGTGTCGATGCCCTCGGTCAATTTTTTATAGGTCATCACCGAAAAGAGACGCGCATCGTTTTTGTGAAATGTATCGATGGCCAGCTCATCGTTGACCCAAAGAAAGATCAGCACCGCGCACGTCAACCCGGTCGACAATCCGATGAGGTTGATCAAAAATGTGCTCTTGAACCGTTTAAAATTCCGGAAGACGAGGAGTAAATAGTGTAGGATCATGACGCTCGATGCTGGTTAAATCAGGTTGCTCGGTCTATCGCAGGGCATGGCATGTGCCACAATGCCAAAGGCCGTTTTTAGGCTGAAAAGCTGCCTTTTTGAGATTCTCAATCCAAAACTGCCCATCCATAGAAAAGGCACTGTCCAATATTGGGCACTTTTTATGGTTTTTCGAGGGCTGATGGATAGCTTTAAATCTTCTTCTATAAATGTAGCATTGGAAAATGAGTAAACCCCTGGGCCGTATTTTGTTGGTGGATGACGATGAGTTCGTATTGCTCTCCGTGAAACTGTTGCTAGAGCCGCATTTCGCCGTCGTGAAGACCTTGAATAACCCCGAGCGAATCCCCGCATTAATTGACCAGGAGGGGTTTGATGTCGTGGTGCTCGACATGAATTTCCGGAGCGGCGACACCACGGGCAACCAAGGACGTTTCTGGCTCAAGAAAATCCTCAGCCAGCAT
>CBIHQM010000562.1:0-3752 GCA_966211885.1 uncultured Chryseolinea sp.
TTTTAGAAACTATGGCAACGGCATGTTGTCGGGCATCAGCATGCGCGGCACATCACCGTCACACGTGGCCGTGCGATGGAATGGTATCAACATCAACAGCTTCTCGCTTGGCCAGGCCGACTTCTCCATCTTGCCCGCGATCGCGTTCGACGATGTGAAGGTGCATGCCGGTGGGGGAAGCGCACGCTTTGGAAGTGGTGCCTTCGGCGGGTCGGTGTTGCTGTCGTCCGCGGGAACGACAACGAACATTTTATCCGTCAGCCAGGAGGTGGGCAGCTTTGGTCGTTACTTCAGTTCGTTGAAAGGATCGTTCCGCGTTGGAAAATTTTCTTCCTCATCGTCGCTCTATCGCGTGCAGGCCAAGAACGACTTCCCCATTCCCGGGTACGGTGAGCGACAACCCCATGCCGCCTATTGGCAACAAGGCTTCGTACAGCATGCCCAGTATTCTTTTTCCGAATCCCGCCGCGTCACCATCGACTATTGGTTCAACGATTCCCACAAAGAAATTCAGCCCACCATCGGCAACCACAACAGCAGCGACGAGCAGGATGACCGCAACCATCGGCTCAGTGTTTTTTATGAACAGAACACGACCCAGGGATTGTCGAAGGTCGGCGGTGGCTTTGTCGACGACAAGATCATTTACAACGGCACCCTGAGTGAGATGGTGCGTTGGATTGCTTCCGCCAGTCATCAATACACCTTTAAAAATCAATGGAACATCTCCGGCAGCGCGGAGTGGAATCACATCATTGGCAAGGTGAAAGAATATGGGCCCACGTCGCCGGAAGAAGATCGCGTGGATGTGGCTGCCGCGATTCAGAAGACATTTAAAAAAGTGTCGGCGTCATTCAATTTAAGACAACCGTTCATCACGCACGTCACCGCCCCATTGCTGCCCTACATCGGCGCCGACGTGGTGTTGTTCGAGAATGCTGCCCAGCAATGGCTGCTGAGTGTGAACGGCTCAAAAAATTTCCGCGCCCCTACATTCAACGACCGCTATTGGCAGGAAGCCGGCAGTCGCGACCTCCTGCCCGAAACCAGCTACGCCGCCGAGGCTGGACTGGGATGGCGTTATCACAACGTGAAGGTCAATGCCCGCGGATTTTATCAACACATCGATCAATGGATCCAATGGATCCCGATGGAGCAGGGCATCTACCGTCCCCGCAACGTGAAGCAAGTACGGACCGACGGCATCGAAGCCGGCATCGAAGACCAGGTCAACATCGGAAGGGTGATGCTCCACGCCAAGCTATCCTACCAATTCACGCAGGCGATTACACTGGAGACCGACGACACCGATGCGGCCTCCGTGGGCAAGCAACTGATCTATACGCCTCTCCACACCGGTTCGGGAACGGTGAGCGCCGTTTATAAAACGTGGTCGGCCAATGTGTATCTGCAATATTCCGGCAAGCGCTACACGGAGTCATCCAATTCATCGGTGTATGCCCTCGATCCGTTTGTGTTGACCGATTTGTCGCTCAACAAATCGTGGACACAGAACCAACACGATTTCGCTCTCTCTTTCCAGGTAAAAAACCTGTTCGATAAAACCTATCATCTCTATGCCGGCCGGGCCATGCCGGGCCGCAACTTTAACTTGAAAATTTCCTATCACTTAAATCGTAAGAAACAATGAACATGCAGTACAAAACGGATCCGTCCGAAACCCCCTCTTTTTTTAATGTGGCGAAGAACATGCGACGAATTTTCGCCGTGCTGTTCGTGGCAGCAGCACTATGGGCTTGTAACAATGACGACGATAAACCTCAGGGCAAATACGAGCACGGCGCTTTTGTGTTGAACGAAGGAAAGTTTTTGTCGGGCACCGGCACTATCACCTACTACAACGAACAAGCCGATACCCTGCAGCAAAATATCTTCAGAAATGCTGCCGGCCAATACGCAGGTGACGTGGTGCAGTCCATGATCTTCCACGACGATAAGGCCTACATCGTGGTGAATGGCGACAACAAAGTCGAGATCGCCAACGCCAACACCTTCGAACGACTGGGCTCGATCACCGACGACCAGATCGTGCAGCCGCGCTACATGGAGGTGGTCGGCAATAACGGCTACCTCACGGTGCAGGGACCTTACGACGACAACTATAATCTCGTGGACTCCTACGTTTTGGTGATCGACTTGTCGAATAATACCGTAATAAAAAAGATCCCCACCGACGAAGGCATTGAGAATATCGTCTATGTGGGCAATAAATTGTTTGTAGGAGCCTCGGGCTACAGCAGCATCCACAATGTGGCCGTGATCGATCCCTCGAACAATACACTCATCGATAACATCGCACTCGACGGCGTTCCCGTGGGCATGGTGGTCGACAACAATAACAAACTCTGGGTGCTCGCCAACGACGACGCCAATGCCAAGCTTTATCGCATCAATCCGTCGTCGTTCGAAAAAGAACAAACCATCAACCTCGGCACTTCGGTCGACACAGACCTCGCCATCACACCCGACAAAAGCGGCTTGATCTATAGCGCCTTCGGAAGCTTCTACAAGATTTCTACAACGGCCACTACCGCGCCAACAGCGCCTTTGTTCGCGGCCGAAGACATCATAAGCCAATATGGCATGAACGTGGATCCCGATAACGGTGAAATATGGATTGGCGATGCGCTCAACTACAGCTCGGAAGGAAAAGTTTATATTTACACCAGCGAAGGCAAGCTCAAAAAAACTTTTACGGCCGGCATCAGCCCTACCAATTTTGTTTTTAGATGAAAGAAGAAGAACATGAGGAGAAAGACGAACCTGTATTATACTACATGGAAAATGGCTTTGTCGTGTTCACGGAAGCCTATCACCTGAAACGAGGCTATTGCTGTAAAAACGGATGCCGTCATTGCCCTTATGGATTCAAAAAGAAAAGTAACGATAAGCTGGAGCGGAGGTAAAGACTCCGCTTTCGCTTTGTATAAGATCCTCACGTCGGGCGAGTACCACGTGGTGGATCTTCATACCACCCTGAACGAAGAAACCCGGCGGGTGGGTCTTCATGGCGTGCCCGAAGCCCTTATTGAGCAACAAGCTGCAGGGCTGGGTTTGCCACTGACGAAATTGTATCTGCCGCCCAGCGAAGATCACGATGCCTATGAAAAATTGATGATCACATACTACAAGCAATGTGCACGACGCGGCATCGAGCAAGTTGTTTTTGGAGATATCTTTTTGGAAGACCTTCGCCTGTTTCGCGAGAACCTGTTGCAGAACACGCCCCTGAGTTCGGTTTATCCGCTCTGGAAAATAGATACGCAAAAGCTATTGAATGATTTTATCGCGATCGGTTTTAAGACCGTGATCTGTTCGGCGGACGCGGACAAATTTTCGCCAGACCAGGTTGGTCATACGATCGATACCGCCTTCGCGGAAAGCCTCCGGCCAGGGGTGGACCCATGTGGCGAGAATGGCGAGTATCACACGCTGGTGTACGACGGCCCGATTTTTAAGAGACCCCTGCCGTTCAAAACCGGCGAGGTGGTGAAGAAGCAATACAGCTTTCAAAAGAAAAATGCGCAAGGGGAAAACGAGCGGGTGGAAAAATCGTTTTGGTTTCAGGACTTGCTTCCGCGTATCGCCTGATGGTAGGCCTCCAATAATTTTTGCGCCGCATCCTGGGCCGACAGCTTCATGGCCTCTACGTCGCGTTCCAGTGTTTTGCGCAAGGCTTTGAGCGGCGCATGCCCTTGCAGATCGGCCTGCAAAGCATCTTTGAAATATTC
>CBIHQM010000563.1:0-3743 GCA_966211885.1 uncultured Chryseolinea sp.
ATACCCGACGTGGGCTCTATATCGGTGTCGCGGATCGTGACCAGTTTCGGCAGTCTGCATGGTTCCCAGATGAAATATAACTAACTCAACGACTCTATTGTTGTGTGGCTCAACTTCGTAGACGAGCAATACCTGCCTTTGCATGGGCACAAGTTCCTGGCGGGAAAAAATCTGAAGGCCTTGCCGGAAGGTGCCGAAGAAAGCGAAGTGGTGGTGAACGAGCAACTTTTGAAACGGTTCAATATTTCGCCACAGGATCCCGCCAAAGCTTTGGGAGAAATAATTCTGATCGACAAAAAGAAGCTGGCCATTGTAGGCGTTGTAAAAGACTTTCACTACGGCACCGTGGAAAATTCGATCGACCCGATGGCCCTGCGCTACAGCGCCCACGAGCCTTGGGGCTACCTCAACGCCAAAGTGACGACGAGTGATTGGCCCGCCACGCGCGCCCGCATTGAGGCCGCCTGGCAAAAGGTCGACAAGGTGCATCCCCTGGATGCGAAATTCTATGACGACCAGATCGAAGAAGCCTACCGCATGTTTGCCACCATGATCAAAGTGATCGGCACCGTAGCCTTCTTAGCGGTATGCATTGCGTCGCTGGGGTTGTTCGGTATGGTCGTGTTCACCACCGAAACGCGTTTGAAAGAGATCAGCATCCGCAAAGTGCTGGGGGCCAGCGAGCGCCGGTTGATCTACCTGCTGAGCAAAGGGTTTCTCTTTCTGTTGCTCCTGGCGGCGGCAGTGGCATTGCCGTTTACCTATCTGCTTTTTGACAGGGTCGTGCTGGTCAACTTTGTGTATCATCCGCCTTTGGGATATGTGGAACTTGTGATCAGCCTCATATCCGTCACGGTGATCGCACTGCTCATGATTGGCTCCCAAACCCTGAAAGTGGCTCGCGCCAATCCATCCGAGGTGCTCAAAAACGAATAAGCCTTTGCGCCTTTCCTTGCGTCTTTGCTTGCCCGCCGAAGCTTCAGCGAAGGAGGGCGGTAAAAAATTAAATTGCCGAGGCACCCGCCTTTGCTGAAGCTTTGGCGGGCAAGCAAAGAAAAGTGCAAAGTTCTTTTTCGATCCGCTTTCGCGAAGTAAATTGCCCCCATGTTGAGGCGGGCGATTTGTATGTTGATCCTGGGAAGCATGGTGTTGCACTGTGCCGGCCGGCTTGGGCTGCTCTCGCACCTGTATGAAAACCGTCATCGCATCGCTTACACGATCGGCCTGATCACCGAAGTGCCGATTGCCATGTGTAGCAGTGATTATGACTTCGACGCCGGGCTCACGATCCTTGAGAACGACAGCGCCGAACAACCCCATCAGCAACACCTGTTTGTTCAGGCCCAGGAGATCATTCTTTTCATGCCACCGGCAGCTACCCAGCCATCAGTCTCAGAGATACCTTTTGCAATGAAGGCCGTCACACCCTATTCTGGCCAGCCCTATCATACTGCGAACGCAGATATTTTTCATCCGCCCTGCCGCGGGTAATCCCCTTTCTTGTTTTATCCCGCTACCGTGGGAAAATTCTGAATGGCCGTGAACGCGAATGCTTTCACACTACATCCCTTTTAGTTTCTAAACAAACCGTATAGCGCTTCGCTTGCTTGGCGGCATGCGCATACGAATTATATCATCTGTACACCATGAAGACAAATCATTTCATCTCTATACTCTGCCTCATTTCTCTTTTCGTGACCGCTTGCAACTCGGACGACCCGGCGCCGGGCAACGAAGAGAAAGGCACCCTGACCTTGCATTTCGACAACGTTGTTGGCGACGAGGATCTGACGTTGAACGCCACTTCGTATACCAACGCGAGTGGCGAGACCTTCAAAGTAACCGCCCTACGTTATTTCATCAGCAACATCTCGCTGAAGACCGTTGCAGGGGACGTGTATACTCTTCCCCAGGATTCCAGCTATTTCCTCGTCGACGAAGCCGATGAAGAAAGCCAGGACCTCGTGCTAAAGAATATTCCCGCCGGCGACTACAACGCCGTCACCTTCACCCTGGGGGTCGACAGCTTAAAAAGTGTTGCCGACGCCAGCGCCCGGACCGGTGTTCTTACCCCGGAGGCTAACGACATGTATTGGTCCAAGAGCCAAGGCTACATTTTCTTTAAAATGGAAGGCACTTCGGATGCGATATCCGGTGCCGACAAAACATTTGCTTACCACATTGGTGGCTATGGTGGTCCCAGCGTGGCGGAAAAGACTTTCAACAATCTCAAGAAGTTCAGTCTTGCGTTCGGTTCTTCTCAAGCAGAGGTGCGCGCGACCATCGCACCCGAGGCCCATTTTTATATCGACATCCAAAAAGTGTTCAACGGCAACACGAAGGTGAGCCTGGTGGAGCATCCCGATGTGATGTTCACGGACTATTCAAAAATCATAGCCGGTAACTATGCGTCGATGATTGCGTTCGGGCACGTGCACAACGATCCGAAACAGAATTAAAATCAAAAAGGCAAAACAGCGGACCGGTCAACTCCCCCCGGACTGGTCCGCACTTCATATTTTAAATAACGAGATCCATGAAAAAGAAAGGTATTCTCACCCTCGTCAGTGCGCTCTTTCTCTGCGGGGCCCAGGCCTGCGCGATCTGCGGCTGTGGTGCGGGAAATTATTATCTCGGCATTATGCCACAGTATAGCAAGAATTTCATCGGCGTGCGTTATCGCACCTACAGCTTCACCTCGCACATCGGCGAGGGCTACAATCCCTACGAGGCCACCCAAGAGACTTTTCGCAGCGCCGAGATCTGGATGCGCTTTTACGTGACGCCACGACTGCAAATCATTTCCCTTGTCAACTATAACTTTAACCGCCAGATCGATCATGGCGTGACCAAAGACCTCCAGGGATTGGGCGACATTCCCATCATTGCCAACTACAACCTGATCAACACCAACAACCGCCCGCATTCCGACGAGCGAGTGTTGAATCACAACCTCTTTGCGGGGGGTGGCGTGAAATTGCCGACCGGCAAATATCAATTTCAAGACGACCCCACGGAAGTTGCCAACGCCAACTTCCAACTGGGCACAGGAAGCGTCGATTTCTTATTGACAACGCTATACACGCTTCGCTACAAGCGCCTCGGTCTGTCGGTGGATGCCACCTATAAAATGAACACCAAGAACTCGAACGACTATCGCTTCGGCAATCGCATCAATGGCACCACGTCGCTCTTCTATGTGCAGCAAATCAAATCGCTCGGCCTCATGCCCAACGCGGGCGTGTATTTTGAGGACTCCGGCAAGAACCAACAATATGGATTGCCCATCGACATCACCGGGGGGCGCGCGTATTTTGCGTCGGCGGGAGTGGAGACGTATTATAAGAAACTGTCTATGGGGTTTAACTACCAGTCACCGTTCTCGCAGTTTCTTGCCGATGGCCATAGTAAGGCGCATGATAAGATGACGGTGCATGTAACGTTTTTATTTTGAAAACTAGGGAAGCACTGCTGCGCGATTGAAAAAGCACGTCGTTCCGCAGGCACGCACGTTCTCTGGCTTCACATGCTTTCAAGGAACCCCGTGGAAAGCTCACTAGATCTGTGCTGCATTTTGAAGCGGGAGTGGTGCATTCGGTGTATGCCAGGTTTCTTTTTTTACGGAAGTACTTCGCACGTTCGACAAAGCACGTCGTTCCGCAGGCACGCACGTCCTCTGGCTTCACACGTTTTCAAGGAACCCCGTGGAAGGCTCGCTGAATCTGTGCTGCATTTGAAGCGGG
>CBIHQM010000564.1:0-3735 GCA_966211885.1 uncultured Chryseolinea sp.
CAAAAGCGCGCTAGGGAAGCTGGTTAACCTCCTCCGATGTGATTGTGACCTTGGGTCCCTGGTGACCCGATACGTCCGTGTGCTCTTCTTTCGGTAAATGCATCAAAAAATCGTGATAAAACCGGTGCCAAAAAAATACCCTCCATGGGTGCCCTAAGTTAAGTCAAAAAAATCAACTATTTTGAGGCCGCCTAACTCAAATTGAATGTCGAATTCCCTTTTTAGAAAAAAATCTCTCACCACCATCCTAAACGATCCATCCGAACCCGTTGACGGCCATAGTTCTCCGGAATTGAAGAAGATCCTGGGGGTGCGAGACCTCACTTCTATGGGCATTGCGGCGGTCATTGGCGCGGGCATCTTTTCCACTATCGGCCAGGCGGCCTTCGACGGCGGGCCTGGGGTGATCTTCCTCTTCCTCATCACGGCCGTCACCTGCGGGTTCACGGCCCTTTGTTATGCCGAGTTCGCTTCGCGCGTGCCGGTGGCCGGCAGCGCTTACACGTATTCATATGTTACATTTGGTGAGATCACCGCCTGGGTTATCGGGTGGGCCTTGATCTTGGAATATGGCATTGGCAACGTGGTGGTATCCATTTCCTGGAGCAGCTATTTTGTGAACCTGCTGGAAGGCGTGGGCATGCACTTGCCCACCTGGCTGGCCACCGATCCGTACACGGCAGAAGATGTGTATAACGCGGCCGTGAAAGCCGGTAGCCCCACCGATGGATTGGCGTGGACCACGGCACCGTTGTTTGCCGGCTATCGAATCATTTGCAACATACCCGCTTTTGTCATTATCATCCTCATTACCATCCTGGCGTTTATTGGCATCCGCGAAAGCCGCAGTAGCGCCAACTTCATGGTGGGTCTTAAATTGGTGGTGCTGGCCTTCATCGTCGGCATTGGCATTTTTTATATCGACACCGACAACTGGACACCCTTCCTTCCCAATGGATTTACGGGCGTATTAAAAGGTGTGTCTGCTGTGTTCTTTGCTTACATCGGTTTTGACGCGGTATCGACCACGGCCGAAGAGTGTGCCAACCCCCAACGCGATTTGCCGCGGGGCATGATCTACTCGCTCATCATTTGCACGATCATCTACGTAGTGGTGACCCTCGTCATTACCGGTATGGTGAACTATTCGGAATTCGATGGGGTAGCCGACCCGTTGGCATACGTATTCGAACGCATCAACCAAGGCAAGATCGGCTTCTTCATTTCGGCGAGCGCTGTAGTAGCCGCCACCAGCGTGCTCCTGGTTTTTCAAATCGGCCAGCCCCGCATCTGGATGAGCATGAGCCGCGATGGACTGATGCCAAAACGCTTTGGCAAGATCCATCCTAAATTTCAGACCCCCGGATTCTCCACGGTCATGACCGGTGTTATCGTAGCGATTCCTTCCCTGTTCGTAGGCAGTGCGTTGATGACCGACCTCACCAGCATCGGCACCTTGTTCGCCTTTGCCATTGTGTGTGGCGGTGTTTTGATGTTGCCCCGGCGAGAAAAAACAAATGGGCGATTCAACCTCCCCTACATCAACGGTCAATGGGTGGTGCCTGTACTCTTTATTATTTTTCTTTATAGCTTTCGCGAACGCGTGATGGGCTCGGTGACCAACCTAACCCATGAGGCGCACCAAGAGATCTTATTCCTCATTTTCCTTCTGATCACCGCCGTGATCACCGTCTTTTCATTTTTGCGCAAGCTTTCCCTCATCCCCGTGCTGGGGCTGCTGTGCTGCTGCTATCTCATGATCGAGATCCCCGTTTTCAGCTGGAAAGTTTTCTTTGGCTGGATGGCCTTTGGATTGGCGATCTATTTCAGCTACGGCTATTGGAAGAGCAAGCTTGCGAACAAGGCGAAGACCTGATCTTTTCAGTCTTATCTATACACACATCTTTGAAGAGAAGCAGAATAACCCGGACTTTAGTCCGGGTACAGACACCTACTTATGTCGGGCTTTAGCCCTGACTTTCCCTCTGTATGTATCGATGTCTACCCAATCATCGGCGTGGTCAGGGCTAAAGCCCGTGATTAGATATGGCTTGTGTTCCCCGGACTGAAGTCCGGGGTTATTCATATTTCTCTTCGAAAAGATTTGTGCATGGACAAGGCCCAAAGGTCTGGACTATTCGGTCACTGCGTATTTTCTATTCCCAAGATGTGTGCATAGACTTGGGCTTTAGTCCGGGGAATGTCCAACGAATATATTGCCGGGCTTTAGCCCTGACTTTTCCCTCTGTATGTGCAGTTGCCTGCCGATCTTCTATCGGCATAGTCAGTCCGCCACTGGCGGACTGAAATAATGTATTGCCTTAGCCCTGGCCTAAAGTCCCAGTCTATGCACACATTATCGTGATTTAACTTTCTTTGGAAAAGGAGGTGAGTTCAAACGTTAAACTAAATAAGCCCGTAGGGCTTCCCCATCATAACGCCCGGTGCAACCGGGCGAAGCGAGTCCATGCATTTCAACCCTGTAAGGGTTACCCTTTAGGTGGGAATCTAATTCGTAGTCGCAAATCTATATTAGTACGAGTGTTCTAGGGTGACAAATTGTGTGGATTCCATCGAACGTTCGGGTGTGGTATGCTGAGTACGAGTAGATGGAGATTCTGAACCGTAATGGTGTGAATCGGATCCGTAAGGAGAACCCACCCGAAGGGTAACCCCGATGGGGTTGTTATATATAGTCGCCTTTCGCCCGGTTGCACCGGGCGTTATGATGGGGAAGCCCTACGGGTTTGAGTGCATTTTTTTTCTGCCAGTTTTATGTGGAGCTAAGCCCGAGGGTAACCTTTTATGAGGAGCTGAATAGCAGTGACCATGCACCATAACCTCCGCCTTTTCCCATAGATAAATGTGTGCATAGACTAGGCACAAAGTCCGCGGTTATTCATCTGCTCTTCCGTTCAAAAAGACTTGTGCATAGACAAGTCTTTTCAATTGGGGCTTACTGCTGCTGAAGGCTGTAGTGCACGCCGCGGGCTTTCAGATAGTTCACCACAAACTGGAAATTCTCTTCTTTCTCTCCCACATATTCCGGAGGACAAATGCCCTTGCGGTCGAACGTGCCATTGGCAATGAGGTTCAAGGCAGCGGTGCAGGTGTATCCGGTGGTGCGCGCCATCGACAAGGTGTTTGTGGCCTTGTCGGTGCGGTCGAGCAAATTGTATTGATAGGTTTTTGGCTTGCCGTTCTCCTCGCCCACGATGCGGATGCGCATCACGGTGAACTCCTCCTCGCCGGGTTTTAATTTCCATTTGGGGAAAAGTAATTTGGCCGTCACGTCGATGGGGCGAACTTTCACGCCCTTGATGTCGACGGGTTCATAGGAGAAAAATCCGGATTCGCGCAACACGCGCAGGTATTCGATGCAACCGGGATAACGCAACGTCTTCTCGATCATGTTGGGGATGCCGGGCATGGTCTTGATGAGCGACCGCAGTCCATCCGAATTCCACGACTCCAGCGTGCCCACGCCGTCAAAATGGATCAGTTCAGGATCCGACAAGGCTTCCTTCACGATCACGGCGCCTTGTTGCACATAGCGGGCGGGCCGGATATATTCTTCGATGACATCGATGGGTGAAAAAACAGCTTTGTATTCATAGGGCCATTCCCGCACCACGGGCAGACCTCCCACCAGGCATTCATAGTCGGTGATCTTCATCCGGTGATAGTGATAGCCCAGGATGATGTTTCCCATACCGGGTGCCACGCCACAGTCTG
>CBIHQM010000565.1:0-3728 GCA_966211885.1 uncultured Chryseolinea sp.
CCCGTCCGGTGTCCCCATTAACATTTTTAATCCCCACACTCATTTGTTGGCGTTCCGCCAACAAATCTCTTAATCCTTGTAATCCCTCCCCGATGGCCACCGGTACACAACAAACCCCAATGACCACCAAGCATTTACACAACCCCCACCCTCATCAAAGCACCAACCCAGTTTTAAAAAAAATCCCTGCGCTACAATTCATGCCGGTTTCCTTGTGACTTTCCCAAAAGCTTTGCATTATTAACACAATTGTAACGCATGACAGACGCGGAGATACGGCAAGAATATGCGATCCTGGAGAAGGCCAAGAAAAATCCGAAAGCCTTCGGCGAACTCTATGAGAAATATTTCGACCGCATCTTCCATTTCATCTACCGGCAGATGGACGACGAAGACGTTACGGCCGACCTGACTTCACAAACCTTTCTCAGTGTCTTGAAAAACCTGGACCGCTACCAGTTCAGGGGTGTGCCCTTCTCGGCCTGGCTCTATAAGATCGCCAGCAATGAAGTGAACAAATACTATCGCAAACGCAAACACGACAAGGTATTCAGTATTGAAGAGGTGCGGGTGCGCGAACTCATCGAGCAGGTGAATGAGGATTGGGACGAGGAGATCGTGATGCGGCTGTTGGAATACCTGGGCAACCTGCCCACCGAAATGCTGGAAGTGTTGCAGTTGCGTTTTTTCGAGGACAAGGATTTCAAAGAGATCGCCTTCATCCTCGACATCACCGAGAGTGGCGCCAAAATGCGGGCCTACCGTGCATTGGATAGATTACGCCAGAATTTTAACTTACGGATCAAGTACGATGGGAAGGAATGAGATAAGACTTCGGCGGCAAAAACCAAGTTCCGGAAACCTGGCACGGTACCGGAACTATGCGAAGCTTATGGCCCGCCACGAACGCAACCAGCGCTGGCAGCGAACGCTTCGGGCGCTGATCTATGTGGTGATCGTGGTGGTGCTGATGATCCTGATGATCTTATTTTTCCTGGTGAAAAACCTGGAGAATATCCAGAAAAATAAAAAACAAGAACCAAAGAACGCGGTCGAAGTGAAGACGCCGGACAAGGACGTCTGATCAAAGATCAGAAACCGAAATACGTCTTCGCGTTGGTATAGCAGATATCCTTCACCATGCGTCCAACAAGCTGATAGTCGTCCGGCAACTCGCCTTTCTCCATATCATTGCCTACGAGATTACACAGGATGCGGCGGAAATATTCGTGGCGTGGGAACGACAGGAAACTTCTTGAGTCAGTCACCATGCCCACGAAGCGCGACAGCAGCCCCATGTTCGAGAGTGTGTTCATCTGGCGTTCCATGCCATCCTTCTGATCGAGGAACCACCAGCCCGAGCCGTATTGCATCTTGCCGGCTACGGTTCCGTCGTTGAAGTTGCCTACCATCGTGGCAAAGAGTTCGTTGTCGGCGGGGTTGAGGTTGTAGACAATGTTCTTGGCCAGTTGATTGGTGTTGTCGAGTCCATCGAAGAAGCGGCTCATCATGTGGCCTTGTGGGTATTCGCCCATGGAGTCAAAGCCGGTGTCGGGTCCCAGTTCGCGCAGCAGGCGGGTGTTGTTGTTGCGCATAGCGCCCAGGTGGAATTGTTGTACCCATCCCTTTTTGTGATAGAGACGGCCCAGGTTTAACAACACGGCGCTTTTAAACTGGATGCGTTCCTGGGCATCCAAGGTTTTTCCCTGCTGTAATTTTTTGAAGAGTCCCGGCGCTTCGCGCTCCGCGTGCTCGTCATAGAAGAGTTGGTCCAGGCCGTGATCGGAAACGCGGCACCCGTGCTGGTGGAAAAACTCCAGGCGGTTTTGCAAGCCTTGTAACAATTCATCGAACGAACGGATCGTTGTCCCGGCTGCAGCTCCCAGTTGCTCAATATAGCTGAGATAGGTGGGAACATTCTCCACGGCAAACGACTTGTCGGGCCGGAAGGTGGGAAACATGCGGAGGCTGGATTGCTGCGCGGCAAATTTCCGGTGATACTCCAGCGTGTCGGTGGGATCGTCGGTGGTGCACAACACCTCCACGTTCATCTTGGCCAGCAGTCCCTGCACCGAAAAATCCTCTTGTTGCAGTTGGGCGTTGCAGGTCTCATAGATCTCCAGGGCCGAAGAAGCATCCAGCAGCGTGGTGATGCCAAAGTAGTTCTTCAATTCCAGGTGTGTCCAATGGAAGAGTGGGTTGCGCAGGGTGTAGGGAACGGTTTCGGCCCACTTCATAAATTTCTCCTGCGGCGAGGCGTTGCCGGTGCAGTAGCGTTCGGCGATGCCGTTGGCGCGCATGCCCCGCCATTTGTAGTGATCGCCTTCCAGCCAGATCTCCGTCAGGTTGCTGAAGCGCCGGTTTTCGGCGATGTCCTTGGGCGAAAGGTGATTGTGATAGTCGATGATGGGCTGGGTGGCGGCATACTGTTCATAGAGGTGGCGCGCGGCATCGGTTCCCAGCAGAAAATCATCTCCTAAAAAAGTCTTCGAGGTCTTTATCATGGTCTTTCGTTCAGCATGCGTTGAATTCCCGCCTCCAGTCCCCGCAGTTCGGCCAGACCGCGCAAGCGCCCGATGGCGGAATAGCCGGGGTTTGTTTTTTTCTTCAGATCGTCGAGCATCTGGTGGCCGTGATCGGGGCGGAATGGGATGGGCGTTTCGCGTTGACTTTGCAGCCGCACCAGTGCCTTCATCACGGCATACATGTCGGCGTCGCCCTCCAGGTGATTGGCCTCATAGAAATTGCCTTCGGCGTCGCGGGTGGTGTTGCGCAGGTGCACAAAGTTGATCCGGTCGCCCAGCCGTTGCACCATGCCCGGCAGATCATTGTCCGGCCTAACTCCAAAGGAGCCCGTACAAAAACAAAGACCGTTATTGGGCGATTGATACGCGTCCAACAACTGGCGCGCATCTTTCTCGGTGCTCACCACGCGCGGCAACCCGAAGATCGGGAACGGCGGATCATCGGGGTGGATGGCCAGCTTCACATTTTGCTGCTCTGCCACGGGTGCGACGGCGGCAATGAATTCATATAAATGTTTGCGCAGCACGGCGTCGTCGATGGCGGCATATTCATCGAGGGCTGCCTGAAATTCTTCGAGCGTGTAGCCTTCTTCGGCGCCGGGCAAACCGGCGAGTATATTTTTTTGGAGCGCCACCAATTCGGTTTGCCAGGCGCTTTCCATGTAGGCTTCGGCCTTTTTTATTTTGTCTGTGGTATACCCCTCTTGCGCCCCGGCGCGCTTCAACACAAACATATCGAACGCGGCGAAGGCCGTGGCGTCAAAGCGAAGGGCTTTGGAACCGTCGGGTAATTCATAGCCAAGGTCGGTGCGGGTCCAGTCCAGCACGGGCATAAAATTATAGCACACGGTGCGCACGTTGCAGGTGGCCAGGTTGCGGATGCTTTGTTTGTAGCATTCGACAAAGCGCTGGTAGCCGGCCTTCTGTTTCTTGATGTCTTCGTGCACGGGGACGCTCTCCACGACCGACCACACCAGGCCGGCCGCTTCGATCTCCAGCTTGCGCTTATAAATTTCTTCAATGGGCCACGCTTCTCCGTTGGGAATATGGTGGAGGGCCGTCACGATGCCGGTGGCACCCGCTTGGCGGATGTCGCTCAGGCTCACGGGGTCGTTCGGGCCAAACCATCGCCAGGTCTGTTCGAGGGAGCGCGTATGGGTTCCTGCTTTCAATGTATTGCTACGTTTAGGACGTTAAAAAAAT
>CBIHQM010000566.1:0-3713 GCA_966211885.1 uncultured Chryseolinea sp.
AAACGTGCAGTCCCCACGCCGCCCGAGTGCCTCGGACATGACGGTGGCCGAACGCCGCGATATTGCAAAAGAACTTTTCTTCCGCGTGCGCGGAGGGGAGGATGTCACCGTCGAGGCGCCCATCCACCTGCCCACCGAAAACCTGGTGCACGAGCTGCGCTATAGTGCTGTCGTGATCGAGGGCCAGGTGAAATACGTCACCATCATTTCCATCGACATCACCGAAAAGAAAAAGCAGGAGCAAACCGTGCTCCGGTCCGAAGCCAACCTCCAGGCGATCTTCAACCATACCAACGATATTTTCACGTTGCTCGACGAACAGTACAACATCGTCATGTTCAACCAGGCGAATAAAACTGCCTTCACCGAATATTTCCAGGTGGGCGCGAACATCATCGATCTCCTGCCCGAAGAGCATCGCGGCGTGTTCCTGCTTTCGTTGCAGCGCACGGCAGAGGGCGAGTTTATTGAATATGAAATGGAATACGGCACGGCGCCCGACATCACCTGGTATCACGTGACGATGGAAACGATCTACACCGATAACCGCCTGACGGGCTATTGCATCACGGCCCACGACTACACCGAGGTTAAACGCGCGGCCATCACCCTGCGCGAGAGCGAAGAGCGTTTCCGCGCGTTGATCGAGAACAGCGAAGATGTGGTGGGCATGATGGAACCGGCCGGTCGTATGATCTATGTGAATCCCGGCGTCGAACGAGTGACCGGCTATTCGCCGGAAGACTTCCTGGTCATGAACCTGGAGACCATCATCAACCCAGAAAACAAAAGAGAATACCAGCGTTTCTTCCACGACGTTCGCCACAATCCGCACAAGCTCATCAGCACCAGCTTCCGGTCGCGGCACAAGAACGGTCACTGGCAGTGGATGGAGGGCACGGCCATCAACCTGCTCGACGTGGAAGGCATTCAAAGCATCGTCACCAATTTTCGCGACGTCACCAGCCGCCGCAAGTCGGAAGAAGAACGCAGCCTCCTGTTGTCGCAACTCATCGAGCGCAACAACGATCTTCTCCAATTCTCCTTCATTGCCTCCCACAACCTGCGCGGCCCCGTGGCCTCCATGCTGGGCTTGCTCAACCTGATGGGCATGGAAGAAATGCCCGAGGATACCCGTAGCATGTTGAGCATGGTGCGCCATTCCGCCAACCGCCTCGACGAAGTGATCAAAGACCTCTCCGCCATCCTGGAAATGCGAAGCCACGAAGTGCACGCCAAAGAAGACGTACCCATCCACGAGATCGTCGACAGTATATGTCAGGCGCTCCAAACCCAGATCGACGAAAGCAACGCCCGCATTGCCATGGACGTGAAAGACATCCAGGTCTTCTACACGATCCGAAGCTATTTCTACAGCATCCTCTACAACCTGATCTCCAACGCAATAAAATATCGGTCACCACGGCGCAACCCCGCCATCGAGATCAGCACGTTTAGAACCCGCACCACCTGCGGCATCCGGGTGAGAGACAACGGCATGGGTATTGATCTCGACATGTTCGGCGATAAGATCTTTATGCTGTATCAACGCTTCCACCTGGAAGTGGAAGGCAAGGGCATGGGTCTTCACATGGTGAAAACCCAAGTCAACTCTCTCAACGGCTCCATCGATATAAAAAGCACGCCGGGTATTGGTACGACGTTTACGATCCATTTCCCCCTCTAGGATTTGGGATTGTTCTTTGCGATCTGCCCGAGAGCACATGATCGACAGAAAATTTTCCAGGCCCGCCCAGGGCGACGATCGAAGCCAGCGCCACAACAAGCAGATGGTATTCAAATCCCTCACCTCCCTGGCTTCCCGACCAATTCATGAAGAATCCAAATTTCCCATGCTCCGCTGCAAAAGCGCCGGCCATAATAAATATGACACCGGCCGACAGCACTCTGCTGAACAAACCCGTCACCAACGCAATCATCCCGAAACTTTCTACTACGATGATCAACAAGGCAAGTAAGTAGGGAAGACCAATGGTCCGTGTGAAATAGTCGATTGTCCCGGCAAAGCCGTAGCCCCCAAACCAACCCAGTAACTTTTGCGCACCGTGGGCCATGACCACAACACCTACCACGACCCGCGCGATCAGTAAGGAAATATCCGGAGAAACGATTCTTGTTTTCATAAGTCCTTGTTTTAGATGATCAATTCCCGTAGAAGAAATGCTCCTTGGCGATAAGCCCATCCTTCCAGTGCTGCACCGAAACCTGGAGGTAGTTACGCACACCCCATTCTTTGTGCGTGTAGTCATAGCGCCATACGACAAAGGAAATATTTTCGTCCGTCGCGACCCCATGCACAGAGGCGCCCCTGAACTCGGTTATGTTTCCCAGAAACTCGAGTTCGCGAAGACGGTTGACTTCCTTGCCGATCGTGGGGGCATTTGCATTTTCCTGCATCTGCACATCGTTGTGATAATACTTTTCGAAAGCTTCCATGAGTTTTCCGGAGAGCACGAGTTGATTGAGGTCCTCCAATTTTTCTTTGATGGTGTTCATAAAATTTTCTGTTTGTGTTTGAAATTGTTGACACAAAATTGTGCGAGGCCCAAGACCTGTGCATTGATTTGACGCAAGAAAGAAGATTGATCTAGATCAAGTAATTCCGCGGAGAACGGAATGAATCAAGGGGTGAACCTATTTTTTAGCCTGCTGCTTTCGGATACGGCTCAAGGTTTCGGGGGTGAGCCCCAGGTAGGAGGCGACCTGGTTCTGAGGAAGACGTTGCTCCAGGGTCGGGTATTTGGTGATGAAAGAATGGTATTGTTCTTCGGCCGTTTGGCTGATCGAGCCGATGATCCTTTGTTGTTGCGCCACAAAGGCATTCTGCAACAGGATCCGGAACATCCGGTTGAACTCAGGGACCTGTTGATAAAGTTTCTCCAGGTCTTTTTTCTCGATAGAGAATACTTCAGTGTCCTCCAACGCGTCGATGTTTTGTGTAGCGGGTGTGCCGGTCAGGAAGCTGTACAGGTCGGAGACCCACCATCCTTCCACCGCAAACATGACGATGTGCTCCGTGCCGTCGTTGTCTACGGTATAGGCCCGGAGACATCCCTTCACCACAAAATTTTCATAGAGGCTCACGTCGCCCGCTTGCAACAGGTACTGGCGCTTTCGCAATTTCCGGTGACGAAGCACACTCTTGAATAATTGGATGTCCTGCTCCGACAACACGATGTGTCGCGAAATGTGTTGAAGGATAAATTCGTACGGATCGCTCAAAGCGTAGTGAGATGTTTTGTCTTCAAATTAAAAAAGGCCGAAGGCATCCGCAAGAAGGGTGTCGTCCTGGACCAAAGCCCTGAACCCTTGCGTCAACCGGTGCGATGACACTATTCTTCCGGGCCGTTTTCCTTTTGCTTGAGTAACAAAAGTAATTTCTTGTTGAAGTCGTGTGTCTTTTCGCCCAGGGTACCAAAAAAGGTCGCGTCGAATTTTTCCACGGTGCGCACGGCTTGCTTGATCACTTTCTTCCCGCTTTCCGTGAGGCCCACGGTTTTGGCGCGGGTGTCGGTGGCGTGTTCCTGGCGGAAGAGGAAGCCCTTGGCCTGGAGCGTCCGAAGCACGGTGGAGGTGGTCATGGGATCGATCTTGGTGTGGGCCGACAATACGATCTGCGTCACCTGCTCGTGGTGCAGGGCTAGCCAGTGAATGCTGGCCATCAACACGTATTGTGCGTGGGTGAGGTCGTG
>CBIHQM010000567.1:0-3707 GCA_966211885.1 uncultured Chryseolinea sp.
AAACGATAGGCTTCTATTTTTTTGTAGCATCTGTCTATCGTGTTGTTGAAGGCGGCAGTGTCGACGGGCTTCAGCAAATAAGCGACTGCTCCAAGGTTAAGGGCATCGATGGCGTACTGGTTGTAGGCGGTGATAAAGATAATGTGGGCGTCTGTTTTTATGGTATTGAAGAGGGTGAAGCAGGTACCGTCTTTCAGCTCGATGTCGGCCAGGATGAGGTCGGGTTGCAGCTTCTGGATCTCTTTCTGTGCTGTGGCTATCTCGGCGGCGTAGCCCACCACCTGCAGATAGGGTATATCCCCTGCCAGCGACAGGATGTATTCGCGGATATTTACTTCGTCTTCGAGAATATAGACTTTCATGGCGTTGGGGTTATCAGGCCGCAGGCACAGGTATGGAGATGTTTACTTCAGTTCCTTTTCCACCCCATGCCGCATTGGGCTGTGTTTCAAACCAGGCTTTCCGGTGGGTGGCGTTAAACAGAATATCGAGGCGCTCCTGGGTGATGATCCGCGATAGCGACGTCTTCCCGGAATGGGTCTTCACTTGTTCTTCGATGCCCACACCGTTGTCGCCGATGCCGATGTGTAATTGCTGCGCCTCCATGCGGAAGGAAATCTGCAGCTGACCTTTATAGCCAATGTTCTTGAAGCCGTGTTCGATGGCGTTTTCCACGAAAGGTTGAAGGAGCATGGGCGGGATCATGATGGCTTCGGTGTCGAGGTCCTGAACATCAATGCGGTAGTCGAACATATTGGCAAAGCGCATCTGTTGCAGCTCGATGTAGTTCTTCAGGGATGTGATCTCGTCCTCCAGGGAGATCATCTCATGGCGGTTCAGCTCCAGGACATTGCGCATCAACTGTGAGAACGATACCAGGTAGGCGTTGGCCTCCTGCTTTTTCCCACCGCCGATAAGTCCCTGCAAGTTAGCGATAGCGTTGTAGATGAAGTGGGGGTTGAGTTGCATCTGCCGGGTTTTCTGCTCGAGTACCATGCGTTTGTTTTCCAGCAAAAGATTTTCATTCTTCTCGGTGAGCAGGCGGCGGCGATATAGGTTGTACATAAACAACAGCACGATGAGGAGCAGCAGGCCTGCGGCGGCAAAGATCCACCGTTGCTGGGTGATGATCTTTTTGTTCAGGGCATTGGTAGTCTGCAAAGAGGCTATGGCCTGGTCCTTCTTTTCCGTTTCGTAGCGCGTGTGGATCTGTTCTATTTTCGTAGCCTGAATGGCTTCGGTGTTGCGGGCATATATCTTCAATACGGAGTCGAGGGCAATGTGTGCATTTTTACAATCTCCCATGCTCCAGTACGTTTCATTGAGTCCGCCGTAAACTCCTAAGAGGTCGGCCGTGGGAACATTTTCTTCTGCCCATCGTATGGCTTCCCTGAAATAATGAATCGCCGAGTCTGGCTCATTATTATCCAGTACGATTTTGGCCATGTTGTTGAACGCGACAATATCGAGAAGTCCGTTTCGTTTCAAATACTGAAAATATTTTCGATAGCCCTGTACGGCCTCGGTGTAGTGGCCGGTGAGTGCCTGCAGCTGCGATTCACCCTCGTAGGTGCGCATGAGTGTGAGGCTGTCGTTGATCAGCAAGGCCAGCTTACGACAACTGTCGAGGTGCACGCGCATGGCCTTAGTGTCTGTGTCTCTCACCGCGAGTATAAACAGGAGGGCGTGATAGCGCTGCCTAACCGTAATCTGATCTTTGAACGGATGGTTTTTGTAGTAAAGGTGAGTGTACGCCGCGGCCTTTTCACCGTTCTGGTTTCTGTAGTAGAATCTGGCAAGGAGATCATACAATTTGTAGGTGAATGGGTTGTTGGTTTTTTCAGCGTTCGCGATCATGTGCAGGACGGTAGCCATGAGCTCCGAATCGGCAATGATGGCTTCGTTCGTTGTATTGGACAGAATGGCATATTCTTTTAGTATGAAGAGCGCGGAAAGCTCATCGGTCTTCATGTTCCGGTAGTAGATCAATGCGCTGTCGGGCTTGCTCTCGAGTTGTAGGCTATAGCCCCGAAGGTAGTTGTAGTATGGATTGCCCCCGTATTCCGTTGAGTCGAATTCTTTCAGCATCAAGCTGATCTGTTCTAAACGCTTTGGCGTGGGCAGTGTGTCTATCGCCAGGAAAGCCTTTACGTAGTCGTGTTCAGACACAACACGATCCTGCACAGGCACTTTTTTCTCGTCAAGATTATGGCAGGAGAAAAGACTAATCATCAGTAGGCATCCGAGAGCCGGGGCGACGAAGTATGCTCTAGCGACGAGGTGGTTCATGCAGGAATTCGTTCAAACGCGCCAATATACGATATATGGTCTCTACGAAGTTACCAGTCCCCGTTGAATGCCGATGATCGGCGCTACGCCAGAACATCCGGTTGTTAAAAAATCCTTTCAGGTCCATTGCAACGTGCTCTCTATCAGGAGGATCATAGGTAACCAAGGGAATACTTGCCTTCGGCACAAAAAATCCTGCTTCGCCACTAAATGCGACAGTGTGCCTGGATCGCCCACGACCTGGCGATATACGCAGATCATATGTGAATTCGAAAGGGTTTACCGTCGCATTTCTGAACACCTACGAACAGCCATTACTTCCCCGCCCCTTTCGTCCACGTATCCCTTAACGTCACGGTGCGATTAAAGATCAATTTATTCGAAGTAGCATCAGGGTCGAGGCAGAAATATCCCATGCGCAAAAACTGGAAATGCTCACCTGTTTTTGATTTGGCAAGCTCGGGTTCAGCATAAACAGTTTTCAAAATCTGCAATGAATTGGGGTTAAGGTGATTTGTGAAATCATCTTCGATGGCATTCATGTCCTCTGTTACAAAAAGGCGATCATACAAGCGAATTTCTGCGGGTACTGCATGCTGCGCGCTCACCCAATGAATGACGCCCTTCACATTAATTCCTGATGTATCGGAACCGCTACGGCTTTCGGGCACGTAAGTGCAACGCAGCTCTGTTACCGTTCCATTCGCGTCTTTGATGAACTCTTCGCACTTGACAATGAACGCGCTCTTCAAACGCACCATTTGGCCTGGCGCAAGGCGGAAATATTTTTTCGCCGGAACCTCCATAAAGTCATCGCGTTCAATCCAGAGTTCTCGCCCAAAGGGGAGCTCGCGGGTCGAATCTCCTTCGGGCAGATTCTCGCTTTTTAGTAATTCAGATTTCCCGTCGGGATAATTGGTGATGACCACTTTCAATGGATCGAACACCACCATTCGTCGCTCAGCGATCTTGTTCAGGTGTTCTCGCAAACAGAATTCAAGCAAACCAATATCAATCAGATTGTCGCGTTTGGCCACGCCAATTCGATCGCAAAATTCGCGGATAGCCTCGGGCGTGTAGCCTCTCCTGCGTGCAGCACTCAACGTGGGCATACGAGGATCATCCCAGCCCTTTACAAGCTTCTCATTCACCAATTGCAAAAGCTTGCGTTTACTCATCATGGTATAGGTCATGTTGAGCCTGGCGAACTCAAACTGATGCGACGGGTATATGTCGAGTCTGTTTATTAACCAGTCATACAAGTCGCGATGCGGAACAAATTCAAGCGTGCAAATACTGTGCGTAATCTGCTCGATGGAATCACTTTGGCCATGGGCAAAATCGTACATAGGATAAATGCACCACTTGTCACCTGTTCGGTGATGATGGGCGTGTTTGACGCGGTAGATCACCGGATC
>CBIHQM010000568.1:0-3701 GCA_966211885.1 uncultured Chryseolinea sp.
ATTCTGCCTGCCACATTTCCAAGTGGTTGATGGCCGTTCTGGGAATGAAGTCGCTGCCGCGCAACCAGCCCCATTGGGCATACCAGGCGTTGGCTTGTTCTTTTGTCCATACCGCACGTACGGTCTTTACCGTATCTGTTGGTATCGTCTCGGCTGGTTTTTCTTTTTTCGAGCACGACAGCAGGGCGAGTGCTATACAAAATGAGAGGAAGGGAATGGTTTTAAAAGTATGCTTCATGTGAAATGATCCGTTGATAAATTACGTGTTGATAAAATGCAATATAAGTTGATTCAGAATGCTCGTCTACTGATTTAGGATGCACGGCGTCCGTTCAATTCACTTCCAGGTCATTCTTCGCCGGCAACTTTGGAAAAGGAGCATGGGGCTCGGTTTGATACCAATAGACCACCGCGCTGATGTCGGACTGTTGCGGCAAGTAGCGTCCCTCGCTGCGCCAGCCCAGGTCCTGGATGGTCACTTTCAGATCTTTTTCAAAACGGATGGGGTCCATGATGTGCCAGCGATACAAACCGAAACGTTGCTGTGAGGTGTAGACACCGTCGGGGCGGATGACCTGGTGAAGGCCTGTGTAGGCGGTGGAAAATTCCTGGTATTGGTGGGTCTTCCGGTTCTCGAAATTATAGGAGCCGCAGAAATAATCTTCCGTGCCCGTGCCGGCGATCGTGGGAAATTTGGTGTCGCCATCCATAAAAAATTTGATCTCGCCTTCGCCCCACCAGCCGTTGTTGTTCACCCCCCAGGCCAGGTAGGTGCCCACATATTGTCCTTTGCCTTTCACGCCGTCGATGAGCGTGAAGAGTGAGCCCTTGGTGGGATTGCTGCGGCGGAATTGGGCGTGAAGATAGGCGGCATCGGCGGGCACATCGGTGAGCGTGTAGTCCACCTGGTAGTACAGCGTCATCTTTTCGGCGGCAATGTTCTCCATCGTGATCTTGCATTTTTTGCGGAAGGGCATCGACCAATAGCAATTGAACGCGCTGCCGGGGTTCACGGTAACGGCCAGCGAATTCAGGTGGGCATATTCGCCCCATCCCATGCCAAAGAAATCGCCGACGGGCACTTCGATGGAAGGCTCTTTTTCATCGTCCCAATAAAAGCGAAGAATGGAGTAGCGCCAGTTGCCCGTGGGCGTGATCCAGATGTGTTGCACGGCGCCAGCGCCTGTGATCTCGGCCATGGTATAGGTCTGCCCCGGTTCGATCACCACGAAAGGATTCACCTTCCATCCCTGGCCAAGGTCGCGCGCTGCATTGCGGGCACTGCCCTGCTCCAGTGTGGCGGCGCCGCCTTTGCCGGGCTCACCCGTGGGATTTTCAGTGCAGATGGAACGGGTCTTCGCATTGGACAAGCGAGAGAGATTGCCCAGGTTCATCTCGAGCCCGTTGAAATTGGAGGACTGCGCCATGACGGACGCTGCCAGGAAGGACAGCGCCATCAGGCTGGTAATTTTTTTCATAAGCATAAGTCGTTCTGGTTTTCCCTAAGATAATTATTCCAGGCATTTCGCCTGTTATGTACCCCAGGGCTTTCGAACGCTTCTTTGCTTACTTATCCAACAGCTTTATAAAATATCCACCCACCACGCTGCGGGCCTGGAACCCGACTTGTCGTCCATCCAAGGTCTCGTGCCAGTCGCTCAACGGCACGCGGGTGGGCGTTTCGGTGGCGTAGTGATACACCGGTTTTACCAGCGCCTCAAAATCTTTCCGGTTATCCGCCAGGGTGGCGGTCCACAGGATCCAGTCCGACTTGGTGTAGGTCTTGCGGCTGTCGAGGGGCAGGCCGAAGGCATTTTGTTTGGTGAGATAATATTTCACTTCCGTAGCATAGACTTCTTTCGGGAATAGCTCCAGGCCCAGCAGTTTGTCCCACACGAGATTGTATTTCTGGCTCCACGTTCCCGGTTGGCCAAAGGCAAGGGTATAGTGGTTGCCATCGGCGGCGAGGGGCATCCATTTCAGGGCCAGGTCTTTTGCCATGGCCTTGTATTTCGTGGCGGTCGCGGTCTCGCCAAGGGCGGCGGCCACCTGCGCATAGGCGCCGATGCCCACGATGGCTTTCACCGACAGGTTGGCGTTGCGCGCCAGGTGGCCTGCAAAATCGTCGGTGCACAATTGGTTGCCGGGGTCGAATCCATCTTTCTCCAGGAACTGTACCCATTGCGTGAGGGTGGCCCAGTGCTTGCGCGCATAGGCCGGGTTGCCTTCCGCTTTGGCGATGGCGGCCGTGAGAATGATCATGTTGCCCGACTCTTCCACGGGCATGTCCTCGCCATAGGTCTGGCCGTTGGCCAGTGGGTAGGTGCCCAGGTCGTGGGCCGCGAAGGGCTTCGCCCATTTCCCGGACTCGCTGTAATAGAAAATACCATTGAGCATTCCCTTCAACAAATCGGGATTGTAGACCAGGAACAATGGCGCCGAGGGATACGTGACGTCCACGGTGTTGATAGACCCATTGCTAAAGTTCTCCTTCGACAGAAAAAGAATATCTCCCTGCGGGCTCTTCACCAGCTGATGGGCGGCAATCGCCTGACGATAGGCCATCACACACAGCTTGGCATATTCCTCACCTCCTGCACGCAGGGCGTCGGCAAAAAGTTTTTCATCAAACGTTTTGCAGGCCGATTGAATGGAACGGAAATCTTTCCAGGCCTTGCTCACCACTTGCTGGAGGGTTGCCCCGTCTTTGCTCCACCAGGCTTTCAGGTTTTGGTTGAAGTATTGGATGGCATCGCCGTCGTCGTAGGCCAGCATGAGGGTTTTGTCAACGGCCGTGCTACTGATCGTGCCCACATCAAAGAATGTGTTCAGCCAGAGCGACGTGCCCGTAACGGATGGCTTGCCGGCAGAAGGCTTGGTAGCAGTGAATCCTTTTAGCAGCTCGTCGACCGTGGAAATGGTTTGCCACGGCTTTTCATTGTCGGCGGCCACCGCATAGGCATAGCCCCAATCGATGCGCACATCGTCGCCTTTTCGTTTCAGGACCGGTTGCTCCACGGTGCCGGCCTTCAGCCATTGAAAGCCTCCCTCGGCTTTGCGTTCGGCCACCACAGGTTGCTTCGCCGAGTTCACCGCCAGGTTGGAAGACGCACTGATGTTCAGTTGCACCGCATGTTGCTTGTTGTCAGTGGAACGCACGCTCACGTTGACATAAGAAACGGGGCGCGACAGCAGGTCGAGGTCGCTCATTAAAAGCGGGCTTAGGAAGGTAAGGTCCAGGGCCACCGGGCCGCATTGAAACGTGTATTTGGTTTGGGTGGCCGTGACCCTCACCGCGGTCTGCACGGCGGGCGTCAGTTCCTTGGGAGACTCTTGTCTCGCAAAACCGGCATCAATCCAGGCGTTGCCTCTCGGGTTGATGCAATGCATGGCCAACACGTTCCGGCCTTTCACGAGCTTGCTCTTCACGGCGTCGGAAACAGGATAGGTCGTGTAGTCGCCGGTCCAGCAATTTTCGCAGCTGTATACTTTCTCACCGTTCAGGTAAACCTCCACATCGTCGTCGTGGCGGAGTTGGAGGAGTAGTTTTTCGAATGATGTGCTTTCTCTAAAATCAAATGTGCGCCGCACCCAGATCTCCGGCGATGACCAGATGGTGGCCGGGTTAGCTTCGGATGTGCCGAAGGGAGCTTTGCCGGCGGTCCAGGTGGCATCGTCGAACTTCGGATCCATCCAACCGT
>CBIHQM010000569.1:0-3684 GCA_966211885.1 uncultured Chryseolinea sp.
GCGGCCATGGCTTTGTAGTTCCCCAGCCGCTTCAGGTCGATGGCCATGAACACCAGGGAAACACCCGTCTCCGCTTTTTGCTGGGAGACGCCGGCGGTGGAAAGTCCACCCGAAAGCAACGTAGCAACGATATCCAATAAGAGCGATAAACCCGAGCCCTTCCAATAGCCGATAGGTAAAATGCGTTGCGACTCGCGGATGGCCGAAGGGTCGGTCGTCAGCACGCCGTCTTTTGTGAAACCGCCGGGTACGGGGAGTTGCTGTTTTTTGAGTTCATAGAAATCCAGGGCGCCATACGAATATTGAGACATGGCCATGTCGAGCACGATCGCCTCGCCCTCGTGGGGCACGGCGATGACGAGCGGGTTGTTGCCCAGTTTGTTGTCGAGGGCGCCCCAGGTGGGCATGTTGGCGGTGGTGTTGGTCCAGCCGATGAAGACAAAGCCTTCTTTGGCGGCCTTCCAGCCATAGGTCCCGCCACGCATCCAGTGGTTGGTATGCGCGAGGGCCACACAACCCATGCCCTGTACGCCGGCGATCTCCATCACGCGCTCGGTGCACTGCAAGGCATTGAGCGGCCCTGCAGCCGACTGACCATCCCACTGCTCCAGGCACCCGGCGGCATGTTTCAGCACGGCTTCTTTCTCCGGGAGAATATGGCCCTGTTGGGTGTATTTGACAAACCGGGAGAAGCGGTTCACGCCGTGTGTGTATACGCCGTCGATGCTGTTGTCGGTGAATATTGCCGCACACGTTGCCGCTTTGGCGGTGGGGAAACCATGGCGAAGCAGGATCTGCCGGAAGGCTTCTTCCATTTGGGGTTTAGGGATGTGTATGAATTCGGGCTTTGTCTCGCGCATAAGGCTGGTTACCGTTTGTTAGGGTTGATAAGGCTTACTAGTTCGTTAAAATTTAAACTGATTTTTATATTTTTTGTATTCTTTTGAGCTTCCCTGGGTTGTTTCGGACCCGAGATTTTGTAGATCCATCCAAACTACTTTATTTTGCCCCCTAAATTTAGGCAGCTCGTGCCATACCTGAACGGCTTTTCTTCGGTTCGACCGAGGGCCCTCCAAGTTAAGCGATGCCTGTCTCAGTTTTCATATAACCAGACCACCAATTCGCCTTAAATGAAAATTACTACGCGCTTCCTCCTTTTGCTGCTGGCCTTCACGCTTTTCCCTGCTGCTCACTTGTGGGCTGCCGATGCGCCGGTCATCGATTCCGGTGCCACGGCCTGGATGCTGACCTCGGCCGCACTGGTACTTCTTATGGTTCCCGGCCTGGCCATGTTCTATGGCGGCCTTGTACGAACCAAAAATGTGCTGGGCACTATGATGCACAGCTTTGCTGCCATGGGCATCATGACGGTGCTCTGGGTAGCCTGTGGCTATAGCATGGCCTTTGGCCCCAGCGTACTCGGTGGCTGGTTTGGGTGGAGCGACGACTATTTCTTTCTCGGCGGTATCGACGACAAAGTCATGTCAGCCGGCGTTCCGGAATATGTATTTTCCATGTTCCAGGCCAAGTTTGCTATCATCACGCCCGCATTGATCGCGGGGGCGTTTGCCGAACGGGTTTCTTTCAAATCCTATTGTTTCTTCATTGCCTTATGGGGCATTCTGATTTATAATCCGCTTTGCCACTGGGTTTGGGCAGCGGACGGATTCTTGTTCAACCTTGGCGCGAAAGGCGCGATCGATTTTGCCGGTGGCACGGTGGTACACATCTCCGCCGGTGTGAGCGGGCTGGTGGCCGCGATCTATTTGGGTGGACGCAAGTCGTTCCCTCACCTTCCCATGCGTCCGAACAACCTGGTGATGACCATGATCGGTGCCGGGTTGCTTTGGGTTGGATGGTTCGGCTTCAACGCCGGCAGCAGTATCTCCAGCGGACTTAGCACGGCGCAGGCCTTGACGGCCACACAAGTGGCTGCCGCGGCGGGTGCGCTTACGTGGATCATCATCGAAGGATTTCACCAAGGCAAAGCTACTGCCGTTGGATTTGTGAGCGGTATCCTTGCCGGTCTTGTGGCCATTACGCCTGCCGCAGGCGTGGTGAAACCGGTTGGCGCTTTGGCGCTGGGAGCATTGGCGACCGTGATCTGCTACCTGGCCATTATCCTCAAAAACAAATTGGGCTACGACGACACGCTGGATGCTTTTGGGATCCACGGTGTGGGCGGAATTGTAGGGGCTATTTTCCTGACGTTCTTTATTCGCGACACCTGGATGGCCGAAGCTGCAACCGCTGCAGGAAGCTGGACCGTATGGCAACAATTGGGTGTGCAAGCATCGGCGGTGGGCATTGCCATTGTTTATGCAGGTGTAGGGACATGGATCATCCTGGTGGTCCTGAACAAGATCATCCCGCTGCGCGCCAATGCTGAGGCAGAGATGCGTGGTTTGGATAACTACTACCATGGTGAAAGAGGATACGGCATGACGAATCCCAGCTAATTCATTCACACAAAAAAGTTGGGCATTCCACCCGGCGCTTTACTAAATTGAAACATCGATGAAACTCATTATAGCAATCATTCGCGAAAATCAACTCGACCAGGTGCGCGAGGCCCTGATCGATGCCGGCATCACGCGCATCACGGTGAGCCATGTTTCCGGTCACGGCCGCAGCAAGACAGAGGAGATCTATCGCGGGCAGGTAGTGATCCCCAACCTGGTGCCCAACATCCGCCTGGAAATTGCCGTCAACAACGAGTTCGTAGACGTCACGTGCAACGCCATCATCAGCGCCACCAAGGCCAACGATGGCGGGCTGATCGGCAGCGGAAAGATCTTTATCACCCCGCTGGAAGAAGTGATCCGTCTGCGCACCGGCGAACGCGGGCCTGACGCTATTTAAAGAAGTTCAGTACTTCGCTGGAAAATTCTTTGGTGGACGATGCGCCGCCATGATCGCCGGGCACGGTGTGAAACGTTGCTTTCGGGATCAAGGCAGCCAGCTTGCCGGCTGATCCATTATCGGAGTCTTTATCGCCGCAAAGCACCAACACAGGTTTCTTTATTTTTCCCAATGCTTCTTTGCTGGTGGAGGGTTGTTCTTTCTGCATGAGCGCCAAGGCTTGTTGATCGAGACCGGTATCTTGTATGCGTTTCACCACAGCTTCCAATTCTTTTACGGGCTCTCCGCTAAGGGCTTTGTAGAACATGATCCTTCGAGGCCACTCGGGGTTTGTGAAATCGTCGCCCATACCACCGAGCACGGCGTGGTCTACGCGTTTATCCAGCACCAGCAACCGGGCGGTAATGATGGCTCCCCTGGAATAGCCCACCACGTCGTACGATTTGATCTTTAAGAATGAAATCAACCCCATGATGTCGCGTGCTTCCGCGTCGTTCGCGTAGGCTTCTGCGGTGTGAGGCTTGTCGGACTTGCCGTTGCCGCGTTGGTCCAGGGTGATCACTTTGAATCCGTTTGTCACGAGATCGTTGTACAGTGCCGTGCGCTTCCAGGATTCACCGTCTACAATGAATCCGTGAACAAGGACTACAGCCTTGCCCTCGCCTTTCACGTCGTAGTGGATCTTTACGCCGTCGGCAGCGGCGAAGAATAATAGCGAGTCAGCAGGATTGGAAGATGGTTTCGCAGTACGTTCGGTTGCGAGTGTTGGGATTGATATTGTCAAAAACAAAAGGAGCTGAACAAGTTTGTGCATAGAGGGTA
>CBIHQM010000570.1:0-3678 GCA_966211885.1 uncultured Chryseolinea sp.
CATTGTCAAAAAAAGTATAGCCGTCCTTGAACATACCGTAGGCAGGACCGTCGGACGGGTAAATTTTCTCTTTCCCATCAACAGTCCACACCGTCCACGATAAGCCGCGTTTAGCAATCTTCAGGATGATCTTGTTGGTTTTGATGCTGAAGGTATTGTCGTCTTCCGATGTTGTATACGGCACTGCATTCCAGGGCGTCGTTTTTCCAATCGCAAATGGGATGTCATACTGCGTTGGAAACTTCTCTCCTTCCAGATGCGAAATACGTACGCGGAACATGGTGGGTGAATACAGGGAGACTTCGAGGCTGTCCTGAAACACGACTTTCGTAGAATAGAAATAATTCGCTTGCGATGTTGTCTGACCCAGTAGGGTTGTTACATGGGCACAGACCAATAAGGTTGCAAGCATTATCCTGCACGAACGGATAGCTATTTTTTTGCGATTCATGGCACTACGATAAGTCATTCGACAGAAACACCTTTCAATACAAACGCATAGCGATATTCGGCTGGCTTTATTCTGTAAGCATCGTGTACAGGAGCGCCCCACGAGTTGTCTCCACCCACGCCCATTTGCAAGAGGTCGATGTTCCAGGTCACAAAGTCGCGTTGTATCACGTCATCGCTATGCTTCGACACGTTGGGCACAAGTCCCGAGGCCGACTGGCCCTTGCCTGCTTTGAAATCAAGTTCATCCTGACTGAAGGGCCACGCCGATGACGAAAGCCATTGATCGCCGGCCACCAACTTCAAACCCGTCCCGTCGAAGTTGGTCAGGGTCATCCAACGCACATCGGTTTTGTTTCCGGTCTCCTGCGGTCTTGGATACAAATAGACCTGGTCCCACAATATTCCTTTGTACATGCCCACGGCCGCTCCGGTTTTTCGGTCGGCATATGATTCGTGCGGGCCCCTGCCATACCAGGCCATATATTGAAATTCCTGTGGCATTGTGAACTGCATACCCAATCGCGGCAGGTCGGGCAACGCTTTCGATCCGGGGAGAAAATGATACGCTACTTGCACCTCCGCGAGTGGCCGAACCGTGTAGCGCACTTCAACAGTCGACTCCACCGTGGGCAGATAAAATTTCGACGACACGATCACCTCGTTCGCAGTTTCCTTTTCGATCCGGCAGCTGGTGAGCTTGGCATTGTTCCCGGCATCCTTCCACACCGCAGCCCAAACCTGCATGTTGTTTCCCAGGTCGTTATCCGTGGGTGCGCGCCAGAATTGGGGGGAGAGCGGGGTTCGCAATAATTTTTTGTTTTTGAAGGTGAAGTCGGATAACGTTCCGCTGCCCAAATTGAACGTAACAGAAAAGTCCGCGCCCGATACGGCTACGTCCGTCTTCGTCTTCACGGTCTTTAGTTTCGCGACCGATGGCAGTGGCGATGTCACGCGTCTTTCGTTCAGAACAAACTGCTCCCACGCGATTTCAAATCCAACCGGCAAAAACGGAACGTCCGAATTTATGTGTGCGCTAAGTTTGAGGATATATTCCGCCGTATCCGATGGAGCATATGGCGGCAATGAAATTTTAACACGGGCGCCGGCGCCGGGCAATGCCTCAACCTTGCTCAGCCACCCTTTTGAGATCACCGCGCCATCAGCCATGAGTTGCCATTGAAAACTCAACTTGCCAAGGTCTGAAAACACATACTTGTTCCGGATTTCAAATTCTCCTTCGGGGGCGTTCACCGCCTGGAAAGAAACCGGTTGGTATACTTTCTTCACTTCATAGTAATGGGGGATCGGTTCGCGCAGGCCGGTCACCAATCCTTTATTGATGAAGGCACCGTCGGTGGGAAGGTCAGGATGGTAGTCATGACCGTAGGCCATGTACTTCACGCCCTTGCTGTTGGTGTATTGCAGGCCTTGGTCGGACCACTCCCAGATGAAGCCCCCTTGCAACACGGGATACTTTTCGATTTCATTCCAATAGTCCTGTAGGTTGCCGCCGGAGTTTCCCATCACGTGTGCATATTCACACATGATGAGTGGGCGCGTGGGGTTCGATTTCGCATACTCCACAATCTGTGGTATGCGGGCATACATCGGCGAGAAAATATCCGTGTACGAATGCAGTTTCGCCGGCTCATATGCCACGGGACGCGTGTTATCGTGGCGATGAAGCCAATGATAGGTGCTGTCGAACACCGGGCCGTCGCCCGATTCGTTGCCCAGCGACCAGATGATGATCGAGGGATGATTCTTGTCGCGCTCGAACATGTTGCGCGTCCGGTCCATGTGTGCCGGAAGCCAGCTCATTTCGTTGCCCAACTTCGTGCTGTCCTCCGATGCCAGTGGCTGGCTCTCGATGTTTGCTTCGTCGATCACATAGAAGCCATATCGGTCCATGAGATCGTACCACACCGGACTGTTGGGATAATGACAACCGCGGACTGCATTGATATTGGCGGCCTTCATAAGCTCAATGTCGCGGAGCATAATTTCCTTTGTGATATAGTGCCCCTGGGTGGCATGCGCCTCATGACGATTCACGCCTTTGATCTTGATGGCTTTGCCGTTCACCAACAATTGAGCATTCTTTATCTGCACCGTCCTAAAACCAATTTTGTCGGAAACCACTTCCACAATTTTCTTGTCGGCACCTTTCAACACCATCACGATCGTATAGAGCTCGGGTGTTTCCGCGGTCCACTTTCGTGGATGGGGAATGGTTTGGGGAACGGAGATCGACAAGGGACTGCCCGGAACGATTTGCAAGGATTGCTCTATATTCCAAACCGTTTTTAAATTGTCTTTATCGTCGAGCAAAGAAACTTCAACAACCCCTTTGAAGGTTTTTGTGGTCAGGTTTCTGAATTGTACGTTCATCAGCAGCTTGCCATCCTGATACGCTTCATCCAGACCCGCCTTCACAAAGAAGTCAGATACTTTCACTTTCGGCGTAGCATACAGATAGACATCACGCTCGATACCCGAAACTTTCAGCATGTCCTGGGCTTCCAGGTAGCTGCCGTCGCTCCAGCGAAAAACCTGGAGCGCCACGGTATTTGTTCCGGTCTTCAGATATCGGGTGATGTCGAATTCCGCAGGCGTCTTCGAATCTTCGGAGTAGCCCACTTGCGTTCCATTGATCCAGACGTACACCGCAGAGTTCACAGCCCCCAAGTGAAGAAACACTTCCCTCCCCTGCCATGCGTCGCGAAACTCGAAGGTTCTTCGATACGAGCCCACGGGGTTGTAGTCTTGTGGAGCGTCGGGCCAGCGTGTATCGAAGGGATATTTTTCATCGAGATAGATCGGATGGTCGTAGCCTTCCACTTCCCAGTTGGCGGGTACTTTAATATTGTCCCAGGCGGTCACATCAAATGTTTCCTTGTAGAAACCCTCGGGCCGGTCGGCAGGTCGTTTTGCGAAATTGAATTTCCACAACCCATTTAACGACTGATACCAGGAAGATTTCTCCTTTTCATCCCCTACCGCTTGCGCCACATTGTCGTAAGAAAAAAACGTGGCGTGGGGTTCCTCTTTGTTTATTCTGAATACGGTGTGATCCTGCCACGGATCGCGCTGTGCAAACACGTTGGAACCTATAGCAATACAAATCGTGCACAGTATGATCCGTGGCACACTCAAATAAAGTTTTGTCATGATCTCGTTTAAGGATTATTGAACACGCATAACATCCTCCCGCAACACGCTCCG
>CBIHQM010000571.1:0-3663 GCA_966211885.1 uncultured Chryseolinea sp.
AAGATCAACAGCGTGAAAAATAACCTGACCGGACAGTTTGACGAAGTACCCAAAGTGCAACGCGCATACAAAGCCGGAGGGATCGGCTCGATTGTGGTGGGTGATGAAAACTATGGTGAAGGTTCCAGCCGTGAACATGCGGCGATGGAGCCCCGTCACTTGGGTGTTCGTGCGATCCTGGTGAAATCTTTCGCCCGCATCCACGAGACCAACCTGAAGAAACAGGGGATGCTCGCCCTCACGTTTGCCAACAAGGATGACTATAACAAGATCCTGGAAGACGATGTGATCGACATCACCGGCCTGACCACCTTCGCCCCGGAAAAACCTTTGACGATCGTTCTGCACCACAGCAACGGCACAGAGGAATCCATCTCGGTGAACCATACCTACAATAAGGGACAGATCGAATGGTTCAAAGCCGGATCCGCCCTGAACATGATGGGCAAAGGCGCTACCAAAGCTGCCCCGAAAAAAGTAGCGGCAAAACCCGCGGCCAAGCCGGCTGCGAAAAAGGCAGCGCCTAAAAAGGCCGCCAAGAAAGCTGCTCCAAAGGCCGCCAAAAAAGCGGCGCCTAAAAAAGTGACCAAGAAAGTGGTAGCCAAGAAAGCTGCTCCTAAAAAAGCCGCGAAGAAGGTGGTTGCTAAAAAAGCAGCTCCGAAAAAGGCTGTCAAGAAGGTTGCTAAAAAAGTAGTCGCTAAGAAAGCCGCGAAAAAAGTAGCGAAGAAAAAGAAGTAGAATATTGAAGTACCTTTAACTTTTGGAAAAAGTCCCTGCCCCAAACGGTAGGGACTTTTTTATTTTCGCCCTTTTTTCGTCACGCCATGCCCATACGCTGTTGTTAAAATAGTGACTTGAATCGCCAACATCCATACCCCCCGCGCCGTTAGTATCGCAGCATTTGCGAACGGAATGAAAACGACCCTCTCTCTCTTCATTTTTTTATCAACTACAACACTCTTTGCTCAGCAGGTCAACTATGATTCGCTGGCGCGTAAAATTGTGGACTGGAACGTGACGATCAAGGCGGGAGAAACCGTTCACATTTATAGCGATCAAAACGGAGTGTCGCTCATGGAAGCATTGTCCAAGGCTTGTACCGCAAAAGGCGCAATCGCCTACCCAAAATTGAATCCGGATAAATTTCAAGGGGCCGAAAGCATGAACACTTTCCTGGCGGGCGAACTTTCACCCGTCGACAAGTTTGTGAATTGGTTAAACACCACCGATGTCTGCATCATTCTGACGCCTTTTGATAAGGATCCGACGTGGCTTTTTAAAGATCTGAGGCATACTCAAGATGCACCGGTGAACCAACAGGCCGTCCGCGAAGCGCTGATAAAGACTCATACCCGCATCCTCTACATCAATATCCCCACTCACGCTTTTGCCGAAGGGCTATCGTTGAACTATAACACCTATGAGCAAATGAGCTGGTATGCCATCGATGCGCATTACGATAGCGCCCTGGCCACCCGCGTGAACGAGCTAAAAAGTTTGCTGGCCAAAGCCAAACAAATACGGATCACCTCTCCTCTCGGAACCAACCTCACGTTTTCCACCACCGGAAGACCCGTGCTTTCCTATGATGGACAAGTTACTACCGAAGAGGCGGCAGGGCACGCCCTCTTCAAGAAGATCGACAAGCTTCCTGCTGGCATGCTTGAGGTAAGCATTGTTGAAAACTCCGCCAACGGCAAAGTTGTCGTTTCACAAACGGAATGCGATTACGAACCCGTGAATCAGGCCACGCTTACTTTTGCCGGTGGTAAGTTACATTCCATCGCCGCCAGAGACGGTGGCGAGTGCCTGAAGAATAAGTTCGCCTCGCCCCGGGGACCTCAGGATGTAATCGGTAGCATCTCCTTTGGATTCAATCCCCTGTTAAGACCGATAGATACCAATGGTAGTCTTTATTGGCCAAAAGCCGCCGCGGGATTGGTGACGCTCACCGTGGGGAGCAATCAATTTCCTGGCGGAAACAATGCCATCGACACGCCGCAAGTCAGTTTCCCGCTCACCAATGTAACGGTGGAGATCGATGGCAAAGTAGCGTTCAAGGGGCATTGAGCCCTCGGCCTAATCCAACCCGGAATGTGCACGTATCAAAATTTGTCGGCGTCTTTCGTAACGTTCCTTCTTCCTGTCGCGTCAAAATCAAAAGTCAACGCGCATGGAGTCTACCCTTCCCATTTCAAAAACTGCTGGCGGTCTTGCACTGATCGCGGCACCGCTGGTATTTGCTGCTTCCACGTTCTTTTGGAAAGAGGGGCAGTATGGAGTGACGGGGGGAACGCTGATCAATTTATCGCAGGTGCCCTGGATCATCGCCTTCATTGTGCTTTTTGATAAACTGAAAATAGAAATGCCGCGCTATGCCACAGTGGGATTGGTCATCGCCATCTATGGTTGTCTTTCCGGTGCGAACTTTGGCTTTGTCGGGGTGTACGGTGAAGCGTTTCAAATCCCCCACAAAACCTATTTGGAGACCTTCTTGCACTATCCGCTGAGTGCAAACTTATTGCTGTTCTGGCCTGGGCCTTTGTTCCCCCTCAGTCTGTTGGTGTTGGGGATTGTGTTGATCCGCCGAAAGAAGGTTGATCTGTGGCTGGGCATCCTGTTGTGTCTTGGTGCGATCGCTTTTCCGCTGAGCCGGATACCGCGCATTGAGAGTATTGCTCACGCCGTGGACATTTTGTTAGCCATACCGTTGGTCATTGTTGGATACAAAGAATTGGTTAGATAAAGTCAATGAATAAAATTGGCTTATCTAGCCGGTTGTTTTGCCGACCACTCGATCGCCTGTTGGATCAGTCTCCTGAAATTCGGATTCGTGTAGCAGGAAGGACCATGCCCCAATTGAATGCAAATGACCTCTGAGTTTCCGTAGTGATTGACCCAGGCCAGATAGCGCATGCTTTTGGGATGCGTGGTGCTGAGCAAGGGTTTGACACTAGGCAATATTTCAACGTCACTGTACACTTCATCGACAACTTCAAAATCACGAATACCCTTGGTCACCGGATGATTTTTGTCTTCCACTTTCACGGGGATGTTCACATCGTGGTCGTAGTTGGCTTTTAGGGTATCGCCATTCACCACCACAGGTTGGGTGTGATATTGTCCGCCCACGATCTTTACGAACTCAGGCCAGTTTTGGTACGACACCAAGGCATGATGGAGGAAGATCATGGATGCACCTTTTTTCAGCAAGTCGATGTAGGCCTGCTGCTGCGCGAGGGAAATAGAGTCAGCCAGGTCATAAAACACGAGCACATCATATTGGTTTACTTCCGCGGAGGCGATGAGTGCATTGGCTTGTGGCTGAACCAGGGTATCGTAGGTAATAGACGGAATGGCGTTAAAAACGTCATAAAAAGGTTTGTGTTTAAATCCATGTCCACCGGTCACGACAAGCACCTTGATCTTCTTCTGTTGTGCGTAAGAAAAATGAATACATCCCACAAGAATAAAAAGCAGCAGGAAGGGTTTTGCCGGAAAAGAGGGTGTTTTTATCATTTGATTAAATTACAAATTTTCGTTTTATCAAATGATCATTTCACGAGTCTATTGTTCCTTTTTTTTGAGACACGAAGCATACCCAGTGGCACCGTTACCCTGAATAATTCAACTTTGAAGAATTTCCGGTTATTCTTATCTTCG
>CBIHQM010000572.1:0-3639 GCA_966211885.1 uncultured Chryseolinea sp.
ACGACCTCACCGTGGCCAACGCCAGCGCCTGGCATTGGTGGACCTCTTTGTCGGTCTATGATTATAAAGACGGACTGGTCTATGCCGACAAAAGCAAAACGACCGGCAAGGTGGAGGACACGAAACTGCTCTGGGCATTTGGAAATTTTAGCCGTTTTATCCGCCCGGGAGCACAACGTGTGGAAGTGACATCGCAAAAAGTAAACATCAACAACCCGGTGGGACTGATGGCCTCATCCTATGTCAACGCCGCGAACAACGAAGTGGTCACGGTCATTATTAATTACAGCAACATCGATGAAACCATCCGGCTCGACATGCCGGCCGGTACGGCGGGAGCGTCACAGCTTTTTATCACGTCGGGTAAGGCAGGGGAAGATCTAAAGCCTTTGAACAAAATTGATGGCACCGAAGCTTTCCAGGTTCCTAGAACATCTATCGTCACATTGGTGACAAAGCTCCTTTAATTCATATTTTTTTTCTGAGAATCAGATGAAACGACTTCATAGACATACTTCGATCATTATTCTGCTTTTGACCGTTTGTTTTGATTTGTCAGCACAACATTCGGGCACCGTCTTATTCAACGGCCAGTGGAAGTTTTACAAAGGTGATATCCCCCAAGGCGAAAAGATCGCCACCGACGATTCGTCCTGGAAACCCCTGGACCTCCCACACGACTGGAGCATCGAAGGACCTTTCAGCGATGCCTGGGCAAGCGGCACTGGCTATTTGCCGGGCGGCATAGGGTGGTATAGAAAGACGTTCGACGTGCTTCCACCACAGCAAGGCAAGACGATCTATCTCTACTTCGACGGAGTGTACAAGAATAGCGAAGTATGGATCAACGAAAAATACCTGGGCAAGCGCCCCAACGGCTATGCTTCGTTTTATTATGACATCACGCCCTATCTGAATGCGAAGGGAAAGAATGTTGTGGCCGTTAAAGTTGATCACACCGATTTTGCCGACTCGCGCTGGTACAGCGGGTCGGGCATTAATCGCAACGTTTATCTCATGGCCGTTAACCCAACGCACATCGCGGTGTGGGGGACCGTTTTCACGACACCCGAAATTTCCCAGCAAGTGGCCACAGCATCGTTGAAGGTTTCGGTTGTAAACGTTTCAAAGATGAAGACGGAGGTGGCATCTGAACTCGTCGATGACCACGGAATAGTAGTGGCACAACAAAAACAAACAGTATCTGCGGGCAAAGGAAAGGAGAGCGATGTTACACTGTCGTTCAACGTGAAAAACCCGAAGCGCTGGTCGGTAGAGATACCCTTTCTATATACCCTGAGAACAACCTTGTTGATCAATGGCAAACCCGTTGACGAGGTGACCGAAAAAGTAGGCTTCCGGGAATTTCATTTCGACGCCGACAAGGGCTTTTTCCTCAATGGTGAAAATATCAAACTAAAAGGAGTGTGCTTCCACGACGATGCCGGCGCGTTGGGTTCGGCTGTTCCCAGAGCGGTGTGGAAGCGAAGGCTACAGACCTTGAAAGAATTGGGTTGCAATGCCATCCGCATGAGTCACAATCCACACCAGGATTATCTCTACGACCTTTGTGATGAAATGGGTTTCCTCGTGCAGGATGAAGCATTCGACGAATGGGCCATCGGCAAAAACAAATGGATCAAAGGATGGAACGTAGGGCAACCCGGTAAGGACGGTTACAGCAAATATTTTGCAGAATGGTCGGACCGTGATTTGGGCGACATGATCCGTCGCAACCGGAACCGGGCGTGCATCATCATGTGGAGCATCGGCAACGAAATCGATTATCCCAACGATCCCTACACGCACGAAATATTGAACACAGGCCGGAATCCACAGATCTACGGCAAAGGTTATCTGGCGGGCAATCCGCCGGCCGAACAAATGGGGCCGATTGCCAAACACCTTGTGGAGGTGGTGAAGTCATTAGACAAAACAAGGCCGGTCACCGCCGCACTCGCCGGCGTGGTCATGTCGAACCTCACCAGCTATCCCGATGCTCTCGACGTGGTGGGATACAACTACCAGGAGTATCGTTATGAAGACGATCACCGGCAATTTCCAAAGCGCGTCATCTATGGCAGCGAGAACGGAAAATCCTACGACGCCTGGAAACCCGTAGCCGACCTCGACTACATTTCCGCCCAATATTTGTGGACCGCGTTTGACTTTATCGGCGAAGCATCTGTGTGGCCCGTGCGCAGTAGCGGGGCCGGGGTGATCGACCTGGCGGGATTCCCGAAAGGTGAATTTTACTATCGAAAGAGCTTGTGGTCCGCCGCGCCTACCACGTTTCTCTCCGTGGCCCCCGTATCGCGAAAAGACCGTTCGCGCGGCTTTGGCGATGCCCACTGGAACTGGACACCGGGCGACTCCGTGAGTGTTTATTGCTTTACCAACGGCGATGAAGCCGAACTCTTTGTGAACAACGGGTCGCTCGGAAAAAAAACGATTGAGTCGAATGGATACATCCGTTGGCGGGTTGTGTATCAACCGGGAGAATTGAAAGTAAAGTCATCGAAGGGAGGGAAACCCTTTGGGGAATTTCTGTTGACGTCTACTGGCGAAGCGGCAACACTCGGCGCGGTGCCCGACCGGAATACGCTCAAGGCAGACAAAGATGATGTGGTTCACCTCACCGTTTCCGTTCTCGACAAAGACGCCCGGCTTGTCCCCCTGGCGGATAACGAAATAACATTCTCCATCGAAGGACCCGGTCGCCTGCTGGGTTTGGAGAGCGGCGACTTGCGCAGTCATGAAGATTACAAGGCGAGCAAACGCAAAACCTACAAGGGCAAAGTGCTGGCGTATGTCCAAGCGACCGGACCTGGGACGATTACAGTCACGGTGAGTTCGCCGGGGTTGAGATCACAAAAGGTTCAATTGGAGTCGCTGGCCGATAATCCTTGATGTCGGCGGATTTTGCGAACAGAACGAAACAATATCTTTCAGAAATCGTGAAATCCGTTTGAAATACTATCTTGGGGCCCATCCCCGTGATTAGTATTTGAATACCAACGCAAACTACATGAAAGCATTCTTTGAAGAACTTTTTCAATACGATCATCATTACAATCAAGCGCTCATAACGGTCTTAACAGAAAATCCAGAGCACACATCGGAAAAGAGCGTAAAACTGCTAAGCCATATGTTGAACGCTCATCAAATCTGGAATAACAGGATCGAACCCGGCCAGCCTTCCTTTGGGCGTTGGGAGGCTCATCAAATTCAAGATCTCAAAGAGATCGATAAGAAGAATTTTGAACACTCCATGCGCATCCTGGGGACGATGGAGTTAAGCCAGCCAATCCAATATGTCATGGGCACGGGGCAGGCTTTTACGCATAGACTTCATGAAATTTTATTTCAGGTGATCAATCATTCCACTTATCACCGAGGCCAAATCGCGACGGAATTCAGGCAAAGTGGTCTTGAACCGCTTTTGACCGATTATATTTTTTATAAAATGAATAATTTGTAGAGGCAGGTCAAAACGAACCCCAATAGCCAACCGGTATCCGTTTCATCCCTCGCGATCTCATCGCTCATCCCAATCCATAAAATAATCCATTTTATTAGTCTAATTCTCCATTCAAACGTTTGCTACAATCCCTGACTTTTGTATCAAACGATCGACAT
>CBIHQM010000573.1:0-3637 GCA_966211885.1 uncultured Chryseolinea sp.
AACCTGATCGCTCTCCTGAACGTCATCCGCGAGGATGATTTTTGGGCCGCCCAGATCGCACAGCTCGACATCGATAGCAAAGCGCGCATCACCTTGTTTCCCCAGGTGGGCGACGAGAAGATCGAATTCGGGAAACCGGAAAACATAGAAGTCAAGCTTAAAAAGCTGATGATCTTCTACAAGGAAATTCTCCCGCGGATGGGATGGAACAAGTACGGAAGGGTCAATCTGGAATATGAAGGACAGATTGTTGCAGAATAAAGACAACGAAGCGTGATAAAATAAAAGCATTACAACAACCACTATAAAAGATCTATCATCATGGAACACGAAAAAATTGTAGTCGGGCTCGACATAGGCACAACAAAGATCTGTGCCATTGTAGGACGCAAGAATGAATTCGGCAAGCTGGAGGTGCTGGGAATGGGCAAGGCCGAGTCAGAAGGCGTAGTCAAAGGCATCGTTTTCAATATCGACAAGACCGTGTACGCCATCGAGAAAGCCATACGCGAAGCCGGCGACCAGGCAGGCATCGACATTGGTGTGGTGAACGTGGGCATCGCCGGTCAGCATATAAAAAGCTTTATCCAGCACGGTGGCATCACCCGCTCCTCCAAGGAGGACGAGATCACCATCGACGACGTGGAGCGTCTCACGCAAGACATGTATCGCATGGTGGTGCCTCCCGGCAGCCAGATCATTCACGTGATGCCGCAAGACTATATGGTGGACTATGAAGAAGGCATCAAGGAACCTGTCGGCATGTCGGGCGTGCGCCTGGAAGCCGACTTCCATGTCATCACCGCCCAGACCAATGCCATCAACAACATCAACAAGTGCATCCGCCGGGGCAACCTGGAGATCGCCGATCTTATTCTCGAGCCCCTCGCGTCCAGCCTGGCCGTGTTGAGCGACGAAGAGAAAGAAGCCGGTGTTTGCCTCATCGACATTGGCGGCGGCACGACCGACATCGCGATCTTCTACGACAACATCATCCGTCACACGGCGGTCATCCCTTTCGGAGGAAATATTGTGACCAACGACATCAAGCAGGGCTTGATGGTGTTGCCGCAGCAGGCCGAACAACTGAAGACACGTTTTGGCAAGGCCATCGCCGAAGAGGCCAGCCCCAACGAGATCGTGTCCATCCCGGGCATCCGCAACCGTGCGGCGAAGGAGATCTCGGTGAAGAACCTGTCGAATATCATCCAGGCGCGGATGGAGGAAGTGATCGAGATGGCACACGCGGAGATCATCAGCTCCGGTTTTGAGAATCGCCTGGCCGGCGGCATCGTGATCACCGGCGGCGGCGCACAATTGAGCAACCTAAAGCAGCTTGTTGAATACATGACCGGTATGGACACCCGTATCGGTTACCCGAACGAACACCTGGGCAAGAGCAAGATCGAATCGGTGAAAAGCCCGATGTATGCTACTGCCGTTGGCCTGGTGCTATCGGGTTTCCGCTCTCTGGACGAAAGAGAGGACCGTTACAAGGAGGCGCGCGAAGTGGTGAAAGCCATAAAAGTGAAGAAGCAACCGGTAACAGCATCCAAGAATTTCTTCAACGACATCTTGAACAAAACTAAGAGTCTGTTGATCGACGACCTGGATGGAAAGAACGAATATTGAGCATTTCGGAACAGTAAAAGCGGGCGTTCGTGAAGCGTTGGCCATCCTGATCCAAAACCAAAAAAGACAACCACTAAAAAAATTCTAATCATGTTTGAAACAGGATCATACAAATTTGAGATCCCCAAAGCCAACAACAACCGGTCCATCATCAAGGTGATCGGCGTTGGCGGTGGCGGGAGCAATGCGGTGAACCACATGTATAAGCAAGGCATTAAAGATGTCGAGTTCATCGTTTGTAATACCGACAACCAGGCGCTGATGAGCAGCCCTGTGCCGAATAAACTTCAGATCGGCACCAACCTCACCGAAGGGTTGGGATGCGGTGCTAACCCTGAAGTGGGCAAGAACGCGGCGCTCGAAAGCAAAGAGCAGATCCGCGAGATGCTCATGGGCACCAAGATGGTGTTCGTCACGGCCGGAATGGGCGGTGGCACCGGAACCGGTGCAGCGCCCGTGATCGCCAAGATCGCCAAAGACATGGACATCCTCACCGTGGGCATCGTCACCGCGCCGTTCTCTTTCGAAGGAAAGAAGAAGATGGCCGCTGCCGACCTGGGGCTCGATACGCTGCGTGAAAACTGCGACACCGTGCTGGTGATCCTCAACGACAAACTGCGCGAGATCTTTGGAAACCTTTCCATCGGCCAGGCCTTTGCGCAAGCCGATAACGTGTTGACCACGGCTGCCAAAGGCATCGCCGAGATCATCACGCTGGCGGGCTACGTCAACGTAGACTTCCAGGATGTGCGCACCGTCATGCTGAATGCCGGCGCCGCCGTCATGGGCTCAGCCGAAACCCGCGGCGACAAACGCGCACCCAAAGCTGCCGAAGGCGCCCTCGCCTCGCCGCTGCTCGACAGCCGCGACATCATGGGCGCAAAACGGATCCTGTTGTCCATCATCTCCGGCGTAGAAGCCGAACTGCAGATGGACGAGCTGACCGAGATCACCGAATACATCCAGGACCAGGCCGGCGAAGAAGCCGAAATGATCTTTGGCCACGGTGTGGATCCCGACCTCGGCGACCGCATCCGTGTCACCGTGATCGCGACCGGGTTTGCGATGGAAACCAGTCACTTGCCGGCGAAGAAAGAAGAAAAGAAAGTTCACAACCTCGATCGTTCCCAAGGCTGGCTGTTCTCGCCGGATCACTCCGTCACCGAAAACAACGACATGGGCTCGCGTCGTGCACCCGAGATAAAAACGAGCGCTTCCGAAGAAGAACCCGTTGAACGCGAACAAGTATTCACCGGTCCCTTCAACCGCGTCGATCCCGTGCAACCCGAAAACACCGACGACGACGGCGAAGAAAGCCTCTTCAAAGACGACGACTTCGACGACGTCACCCCCCGCTATGGCGACCAGGTGATCAACGACGAAGGCATGATGGAACTGCGCTCGACTAAACAACGCCTGCAACAACAAGCAAAAGAGCGCCAGGAAAAAATGAAGCAGGCCCGCAAGCAAGAGATGACCAAAGAAGAGTTCAACGAAAAATGGTCACTCCCGGCATACTTACGTCGCGGCGTTAAAATGCAGGATGTGCCCCACTCGGCCGAACCCTTCATCTCCAAATACAATTTGAACGACGACAACAATCTGTTGGGTAACAATAAATTTTTGCACGACAACGTAGACTAGACTAACTTAATAGAATACAATAACACACATAGAAAGACATGCAAGACATGGCATTTCCGGCACGACAGGTGATTTACTCCATTCGTAGTGGTTGTTGGTGGTAAATATTTTTTGCCGGTGCCGGAGTGCCAATTTTTAATCGGTTGATGCGCCATTTTTTATTTGCATTTTTGGTTTAAGCAAAGGGCGCAGTAGTTATGTAAATGCCGGACGTGAGAACGTCCGGCGTTTGTTTTTTATAGGGTGCTGGGTGAGGAGAGGGAACGGTCAGGCTAAAAAGTCCTAACGAAAATGGGATCAATACCCCCATCCGCCAGCTGGCGGACTGGCCCCCCTTTCTTTTATGGAGCAATGCTTAATT
>CBIHQM010000574.1:0-3629 GCA_966211885.1 uncultured Chryseolinea sp.
TGGTAGTTCATAGCATTGAGTTCGGCGAGATTGTCCAGCATTTTGCGGGTGCCGTTGCGGTCTCTTCCCTGGGGATCTTTCAGGTAGAGCACTCTTTCTTCGCTGCTGCTAAATTGAACACCTTGGTGAATGCTATCCAAAAATCCATTGGTCCAAAGCTTCGAGTAAACCCCCTGACCGTTGCCGCGGCCGCGGGAGAGCAGCACGCAAAAAGCGGGAAGGTTTTTGTTCTCACTACCCAATCCATAGCTCAGCCAGGCGCCCATGCTGGGGCGGTTGCCTTGCTGTGCGCCCGACTGCATGAAGGTCAGCGCCGGATCGTGGTTGATGGCTTCCGTGTGCATGGTCTTGATGAAGCACACGTCGTCTACGATCTTGGCCATGTTGGGGAAGATCTCGCTTACCCATGCGCCCGACTGACCGTATTGCTTGAATGAAAAATGCGAGCCCACCAACGGAAAGCTGGCTTGCCCGGAGGTCATGCCTGTGAGGCGTTGCCCCATGCGAATGGACGCGGGCAAATCCTGGCCTGCCATCTTATTCAACAGCGGCTTGTAGTCGAAGCTCTCCAACTGCGAAGGCGCGCCGTTTTGAAAAAGATAAATAATGCGTTTGGCTTTGGGGGCAAAATGCGGGAGACCTGCCAACATCGCCCCTTCGTCGGCGCCGGATTTGAACAGGTCGGGGATCAGCAACGAGCCCAGTGCCACAGAACCCAATCCAAGACTCATCTTCCCCAGGAAATGTCTGCGGGTGACGTGGAAGCGTTGCTTTATGAATTCATTTTCCATAGCTCAGACTTTTGTGATGGATTCCTCCAGGTTAAAAATGGTATGCACTACCTGCATCAGGGCTGCCACGGATGCGACATCTTTGATCTCGGTCTGCGGATATTCTCCTACGGCAATAAATTCCCGCGCTTTCTCCGGCGACTGATCAAAGCCTTTTTTCTCTTCTTCGTAATAAGTCAACAGCACTTTCAACTCTTCCGGCTTTGGGGCGCGCGCCACGATGGAGCGGAAGGCCTCAATGGTCTTTTGTTCTATCGTGGAATTTTTCTGTGCCAACCGCTCGGCAAAAACCCGCGATGATTCAAGGACCACCGGGTCGTTCAACAGCACCAGGGCCTGCAACGGTGTGTTGGTGCGCATGCGCTTCACTTCGCATTGGTCGCGATTGCTGCCATCCATCACCAGCATGCTCGGCGGTGGCACGGTGCGCTTGATGAAACAGTACAATCCTCGCCGGTATAATTTGTCGCCGTGATCCTGCACGTATCGCGCTAACACGCCCCTACCCGAGGTAGACGATTCCCAGATGCCTTTCGGCTGATAAGGTTTTACACTCGGGCCACCAATCTCTTTCACCAACAGTCCGCTGCTAGCCAATGCCAGGTCGCGAATAACCTCCGCCGACATTTTCACACGCGAGCTTCGAGCCAGCAAAATATTCTCCGGGTCGACAGCTCGTTTCTTCTCGCTCATCACCGACGATTGTTTGTAGGTTGCCGAGGTAACAAATTGTTTGATGAGCCGCTTGATGTCCCATCCATGATCCATAAAATCAAGCGCCAGCCAGTCGAGCAATTCGGGATGGGAGGGCATTTCGCCTTGCATACCAAAGTCGCCGGAAGTTTTGACGAGGCCGCGTCCGAAGAATTCCTGCCACATGCGGTTCACAAAAACACGCGCCGTGAGCGGATTATTTTTGTCGGTGAGCCAATGGGCCAGGCCGAGGCGATTGTTGCCGTAGCGCACGGAGTCGAACGGCAGGATGGCTTTGGGCAGGCCAACGTATACCCTATCGCCCGGAGCATCATAAACACCGCGCTTCAGAAGATAGGTGGGCCGTTTGTCGGGTTTGTCGGCCATGATCATGACGGGGACGGTGGCGGTGTCTTTTTTGTTGATGAAGGTCAGGATCTTCTCCACGTCGGCCGTGGTGATCTTCATGTTGGGGGGATCGGCCAGGGAGGCCAGCGTGATGTCGCCTACCAATCCTTTTTCCGGTACTTGGTTAAAGAACGAGAACGTGCTGTAATAATCCTTTTGAAGGATGGGATCGTATTTGTGATCGTGACACTTCGCGCACTCGAACGTCAGGGCCAGGAATGCTTTGCCGAACGTGTTGGTGCGGTCGGTCACATATTCGATGCGATATTCTTCATCGATGACACCACCCTCCTGGGTGATCTTGTGATTGCGATTGAAACCTGTCGCCAGCAGTTGCTCCTTGGTGGGATTGGGCAGCAGATCGCCCGCCAGTTGCCAGGTGATGAACTGGTCGTAAGGATAATTGGCGTTGAAGGCATGAATGACCCAATCGCGCCAGGGCCACATGGTGCGGAGACCATCGTCCTGGTAGCCATGGGAGTCGGCATAGCGGGCGACATCCATCCAGTAGGCGGCCATTTTTTCTCCGTATTGGGGCTGAGCCAAAAGTTCATCGACCACTTTGTCGTATGCCTCCGGCGAGTTGTCCTCTAAAAATTTGTCCTGCATGGCCAGGGTCGGCGGCAGCCCCGTGATGTCGAAACTAACGCGTTTTAGCAAGCGGGCGGGATCGGCCGGTTCGTTGGGCTCGATGCCATTGCTTTCCAGGCGTGCGAGGATGAAATTGTCGATCTCATTTTTTGGCCATTCTGCATCATCCACTTCGGGCACTGCCGTTTTGTGGGGTGGAATGAAGGCCCAGTGTGGTTTGTATTTTGCGCCTTGGGCGATCCATTTTTTGATGAGCGCAATTTCCTGTTCGTTGATCTTCAGATTGGATTTTACCGGCGGCATCAACTCAGCGGTATCGGTCGAGATAAGGCGCAGGTACACCTCGGAATGCTCCGGATCGCCGGGTACGATGGCGTGTCCTTCCGGGTCATCTTTCAACGCGGCCAGTGCACCCTCTTGTGTATCGAGGCGCAGATGCGCTTTGCGCTGGTTGGCATCGGGGCCATGGCATTTAAAGCACCGGTCGGAAAGGATCGGGCGGATGTGGAGATTGTAATCAACAGAATCTTTTGAACGCGATGCCGACAACTTTTCCCGGCAGGAAGAAGTCAGCATGACGATAGCGATGAGGGTCATTGTCGCGATTGAAAACGAAAAGTTTTTCATAGCCTTACAATGCAGTACCAAGTTCATTTTTTCGAAGGAATTTCAAAACCATTTTGGGCAGAATAGTAGGGAAATGTATGAAAATTTATTCACTAAAACGTGTGCAGTTTACGCCATCCGTGTGGGAACGGACTCCGTGATTTTTTCTCAAAACTCCTTCAGATTCGCGAAGTTTTCCTGGCCCGCGGAAATTACCGATGAAGTACGCTACGGTATTCCCTAGGCCCCCCCGTCGTTTGGCCGATACCTTGACGTTTGTGGACCGCCCGTTAAATGCTATTTTTGACTATCGCCGCCCATGGATCTCCTCACCCTGATATTGTGCTCGCTCATCGCTACCGGCACCTTTTTGCTGTGGGAATTCGTGGCCTGGTTCAGCCACAAATATGTGATGCATGGATTTTTGTGGCGCTGGCACAAGTCCCACCACACGGTTCATAGACACGCCCTGGAACGCAACGACCTGTTTGCGTTGGTGTTCAGCTTGCCCTTTATCGGTCTGTTCTACTATGCCTCGCA
>CBIHQM010000575.1:0-3614 GCA_966211885.1 uncultured Chryseolinea sp.
GCGATGATGAGCAAAAAGGGGATCATATCACGGGCGCCCAATTTTAAGGGATGGCAATTTAATAATATATTTGCCCCCTTATTTCAAAATCATGATTTCAGTTGACGCGGTCAGTGTAGAGTTTAACGGTTCAGCCCTTTTTAGCAACATCACCTTTAACATCAACGAAAACGATCGCATTGCCCTCATGGGCAAGAACGGCGCGGGCAAATCCACGCTGCTCAAGATCATTGCCGGCGTGAACAAACCCACGCGGGGCAAAGTATCGGCCCCCAAAGACGCCATCATCGCCTACCTGCCCCAGCACCTGCTGACGGAGGACAAAGACACGGTTTTCCAGGAGGCCTCCAAGGCCTTCTCGAAGATCCTGGACATGAAAAAAACCATGGACGACCTGAACCTGCAGCTCGAAACGCGCACGGATTATGAGTCGGACGAATATTCAAAAATCATCGAACAAGTATCGGAGCTGAGCGAAAAATACTACTCCATCGAAGAAATCAACTTCGACGCCGAAGTGGAAAAGACCCTGCTGGGTCTGGGCTTTCTCCGCTCAGATTTTGAACGCCCCACCAGCGAGTTTAGCGGCGGCTGGCGGATGCGCATCGAGCTCGCGAAAATCCTGCTTCAAAAGCCCGACCTCATCCTGCTGGATGAGCCCACCAACCACATGGACATCGAATCGATCCAATGGCTGGAAGAGTTTTTGATCAACAATGCCAAAGCCGTGATCGTGATCAGTCACGACAAAACGTTTGTGGACAACCTGACCAACCGCACCATCGAAGTAACGATGGGCCGCATCTACGACTACAAGACCAACTACACGCACTACCTGCAACTGCGCAAGGAACGCCGCGAACAACAACAAAAACAATTTGACGACCAGGCCAAACAAATTGCCGACATCCAGCAATTTATCGACCGGTTCAAGGGCACCTATTCCAAGACGCTCCAGGTGCAATCGCGCGTGAAGATGCTGGAGAAAATCGAGATCGTGGAAGTGGACGAAGTGGACAGCTCGGCGCTGAACCTGAAGTTCCCTCCTGCCCCCCGCTCCGGAAACTATCCCGTGATCATCGAAGGCATGACCAAAAAATATGGCGACCACGTGGTATTCAACGACGCCAACGTGACCATCGCGCGAGGTGAGCGCGTGGCGCTGGTGGGAAAGAACGGTGAGGGGAAGTCTACGCTGGTGAAAGCTATTATGGGGGAAATTGATTTTGATGGAAAGATGCAGTTGGGGCATAACAGTATGATTGGGTACTTTGCTCAGAACCAGGCTGCTTTGCTGGAGGAAGATATTACGGTCTTTGATACGATCGATCAGATTGCGCAAGGTGATGTGCGGTCGAAGATAAAAGACATTTTGGGTGCTTTCATGTTTGGCGGTGAAACGATCGAGAAGAAGGTGAAGGTGCTCTCGGGTGGGGAACGCACGCGATTAGCGATGATCAAGTTGTTGTTGCAGCCAGTGAACTTGTTGATTTTGGATGAGCCTACTAACCACTTGGATATAAAGACAAAGGACATTCTGAAAGAAGCGCTTATTGCCTTCGACGGCACGCTCATTTTAGTATCTCACGATCGTGATTTCCTGGACGGCCTCGCTACCAAGGTGTTCGAATTTGGCAACAAGCGCATCAAAGAACACTTCGAGGACATCAATGGGTTCTTGCGAAATAAGAAGATGGAGAACTTGCGGGAGATCGAGCGGAATAACACGAAGTGATAAGGTATTTTCGCCTTTCCGTGTTCCCCAACTCCAAATTATCTGCGGCCTTTCACCCCCAGTCGTTCCAAGTAAGGTCAACACGATCTCTGTAAAGCCCCTTGCCAACTTCCAGGTAAACTGCAGGTTCCAGAGACTTATCGATGCCAATAAGTATGGCCAGAGGCAACGCACGCATATTTTCTTTTGGCATATTCGAGGGGTCGTCCGAAAATATTTCCCAACCGTCCTCATCCCATCGCATTACTTCAGTAGCCTTCTCACCAAACAGAACGCTCAAGTCGGTCACTACGGTAGCGTTGCGGGGCGCTGCATAATTCCATTCGCGGACCAACCATTGCCAAACCGGTTGTGAGGCAACATCAAATGCTGTTGACATATCGGGAATGTCAAGCGTATGATGTTCTTCATCCGGCAAAATTTGCAAGACTTGAATTCCATCCTGTTTATAAAAATCAAACACGCCTAAGGCCGTTATTTTACTCCAGGACTCGTGAGCGATTGAAAGTGAAAATGAGCCCAATGACTCCACGCTTAAGCTTAAGGTTTGCCAATCTGCGCCGTTCCTAAGCACTTCAACCATTCCCTTAATTATCGTCGTCACTTCATTCTTGGAGTAAAATTCCCCGCCGGCTAAAATAAGCTCGGCACCAAAGGTTTCACTACATCCAATTGTATACGCAAACCTTGGTATCTGGCCACCCGCCACTAAAGTCACATGATTCCCATGGTTTTCTATATTCGATCGAATCGTTCTAAAAAAATCTATTCTATCTTTCATTCTACGGAGTTGTTACCCATATCACTTCGCTATCCCGCGATTCTTCAACTCCCTCAAAAACGAATCCACCACCGAAGGAACTGGGCTTTTCATCATACTATCCAACGCATTCCAACCATACTTTGCGCCATATTTCGCTGTGTACACTGCATTCAAACTATCATCTGCTTTGCTCAGTTTGCTAAACGTTCTCGCCAAACTGTCATACTTGGTCGAGTCCCAGCCACTGACATCGATTCGCGTTGTATCACCCCCATAGATGACCACCAGTTCCGGCTTATTCACAATAGGGGCTTTGTTTTTATGAAAACGAGCCCATCCCAAAAAGACCAGGACTGCAATGACCAGCGACCCTTGAATTCTTCTGATCGTCTGGTTAGTCTGTCGTAGCACGCGGCAAAAATAATCAATTTTTCCAGGCCCGGGCATGCCAACGTTCTCTAACAGGAAATGGATCCGGTCTTTTTATGGTCAACATCCTCTCGCCCTTGTTGGTGTTCTTCTAGGGCAGACATTGAGGGGGACGTTGCCGAAAAATGTTGTTGGTGAAGAACACCAACAACGGCGGTAGGCGGAAGCTGTGCCTAGTCCCGAAAAAACTCTTTGCAATTATCGTACACAGATTTAGGAACCTCTCTACGAGTTAGCACATGGTCAATGTCATCATGGAAATATGAACTTGCCGTTCCCTTCTTCCAAACCGAATGGCCGATGTCGCTGCTAAAAACCCAAAAGTTCCTTTGTTCATCAAGATAGAAGGCCCACCTTTGAACCGTACTCATGTTATATCCATAAGAAATGACGGTTCTCCCCTCGTTGTCATATGCCTTGTATCTCACAAAGTTTCTTTCTAAATACACCTCGATCTTTAAGCTCTCATCCTCAAGCTCATAAGTTCCAGGCTCCGTTATTTTTCCGCCTTTCCATGCTGCGTCTCCGGTTCGGCTGCAGCTAGCGAGAATAAGAATGGATATCGACAATGCTAAATTTCTCATTTATCTAATCAGTCTTCAGACTGCCCAAGATCAAAAATATGGCGGACAGTACCAACAGAAGCTTTAATTACAGACAATCACCACCGCCTTGTTGGTGTTCTTC
>CBIHQM010000576.1:0-3595 GCA_966211885.1 uncultured Chryseolinea sp.
TGTCCATTGAATTTAATGACGGCGGGCCTTACATCCAAATATGGCGCTGTGCCCTAGCCACACCGATAGTTGCAACAAAACCTCGCCCAGTACTAAGGCATTATTTACACTATCAAATGTGAGTTTAAGAAGATAGCGATATTCAAATTGCCTTCATGACACCTGGCGACCACTCTCCCCCTGAAGTCGGTGTCGGTTCGGACCCTCATAGTTCTGACCACATCGCAAAATCCTATGAAGACCAAATCATCTCTTTATTTCAGAATGACCCTCCCGATATTGTTCCTCCTTTCCTGCACAAACCACCAAACAACAGAACCAGCACCCAGCGCCGAGATATTGCAGACCACTATTCTTGGCGATTTGCTGAATAAGTTCGTTGACGATAATTTCTCAATGCAAAATGTAGCCAGTTTGGCTAGGACTGCCTACGGGATAGATTTTGACCGGGAGTATGAAAAAATACTCCCGCGCCTGTTAACAAATCACACGTTGCGAGTCGAGGCCCGAGGACAAGACCTAGCTATGGGTGACATGGCCTTGATTCTTCAGAACAAGGCATCACATCAGGAACACCAATTTACCGTCATATGGAGAGCGTTGTAAATCTTTTCGAAAGAGAGCAGTCCAACACATATGTGATAGGCGAATTTAGCCGATTAAAAGACGATGCCTTAACTGATTATACGATGAGTCAGCGGGAACGGGAAGGCCTGCATCGATATTTATTTTTTTAGCTAACAATTATGACGGGATCGTCAGCGGGATCGAGGCGGCCGTTCTGCCTGCTTCGAACGAGAGAAGTCAGGGGCTATTTAGTGTAGTGTGGCGTGTTGTCCGGTCGGTGGTTATCACGGCTGCAGTCGGAGCATTGATGGGTATCCCTGGCGGTTATCCAGGTGTTGCAATTGGTGCAACCGTAGCTGGTAGTACAGCAATCGCCGATTATCGCTCGAATAATTATTGTCACTTCGCTCTTCAATGCGATGGCGGTTGGCGGCAGGATTGTATGACTGGTGAGTGCATGCCTTATGTTCAATAGTGAATGGTCGGTTCAAATTTGCTTCTTTTGAAAACTCTTAAACCATTTTTAAGAAAAGTCACAGGGCTCAGTGCGATCTGTATGCTTTTTGCATATGCCGGGAATGTCTCTTTGGCACAGAAGGGATCTACAATTATCTACAGCCAGAGGGCCGAGCGGGATGATATGTTCTTCGTTATGCCTTTCTATCCGAGACATGGCAGGGTTTATATAACCGACGATTCCATTATCTTTAAAGCCAAGGACATCTACAACGATGTATTCAATTTCTCTCTCGCCATTTGCGACATCAGATACATCAGGACTTACTATAATTTCATTATACCCAATCGCATACGCATTATGACAAAACGGACTGGCTCTGTCAGGATATTCACGTACAGGCGAAGAACCCTCATCCGCCTCACGCGCGAAAGGATGGCGGCGTGCGCAATACCCTAGAACATGAAACTAATTCCCTGATTTTAGCGCATCTGCTATCCCATCCTCCGCATGCCTTCGGATCGTCTTCGGGTCTTGTTCGGATCGGCTTCGGATAGTGTTCGGGCTATCTTCGGCGTAGCTTCGGATAACTGTCGGATGTGGGTTGCACTATGGCTCCCGCAACACCGAAAGAGATTGCGACGCTGAATCGGCCACACACCTAAACCCGATGTTCGACGACCCCGAATCGAAGGCCGTCCCTTGCCGTGCACTCGGGCGGTAGTTCACACAATAGTTGGAAGCACACAAGAACGAGCCCCCGCGACTCACGCGCTTCTGTGCATAGGGCTCCTGGGGATCATAACACTTCGCCGGTCCGCGTGGATTCACGGTCACCTTCGCCGCCGCCAGGGTTTTGTAATAATTCACATCGTACCAGTCATTGGTCCATTCCCACACATTGCCGATGATGTCGTAGAGTCCATAAGGGTTGGGAGGGAAGCTTTTCACAGGCGACGTGCTTTCAAAGCCGTCTTCCTTGGTGTTGGTCACCGGGAAGCTGCCCTGGTAGGTATTGGCCATGAACTTGCCATTGGGCGTCACCTCTGTGCCCCAGCTGTAGCGCTCCTGTTGCTTGCCGCCACGCGAAGCAAATTCCCACTCAGCTTCTGTGGGCAGGCGTTTGTGTGCCCATTGGCAGTAGGCCAAGGCGTCTTCGTAGGCCACGTGCACCACGGGGTGATTCCACCGTCCCTCCAGGTCGCTGCCCTTTCCCTCGGGGTGACGCCAGTCGGCGCCGGGTTGCCACTTCCACCACAGTGAATAGTCGTACTCAACAACCGGTTCTGTAGGTTTTTTAAACGTGAGCGAACCGGCAACGAGGAGGCTATCCGGGGGCTTTGATACGCCGGGCGGCACTTGCTTTTTTAGTTCCTCCCAGTCGGGCTTGCGTTCGGCGACGGTCACGTATTGGGTGGCATCGGTAAAAGCTTTGAACTGCGCGTTGGTCACCTCCGTCTCGTCCATCCAAAACCCACTCACTTGCACCGTGTGTGCCGGGCGTTCCGTTTCGTAGGATTCCGGGTCGTCGGTGCCCATAATGAACTCCCCGCCGGGGATCCATACCATGCCGGTGCGTGCTTTTGCCTCGTCGACGCCTGCGCGATCTTCGGTTGATTTCCCGGAATGACATCCACACACCAAAACTAAACTCCCGATGGCCAGGCCTGCTGTTCCCGAAAAATGTTTCATAATGATGGACATTCGTGTGAAGGAAAGTTACAAAAAAATACAAGCCTGAAGTAAACGTGGACGGATGTTGAGAGTAGCCGAGCGTTACAGGGCATCCAACTTCTTTTGAATGGCTTGCTTGTCGGCCGGAGTTTTGGCTAGCGTCAGGGCCTGCTCATAGTGGAGCCTGGCCTTGGCCTGGTCGATGCCGGTGTACAGTTCGCCGAGCAGCATGAAGTAAAAATGATGGCTGGAGAGCTGCAACCTTTCCGCTTCCACAATCGCTTGCCGTTTTCCGTTGGCCCGCGAAAGTGCATAGGTCCGGTTCAGCGCCGCCACGGGCGAGTATTCTATTTGAAGCAACTGGTTGTAAAGCTGCAGAATGTTTTCCCACTTCTCCTGCGTACTGTCTTTTTGTGTATGCCAGTAGGCAATGCCCGCCTCCAGGTGATATTTAGAGAGCTTGTTGCCGCTGGCGGAGCGGCTCAAAAAATAACCTCCCTTGCCGATCCACTCCGTGTTCCAACGACTGGTGTCCTGGTCTTCATACAGGATCAACTCACCGCTGTCCGACAGTCGCGCATCAAAGCGCGACGTGTGAAAACACATGAGCGACAGCAAGGCGTTGGCAGCCGGCGTGTCGGTGACCGGGTTCTCCACCAGCATGGTGCAAAGCCGCATCGCTTCCAGGCAAAGCTCCTTGCGCAAGGTGCTGTTCTGGCTCACCGAATAATAGCCTTCGTTAAACAACAAATAGATCGTCGTCAGCACCGGCGCCATCCGCCCTTCCAATTGCGCCGCATCGGGCAACTCGATCTTTATTTTTTCCTCACGAAGTTTTTCCTTGGCCCGCAACAACCGCTTGTTGATCGTGTCCTTGCTGGTGATAAAAGCATCGGC
>CBIHQM010000577.1:0-3588 GCA_966211885.1 uncultured Chryseolinea sp.
TGATAGGGCATCACGCTTTTGCCGAACATCTTCTTACTTAGCATACCGCCAGCAAACAACGCCTGGTCGCGCACTTCCTCCGACGACAATCTAACGCGTGGGCCACGCGCCAGCCAGCGGTTGCCGGGGTCCTTCTCCAGCAACTCGGGTGTGAGCCGTGAATCTTGCCGGTAAGTCGCCGACATCACCATGGTTTTTATAAGTTTCTTCATGCTCCACTGGTCCTCGTTCATGAACCGGAGGGCCATCCAGTCCAGCAGTTCCTGGTGGGTTGGCGCAGCACTTTGGGTGCCGAAATCTTCCAAGGTTTCCACGATGCCAGCGCCAAAGATCTGCTCCCAGAAGCGGTTCACCATGGTGCGCGCCGTGAGCGGGTTTTGTTTGTCCAGCAACCAATGCGCAAAACCGAGACGGTTGTAAGGTTGATCTTTCGGGAAGGGATTCAATGCCGTCGGCACATCCGGTTTCACTTCTTTGCCTTTCACCAGCCAATTGCCACGCTCGAACACCTGTGTCTGCCGGTGTTGCTCGGCATTGTTCTCGATCATGATCGGCGTGTTTTCAACGGAAGCATTGAGCAAATGCATAAAAGTGCTCTGCATGTCTGCAGATGATCCGGGAAGTCCATCGCGGAAAGCAAACCACTCGATAGCACACACGGACTGCATGGGTTTTATCTTCGGGTTGTGAAAAACAAAATACAAGTCATGCTTACCTGGCGTCGCATGAAGCGGCAACACAACCGCCTGACGAACTCCCGATGCTGTTTTCTTTAGTATATACGATGCGATCACAGGGCCGTCGAGTTTGTCCTGGTGGATCGCGAATGATCCGCCGTCGGCGTCTGCCCAATAGTTAAAGATGAGGTTTTTCTTTCCATCCATCGGGATCTGTTTCAGCCGTGCGCTGCCGCCAGGGCGGATGCCAAGCCATTTGGTGTCGATGAGTTCGCCATCGACAAACTGGTCAAAATCGTGAGGATGGTATTTAGGCTCCAGCGTTTTGAGAAAGCGCGTGATCTCCGTTTCCTTTTCGGCGCCGGCATGGGTCTTTACCCAAGTGCGGATGGACTCCAGCTTTTGCTGATCCTCCGGCGTGTAGGTCCTCAGATTGGGATGCTCACCTTCGGTGTCTTCGTCGCGGGTATTGTTGAAGAACGCCATCGACTTATAGTACTCGTCGTGCAGGAACGGATCGTAAGGATGGGTATGACACTGAACGCAGGCCATGGTCGTGCTTTGCCACACCTGCCAGGTCGTGCTTACCCGGTCGATTAGCGCGGCCACACGGAACTCTTCATCTTCAGTTCCCCCTTCGTCGTTGTTCATCGTGTTGCGATGGAAGGCGGTGGCGATCAATTGATCGTCGGTGGGATGAGGAAGCAGGTCGCCGGCCAATTGCTCGATGGTGAACTGGTCGAAGGGCATGTCTTTGTTGAAGGCATTGATGACCCAATCGCGATAGCGCCAGATGGTACGGCCCACGTCGCGCTCATATCCTTTGGTGTCGGAATAACGGGCCATGTCCAGCCACCACGATGCCCACTTCTCACCAAATTGTGGCGAGGCCAGCAGTTCGTCCACCGCCGTCTCGTAGGCCTTGGGGCTTGGGTCTTTTATGAATCGCGAAGCCTGCTCCGGTGTTGGAGGCAAACCGATGAGATCGAGGTAAACCCTACGGATCAAAGTGGCCTTATCGGCCTCCGGGGAGGGCGATAGTTTTTCTTTTTCAAGTTTATCCAGCACGAAGTGATCCACTTCATTTTTTGCCCACGTCTCGACGTCGACGCTAAATCCGGATTGTGCTTCTTTCAGGTTGGGTACTTCCGTGGCCTTCGGCGCAATGTAGGCCCAATGATCGCCCCACTCCGCTCCTTCCTTGATCCATTGCCGCAGCGTTTCGATATCTTCCTTGCTCAGCGGATGCTCTTTGTAGGGCATGCGCACTTCGGGATCGTTCGAGGTGATGCGGCGGACAAATTCGCTTTGTTCGGGGTGACCCGGTATGATGGGTGTCTTGCCTGACTCGGCGGTGTCCAGGGCCTCGCTGCGGAACAACAGGCTGAAGTTAGCGTTTCGCTTCACCCCCCTGATGCAGTGCTTATTCAGAATGGGCTTCACCTGCGTGCTGAAGTCCACCTTTTTTTCGCGGCACGCCGTGACACAAAGAATGGCCAAAAAAAGCGGCCCGGAGAAAAATATTTTGCTACGCCATCTCATCCCAGAACAAAAGTAAACTCAATCGTTTGAATGGCGAAATATACACGTAATGATTATAGTTGGCGTCCTGGCCAGTATTGATTATCGTGAGATTTTATAAAAGGCGGGAGACTGGAAGAAAACGGTAAAATGACCGTGGGGCCGGGTGGCGGGTCCCTTCAGGAATGCTTCACAAGCAAGGATGCTCCTTTGCGGGCGGGCTGGTGGCCCTTATCGGCCTTTTTCCGGGCGATGCTTTCATCTACGGCTTTTTCCATGCGCACCGTATGAACGAGGAAGGCAACCAAAAGGCCGATGATTGCCAAGAGGATCAGGCCCACAGCAACCGTGAAAATATTGGTCAGAAGTTCACTCTGGATTTCCATTGTTTATTATTTTTTGAGTGGCACGAAATTGTCTATAACCAATTACTATACAGACTGTTGCACCCAAAATGCCGGCGGCAGTAAAGAGGACGTCCTTGCCGGTGTGAATACCCTTCAGTACAAACGAAATAACTCCGCCAACTGTTCCGAAAAGTAACACAACAAGCAATTTGATCATCTCGGTGTTGAACCGTATCTGTTCCTTTTGCTGATCGCTTAAACGCAAGACTCAGGTGTTAAAAGTCTTAGAACTGCGAGGGACACACGAATATAAGAATATCTCCCAAATCATCAAATAATTCCCAAAAATGAGCGATTTCGCTGGCTTCAAGAGCGTCTATGAGCTGATTTCCTCATCAATTTTAAGCGGAAGGTTTTAAAATCAGGTTGTTTTTCCTACTTTTGCAACCTCAAAAACTAAAACAGTAAACATGAACAATTACGAGACGGTATTCATTTTAAATCCCGTTTTGTCTGATGAACAGGCAAAGGATACTGTCGAAAAATTCGTGAAAGTGTTGAAGAAAGCTAACGCCGAAATCCTCAATAATGAGCAATGGGGCCTTCGCAAGTTAGCGTATCCTATCAACAAGAAGTCAACCGGCTTTTACAACCTCATCGAATTCTCGGCACCTTCCACTGCTATCAACTCTCTGGAAACAGAGTACAGACGGGACGAATCGGTAATGCGCTTTTTAACGACGGTGCTGGACAAGCATGCCGTGGTGTACAACGAACGCCGCCGCAAGGGCGAATTCAAGAACAAGGAGAACAAGAAACCCGTAAAAAAAGCTGAGGAGACTACGCGATGACATTGATGAACGAACCGATCAAGCGAGCAGAGATCAAACCGAAATACTGCCGCTTCAAAAAGAATGGGATCAAGTACATTGACTACAAGGATCCTGACTTCCTCCTGAAGTTTATCAACGAACAAGGCAAGATCCTTCCCCGGAGACTGACCGGCACCAGCCTGAAGTTCCAGAAGAAAGTGGCACAAGCCG
>CBIHQM010000578.1:0-3578 GCA_966211885.1 uncultured Chryseolinea sp.
TCGTTCCACTGAATCACCAACGACCGCGCGACGGTTGTTTTGGCCTTGTCGCTCTTCCAATAATGAGGCACGTTCGAACCGATGAGCACCAGGTCGTCCTCGGCAAACGGCGAAATGTGATTGCCCACATAACGGATGCCTTTGCTCTTCACGATATACGTCAGTTCATACTCGGGATGAAAATGGAAGGGAGCATCGAACACCGGCCCCTGGTAGTCGAATGCCGTCACCGAGCTTTCTTCATGGGCCCTTACTTTTTCGAAGATGGCTTTCATTTGTCCTGTATTTTGTATGAAATAATGGACTTTATCCCGTTGGAAAGTACAAAATAGTGTATTTTTTTGTTAAAATAAAGGAAGAACTGTGCCGCATTGTTTTCCCTACTTTGTCTCAACCCAAACCTGAAAAAATATGGACATGTACAGCGATCTTTCAGAGCATCATTATTTACTGGGGTCGATGTTTCCCGAAGCCAACACCCGCGAACTTTGGGAAGCCTATAAATTGTCTGACGACCAACTGGCTTTTTTTGAAGAGAACGGATACCTCGCCAACATCAAACTGTTGGAACCCGACCAGGTAGATCAGCTCAACCAGGAGTTGACCGAGATCATGAACCCTGCACACCCGCTCCATCACTTGTTTTACGAATTCCATTCCAACGAATCCGGCGATCCAAATTCAGTATTGTTTCATTCCCTGGGGCACTGGCGCATCACGCCGGGCTTTCACGATGTTTTGTGGAATCCGCGATTTGTTATTCCCGCGTCCCAATTGTTCGGAAATCGCGCGGTGCGTTTCTGGCACGACCAACTGTTTTGCAAACCGGCCCACCATGGCGGCGTCGTAGCGTGGCACCAGGACTATAGCTATTGGACACGCACCACACCGATGCAACACCTTACTTGCTGGGTGGCCCTCGACGATGCCTCGAGCGAAAATGGTTGCTTGCATTACATTCCAAAAAGTCATCGCTGGGATTTGCTGGACAGAACAACCCTGGCCGGCGACATGGAAGGACTGGAGAGATTTCTGACCGACGAACAGAAAAAACAATTTGCGAACAAGGTGGCGATCGAAATGCCCCGGGGCTATGCAACGTTCCATCATCCGCTGATGGTGCACGGCTCCTACGAGAACCGCTCGCCTCGTTCGCGTCGCGCCTTTGTGTTGAATGTATTTGCCGACGGCACAGTGTCGAACACAGACGACGCGGTCCTGACCGGCGTGCCTGCCATCGCCACAGGCAATAAAATGCAGGGGCAATTTTTTCCTTTGCTGTTCGATCCGGCTTCGATCCGCTGATCTACGTAGCGCAACGTTTAGGTTGACGCTGGCACTGGGAATATTTACCGCGGCGAAATGTCCGGTTTAATATCAATCACGGGCGTGCCGTCAAGCGCTTCCAACGGATGCACTTTCAGTTTACCCGGCAACACCTCGATGACCTTGACACGATGGAGACCGACGGGATTAGGTCGGTCGGGTGAACGCGTCGTGAAAACACCAATTTCCGGGGCGGTGGTCTCGCGGCGCGGATAACATTTTAACACGCGACGATCGGCGAGGTGAAACCAGGTGAGCAACACCAGCTGAGCTCCCACGCGTAGACCTTGAATCCCTTCCGCGAACGCCGCATCGATTTCGATCACGGCCTCGGGTGCGCCTTCACTTTCCTGCAAAGGACAATCTTCCAACGTCTTTAGCGACGAACGTATGTAGCCGATGGGTTGTAATGAAAATTTTTCCATAGCGTAGATAGTTACTTCATGTCCTTTTTCCAATACTCCTGCCGGAACACCAGCGGGCTGACTTTATAAACCTTTTTGAATTGCCGGTTGAAATTGGAGAGGTTGTTGAACCCACAGGCGAAACAAACTTCCGAAACACTTTTGTCCTGGTTGATCAACAGTTTGGTGGCTTGACCCAGGCGCACCTCGTTGAGAAAGGAGGTGAAGGTTTTACGCGTGCGCTGACTAAAGAACCTCGAAAACGAATTCACGGCCAGGTTGGTCAGCGAGGCCACTTCTTCCAGGCGGATCTCGCGCTGATAATTGTTAAAAACAAAATCGAACACTTCGTTCATGCGCGACGACTCCACCGCGTTCACGCCTTTCACCGGTTCGTTGGAGATGTGCCGATAATCGCGCGACTCCGAAAGCTCCTGCAAAATATCCAGCAGTTTGAGCATGCGGGGAAATCCTTTCAGCGCGCAAAGCTCGAACATTTTTTTGCGGACGCTCTCGTTGGTCTTCCCCAAAATGTCGAGACCGCGGGCACTGCGCGCAAGCAGACCTTTGAGTCGCCGGGCTTCCGGCAACAAAAGAAAATCATCCCCGAAAGAATGCTCGAGAAAGTGGACGACGATCGACTGCGCACGCAGTTTGCTTTTGGGCTGATAATATTCAGCTCCATTTTTATAGAGGTGCGGCAGATTGGGGCCGATGAGCGCCAGGTCGTTTTCGCGAAAGGTCCTGATGTTGTCACCGATAAAGCGCTGGCCTGTGCTGGCCGTAACCAGCACCAGTTCGTATTCGGGATGAAAATGCCACGGCGTGGGGTAGTAGCGATAATCGAAATACTTCACGACAAAGGATTCCTCCGATTTTATGGGCAATCTTTCGAGTACGGGTTGCATGATGGTGTTTTGCCAGGTCTAAACTAACGGATATTTCGATGTTAAAAAAGTATCAGTTCTGTTCCGGACGCTGGGCAAACACGGTAGCTGGAAGCAGATGCCGGGTGAAAAAAGGAAGGTGATTTTTTTATGCGGCCCCCCTCGGAGGCCTCGGGGCCGGGCTAGCCGTTCCAAGTCCGTCCACACACACACAAAGCCAGCGCACTTCGGGCTTTCCACTTCTATCCCTGGCCGAGCCCGGAAATAAGCATTCGGCCGATGGCAAAGCAACACAATGCTAAGATCTTGAATTCGGCAACGGCTCTTAAATTTTGTTGCATTTAATTGTATGTTAATGGCTGTGTATCATTGGCCAAACATCAACAGAACAAACTGAATTAGCTTCAGATCAGAATATTTAACCTTCGCGAACATCATGAGCAAAGCCGCAAATTTGACATTTGGAACCATACTACTTGCAGTGTGCCTTTATGGACAGGAAATTACTAAAGAGGAAATTCGGAAGTCCAGGATAAATTCGATAGTCAGTTGTTTTTCCAAAGTGTCCGCTTTGTCATGTCTGCTTCCATCAAGGTCCCTGTAGAGATTCTACGGAGAAAAAATTATTTTATATTTAGTTCGCAATCTTTAAAATCACCTTCAAATAACCATCGAGGTATATAGTCGCTTTCTACAGTAATAGAAATTCCGTTATCATAGGCATAGGAGCAAATCATAAGGAGTGGAAAGGAAACCCAACCCCAGAAATCAGCCGCTCTATCTTTCTTGCTAAAATATTCTTTGTGTCTATTCAAAGCTTTTTCAAGAAGATCATTAAAACCAAATGCATCTTTTTGAAGAACTGATTTACATAACATTATAACCGGAGTTCCCTGATTGTCAATCCAATTTCTTGATGGATTAGTTTTACTAAACTCTTTTTCTTTTAACTCATAAATCT
>CBIHQM010000579.1:0-3566 GCA_966211885.1 uncultured Chryseolinea sp.
GAAGTGACGCGTTCCGCTCCCTCGTTTTTATTGTGCTGGCATTTACCACGATCTACTTTGAAGTGTGGACAAAAATCTCACCCGTAGCTTTCTACGCTTTCTTCATCGCCCTCATCACCCTCGATGTGGCCATTGTCGACAACCGTTACTTTACGAAGGCCAACTATCAGCGCAAGCGCGAAGACACGTTCTATACCATGACCGAAGCTGACAAGGCCATCGCACAGGACAAGGCACTGTATCGTGTGTACAACATTCAACCCGGCGCCTTCACCAGCGAAGCGCACACCTCCTACTTCCACAACTCCATCGGCGGCTATCACGGCGCCAAGTTGAAACGCTACATGGATCTCTATGATTCTTGTCTCTTCAAAGAGACCAACGCATTCATCACCGATGCGCAAGCCGGAAAGTTTGATCTTGAAAAACGGGGCATCATGAATATGCTCAACATCAAGTACCTCGTGTATGGCCCCGGACGCGACAATATCATACCCAACTCAAGCGCATTGGGAAATGCCTGGTTTGTCAACGACGTGGTCACGGTTAATTCCCCTACGGAAGAACTGGCCAAAGTATGCAGCCTCGATACGCGTCATGCGGCTGTTGTGGATGCCTCGAAGTTTAAGGCGGGAAGTTTTTCGGCGGATAGCGCAGCAACCATTACGTTGACCGAACATTCACCAAACCGGATGAAGTACGAAAGCCAATCGCAACAAGACGGTTTCGCGGTGTTCTCTGAGATCTATTATCCGAAAGGATGGAAAGCCACGATCGATGGAAAAGAAACCGAGATCCTGCGCGCCAACTATGTGCTGCGGGCATTGAACATCCCGGCAGGCAAGCACACCATTGAATTCAAATTCGAACCCGCTGCCTATGTGACGGGCAATAAAGTGACAATGGCGGCTTCATGGATGATGCTACTGGTGTTGGTCGGTAGCATTGGATGGTCGTTGCGCGAAGAAAAATCATAATTTGAACCGCCTCATCTTCGCCAAAGCTTCGGCGAAGATGAGGCGGTGAAATTCTACACGGTCGGATACACCCACTCTCCCCGATACGCCCTGCTCAACAGCTTATTCGCCTCCGCGTCGTTCTTGATCAGCCCTTTCTCTCCATCCCACTCCACACTCCTTCCCAACTTCCAACTGAGCATCCCCAACAAACTCATGTTGGTAGATCGCTGCCCGATCTCAATATCACACATAGAAAGCTTGTTCGTTTTGATGGACGTTAAGAAATCCGTCCACAGCGCTGCGATATTTTGCTGATCAGGCTCGTCCAGCTTTGGCGCTTCATGGATGATCTGCTTCTTTGTATCTGAAGGATAGAACGTCCAGCCGTCGAGCCATCCCATGTGGAAGGTGCCTTCCGTACCATAGAAGTAGCAGCCGATGTTGGTCTTCTCCGCTTCGTTGCCAGCATAGAGGCGGTGCTCCCAGGAGGCCGTGAACGTCTCGAATTCGAAGAGCACGTTTTGCGTGTCAGGCGCGTCGGTGCTGTCCTGGCGAATGAAGCGGTTGGCTGTAGAGTAGACTTTCTTGGGATGTTTTTCTTCGGTCCACCACAGGATCTGGTCCATCCAGTGAATGCCCCAGTCACCCAATTGGCCATTGGCATAATCTAAATACGAGCGGAAACCCTTCGGATGCATGGTGGGATTGTAGGCGCGCAACGGTGCCGGACCACACCACATGTTCCAATCCAAGGTAGACGGTGCTTCGGCATCGGGCGTCTTTTTACCCGGCCCGCCGGGATAGTGAACGAATGCTCTCACCGATCCGATCTTTCCTGCCTTACCCAACTTCAAAAACTGCATACCGGAAATATTATGCGGCGACGCGCGGCGATGCGTTCCCACCTGCACGATGCGCTGTGTGTCGCGCGCCGCGTTCACCATCGCTTTGCCTTCGTTGATGGTGTGACAGATGGCCTTCTCCACATACACGTGCGCCCCGGCCTTCATGGCCGCGATGGCAATGAGCGGGTGCCAATGGTCGGGCGTGGCCACGATCACGATCTCGGGTTTCTCCTTGGCCAGCAACTCGCGATAGTCGCGATAGATCTTCGGCGTGTCGCCACTGAGTTTTTTTACTTCCTCCAGCGTGGCTTTGATTTGATTTTCATCGACATCGCACAAGGCCACCACTTTGCTTTCGCCGGCCTGGATGGCGCAGCGCAAAATGTTGCCGCCCCACCATCCCGAGCCAATCAGTGCCGTGGTGTATTTCTTATCCTTCCCCAAAACTTTGATGAGCGGTGCCGCCGCAAATCCCACAGTGGCCGCAGCAGTCGCTTGAATAAATGTTCGGCGTTGCATAATTTTTATGGTTGACGTTTTACTGATCGTCGCCTTTAGAATATGACTTCAATGTACCCCTGCGAGGGCAACTTCTCATAGCCATGCAATAAACCAGGACGCCATGCAGGTCCTTCCTTGACAAGGCGGATCGCTTCCGCATCGTGTTCCGGCGACACGCCTTCAATGATCACAAAATCCCACATCGACCCATCGGCCCCTACATTGAATACCAATTTCACCGTGCCACTCATGAACCCTGGTGGCTTGCGTGTGTTAAGAAAAAGATATTTCCGGTATTCCGCCATACCCTTTACAGGAAAGGCATAGAGGCTCGTCTGATCATAGACATAGCGCTTACCCTTGCGGTCTTCCGACACGCCGCGAATGATCCGGTTATCGCGATAGATCTCGTGGAAATAGGGTTTGCCATCGGGATGAAACCCATACCAGTCGCCATCGCGGCGGCCATTTTGATAGGGACCTTCTTCAGAAACCTGTCCCGTGGTGTACCAACGGGTGGCTTTGCCGCGGCCATTTTCAACTTGCGGAGTTCCTAACGAATCCCATACACTACGGGTGTAGCCCTCGCCGTTGTAGAACACTTCGCTTTCCAGCTTGCCGTTCCAATGATATATTTCCCAGCGCCCGATGGACTCTTCTTTATCATAGCGCCCTGCGGAAGTATAAGTTCCGCGTTCGGAATAGTAAAGAAAGATGCCATTCTTCATGCCTCGCAGATATTGTCCTTTCATCTGGATGGTGCCGTCGCGATAATAGTCGCGCACGGGTCCTTGCCACCGGCCTGCCGAGTCTTGCGTGCCGATGCGATAGTAGCGTGCAGTATTGGGGTCGTCTGTTTCGCGCCAGGCAGCATCAAAGAAAACTTTTTTCATCTCCATCGAAGGCGAAGGCGAGTCGGTGCTGTCAGGTTCCGGCTCGCTGGGGCGCGGCGTGAAGGTGAGGCCATATTGCAACGGGGGCACAGTGCCGAGTTTTGCCGCCACCACCTCGAGGCTGTCCATGTAGACGTAGGACTCGCGTAGGATGAGGTTCACCCGATAGGCTGTTTCATCTGCCCGGAAGCCCACATACATTTTCATGGAGGCCGTGTCGGCGGCAAGCTTCTGCGGCACGGAGGGAAGATCTTTCAAGGACTGTCGAATGTCTTGCCAGCTGGTTAAGATCAGGCGAAGGCTGTCGCCCAGTTCGGCATCAGTGCGGAGATCGCGAAAGTAGTGATGGGTTTTGTCTTCCGTGGCAC
>CBIHQM010000580.1:0-3533 GCA_966211885.1 uncultured Chryseolinea sp.
GTGAAGGTCCATCCGTGTTCGGCGAAGCAAACGATATCCGTGTGGATATGGCTGTCTGTGGGGAAAGTGAAGTTATCCATGTGGCCTAGTGGTTTCTGCGTTGAAATGGGCAATCCGCGTAGCTGATGCTGCGGAAAACCTGTAAAAATGTGTGCCAGAGTTTGGATGGCGTATAAATGGGGGGATTTCCAGCCGTTCCGGCCACTCCATGGTGTTTTGGCCGCCTGGCGGGGAAAAAATCCCTTGATCCTGGGTGAAATTTCCACACTGGGCGCTCCACAACTAGAACGGCGGAGCGTTGAAAAACTTATCCGGAGGTCAATAATTTTTGGCCCATCATTTTCAGGATGAAAGCGATCAAGGTCAATAAAACCGCCAACGCTATGGATACCCTATCATCGAAACCGGCGAGTGCCGGACAACAAATGGTACAGGATTTATACCGCCAACTCCTTCAACAGTGGAACGCGAAAAGTGCAAAAGGATTTTCCGATCTCTTTCACGAACAAGGCTGGGCGGTGGGCTTTGACGGCAGTGAGCTGAAAGGCCGCGAAGGAATTTTTGAAGAGCTTTCGCGCGTTTTCAACGATCATCGCACGGGCACCTATGTGGGCATGGTGAAGGAGGTTCGTTTCCCGAATGCCGATACGGCTTTGCTGCACGCTGTGGCGGGAATGATCCCCGCCGGAGAGAACTATATTAACCCCAGCCTCAATGCGATCCAAACCTTAGTGGCTTCCAACATAAAAAACGAATGGCGTATCGAACTGTTTCAGAACACACCCGCCCAATTTCATGGGAGGCCTGAATTGGCGCTTGCACTCACCGCAGAATTGGCCGCGCTGATCTAGTGCAATTTTAAATTAGGTCGTTTATTAAATGTAGGTACTTACCGTTTTTTGAATTCGAGGTAGTCATAGTTCATCTGGCCGGCGGCTACGGTGTGCAGCGTGAGTACATGCTTGCCTTTTGATAAGGTCACTTCTCCCAACGCTTCCACTTTATTCCAATGATGCCATTGACGCCACGCAATGGTATCGCCCGCGGCGTAGGTGGATTTTACGAGGAGATCTTTCGAGATGCGCTTTCCATCCAAATCCAGCGCAATGGTGCCGTCGTCGTGCGACGTGTACATGAGCCCTACGGTGTAGGTGCCTGCTTCTTTTATTTGGAGGGTATAGTGAATCCATTCTCCCGGCTGCGTCCAGCCTACATACAGTTGGTCCATTTCCGGTGCCACCGTGTTGTAGGGATTGTTGTCGATGTCTTTTCCTTTTGTATAAGAAATGTCCACGCCCTCGTTCATGCGGAATTCGTTGAGGTAAGTGCCGTTGGCGGGGTTGAGCTTGCCGCTGCCATTGTTCACGGCGTCGGCATCGTGATAAGCAACACCTTCGCCGCCCTCGTCATAGAATTCACACTGCACACGGCCTGGGATGGATTGACTTTTGTTTTGCCAGGGTTTTCCGGTGGACACAAAACGAAATGCGGAGACACCGATAAAAAGTGCGCTGAGTATGAAGAAGAGATTGAATTTCATAGGGTATCTGGATGATGCAGGTCTTTAAAAGTAAACAACCTGGGCAACCTAAACAAGGTCCTGGGTTGACGCCGGAAGTTCAATACGAAATCCAGTAGGGTCCATGGCGAATCGAGCTGGATATTTTCCGCAGGCGGTAACGGCCTGTTTCGATCCCGCGAGTATATTTCATTATGTCTTTCCATCCCAAACCAATCGTTCCTCCCGATAGTACAAATCTGGCGGAAGGGCATTGTCTTCGGAGGGATGCTGGTTACACTAAACGTTTCTGGTTACCTTGTGCAGCCTTAAATAAAAAAAAATGAACAAGATAAATAGACGAGAAACCATGATCCTTCTGATGGCTTTTCTCCTCCCCGTGTTGGGTTGTGGTAGCCACGATTCCGGAACAGGGGAGGGCGACCAACTCGTCATTCCCACAACCGGCTATACCACACCCACCAGCTATGCGGGCATGACCCTGGTTTGGCAGGACGAATTCGAGGGCACGGCTTTGAACACAGCCGACTGGACCTTTGAGACAGGTACGGCCACCGACGGCTGGGGAAATCATGAACTGGAATATTACCGGCCGGAGAACACCACGGTGAAAGACGGCTACCTGGTGATCACGGCTAAGAAGGAAGCCTTTCAATCCAGCGCATATACTTCATCCCGGATCAAGACCCAGGGCAAAAAAGCATTCAAGTATGGCCGGGTAGACATTCGCGCCGTGTTGCCCAAGGACAAGGGCATTTGGCCCGCGTTGTGGATGCTAGGCTCCAACATCACCACGGTGGACTGGCCGGCCTGTGGGGAGATCGATATGATGGAAATGATCGGCGGCGGTTCTGGCGACAAGACGGTCTATGGCACGGCCCACTGGGACAATGCCGGCCAGCACGCCAGCGCGGGCGGCAACAAACCATTGAGCAGCGGCATATTCAACGACGCGTTCCACGTGTTCTCCATCGTCTGGACGGCCTCGTCCATCAAGTGGTATATCGACGACGTGGAATATTATGTCATCGACACCACCCCGGCAGGGATGGCGGCATTTCAGAAGGAGTTCTTTCTCCTTTTTAATGTGGCTGTCGGTGGCGATTGGCCGGGAAGTCCCGACAACACCACGCTCTTCCCGCAGCGCATGATCGTGGACTACGTCCGCGTTTTTCAGGAGTAGAACAACTGCGTATAAATTGTCAACCCATCATTAACCGAAACACCTAACCCAAACATGAGTATTACGTTTTCAAGGATTTTTGTTGTCGCCCTGTTTTTGTTGGCGGCGTGTACGGAGAAAAAAAAGCAACTGGTGTGGTCCGACGAATTCGATCAACCGGGTGCGCCCGACACTACCAAATGGGGCTATGATCTCGGCGCCAGCAACGGTTGGGGCAATAACGAACTGGAGTATTATACACGCGATCCAAAAAATGTGCGCATCGAAGGGGGCATTCTGATCATCGAGGCTCACAAAGATTCACTCGAAGGAAAACCGTTTACGTCCTGCCGTATCGTGTCGAAGGGAAAAGGTGACTGGCTCTATGGCCGGGTGGAAGTGAAGGCAAAGCTCCCGCACACCAAGGGAACATGGCCCGCCATCTGGATGTTGTCCACCGACGATTCGTATGGTGGCTGGCCCGCCAGCGGAGAAATCGACATCATGGAACACGTGGGCTATGACCCGGGCGTCATCCATGGCACCATCCACACCGAGGCCTACAACCACGTAAAGAAAACGCAAAAGGAAGGCAAAGTACATGTGCCCGATGCACAGGACCAGTTCCACGTATACGCCATGGAATGGACAAAAGACAAAATGGATTTTATAGTAGACGATAGCGTCTATCACTCGGTGCCACGCGATCCGAAGGATGACTACAAAGGCTGGCCTTTTGATAAACCCTTCCATCTCATCATGAACGTAGCGGTAGGCGGCAATTGGGGTGGAAAAGAAGGTGTGGATGAATCGGGATGGCCGCAACGTATGGAAGTGGATTACGTGCGCATC
>CBIHQM010000581.1:0-3514 GCA_966211885.1 uncultured Chryseolinea sp.
CCGATGCGCAGGGCATTTTCAACAGCCGGGCTATACGGCAACCCGCGACGCGCTTTTTGTTCCTGGGTATTTTTATTACGCTGTCAAAAGATAAAAGCACAAATCAATTGCCTACACTATAAATCGATCTTCTAAAAAAAATCTTTCACCCAAAAACAACAAAACTATGAAACCCATCCTGTTCACCCATCGCCTCCTCGTATTGTTTACGCTGGTTTTTCCTGCTGCCGTGCTGGCCGCCGATGATAAATACACCGAAACCATGCAGAAAAACATCAACATCGTCTACACCGCCACGGCTCCTGCCGAATTGCAAAATGCCGTGAATACCCTCGAACGTGTAGGGGCAGCGGAGAAGTCGAAGTGGGAGCCATTCTACTATGCTTCTTTTGGTTATGTGATGATGGCCAACAAGGAAAAAGACGGCGCCAAGAAAGATGCCTACCTGGACCAGGCGGCTGCCGCCCTGGCAAAAGCCCGGGCCTTGCGCCCGAATGATTCTGAGATCGTGGCCATGGAAGGATTTATCCAAATGATCCGCATCAACGTAGACCCCGCCTCCCGCGGACAACAATACTCTGGTCTCGCCACGCAAAATTTTCGCAAGGCCATCAGCCTGAACCCTGAAAATCCCCGTGCACTGGCGCTGCTTGCCCAGATGCAATTTGGCACGGCGGCATTCTTTGGTTCCCCCGCCACCGAAGCCTGCGCCACCAACACCCAGGCCCTCGAAAAATTCGAAACCTCCAAACCCGCCGACGCCCTCGCACCGCGTTGGGGTAAAGGCATGGCGGAAAGCATGAAAGAAAAGTGTAAATAGTATTCCCGTGACCGGCGATCATTGCGGAGCACATTTGCATCCGTTGAGGCCGCGAGCATTTGCATAAGTCCTGAAAAAGAACCCATGCACAATCCCAAAATAACCCCGGGCTTTAGCCCGGGGTTCATGTCCCACCCACACCCAAGGCGCCAAGCAGGCACTTGCTAGTAGCAGGATCGTTCATGGCGCCGGCATCAATGAACCCTGATCGACGCACGCACGTCAGGGAGTCACTACACATAGTCCATTAACTTATCATTTACCCATTATGACACACGAAGCAAAACTCATGTCCGGCATCACCCTCCTCACCATTCCCTCCATCGAGTACGGAGGCTATTTCCTGCTGACCGTGCTCTCCGGAAAATTCAAAGGAGCAACGTTCACCGGTTTCCAAAAATCCATGTTCCGCGCCGGCCACGCACACGCTGGAGTGATCGTGATCCTGTCGCTCGTCTGCCAGGTGATGGCCGACGACGCCAACCTGTCCACGGCCTTATTATGGCTGGTGCGCGCCGGCGTTCCCACGGCAGCGTTGCTCATTAGCGGCGGCTTTTTCTGCTGTGCCCTCGACAAAGATGCAACCCAGCCCAACGGACTGATCAAACTTATTTACACCGGTATTTTTGTTTTGGCCGCTTCCCTTATTATTCTTGGTGTGGGATTGCTGCGATAGGCCATCCTTCGAAACCGACCGCATGAACTTCTTCACCTATCTTAAAAGACGGCTCATTGTTATTCCCTGGCTGCTCGTCGGCGGTCTGGTGATGACCTATTTGGAGTGCCGCCACTGCCGTGTGTCGCCGGACACTTTTCTTGTGGTCTCCTCCTTCATTGTCACATCCTGGTTCTTCATGTGGTTTGGCAACGAGTATCTCTCCGAATACCTCTCCGAGAAAATCGCGTGGACCAAAGCGCCGGTGAAGCGTTTCATCTGGGGCATTGTCGCTACGGTCGTCTATACGGTTGCCGCCATTACCGGGCTCATCTATTTTTTCGAAGCGGTCTATAACCGGAATTTTTCTTCCGTCGAAGACACGCTTTTCACTACACTCGCCATCACCTTGATCATCAACCTCTTTATGACCGGCCGCTCGTTCCTCATCAATTGGAGGAAAACCATTGTGGAAGCCGAGAAATTTCAAAAGGAGAGCGCCGTTGCGAAATATGAAAGCCTGAAGAACCAGGTGAATCCCCACTTCCTTTTCAACTCGTTCAATGCCCTGAGCAACCTGGTCTACGAGGACCCGGACAAAGCCGTGAAGTTCATCAAACAACTCTCGGACGTATACCGCTATGTGCTCGACACCCGCGACAAAGAGGCCGTGAACCTGGAAGAAGAACACAAGTTCCTCGAGGCCTACCTGTTCCTGCAACAGATCCGCTTTGGCGACAAACTGAAACTGGACGTGCGGCTCACCCAGGTGAAGAGCATGGTGGCGCCGTTGGTGTTGCAGATGCTGGTAGAGAATGCCATCAAACACAACGAGATCTCGGAAGACAACCCGCTGACCATCCGCGTCTATGAAGATGCGGGCTACATCGTGGTGGAAAACAATTTGCAAAAGAAGTCGCTCACGCTGGAAGATTCTCCCGGTATCGGGCTAGACAACATTGTGAAACGCTACGCCTTTCTCAGCGACCGGAAGGTGGAGATCCAGCAAGAAGATCGTTTCCTCGTAAAACTCCCCATCATTCCCGTCACGGCTGCATGAAGATCCTGATCATCGAAGACGAACCACAAGCGGCCAACCGGCTGGAGACCCTCGTGAAAAACCTCGAACCCGGGGTGACGGTGCTGCGCAAGATCGACACCGTGAAAAATGCTGTGGCCTGGATCAAAAGCAACCCGGCACCCGACCTCATCTTCATGGACATCCAACTTGCCGACGGCATCAGCTTCCAGGTCTTCGAACAATGCGAGGTGCTTTCCCCGGTGATCTTTACGACGGCCTACGACGAATATGCACTGAAGGCCTTCAAGGTGAACAGCATCGACTATATCCTGAAGCCTTTCGATCAGGATGAACTGGCGGCTGCGTTGACAAAATTCCGGCGTCTTGTAAAAGGTGAAGCTGCTCCTCAGCATGCTGTGCTGGACAATATCGGGAAGGCGATCGCGATGCTGACGAAGAAATATAAAACCCGTTTTGTGATCAAGGTGGGGGAGCATTTGAAGTCGGTGGAAGTGGGGGATATCCTGTTTTTTTTGAGCTTGGAGAAAGCAACGTTTTGTTATAGTCGCGATGGGCGAAAAAACATCCTGGACTATACGCTGGATCAGGTGGAGGGGTTGGTGGATCCGGAGCGGTTTTTTCGGATTAACCGGAAGTATATTGTGAGTGCGGATGCTATACAGGATATGATTCACTATACGAATAGCCGGTTGAGGTTGGTGTTGAAAAATTCGGATGATCCGGAGGTGATTGTGGCGAGGGAGAGGGTGCAGGAGTTTAGAGAGTGGTTGGATCGGTAGGGATTAATGGGGGGTGTGGTGATGGAGAGAATGTTGTTGGTGGGACACCAACAACAGGGTGCCGCGCTTGTTGGTGTTCTTCACCAACAAGATTTGACGGCACGTGTCTCTAAATGATCTTTCACTCAATTTAATAACTTGTATTTGGAACGACGATGCGCGAGGCGATTTGCTTCGGTAGTGTGGGGTGGAAGCGACTTTTGTTGGTGAAGAACACC
>CBIHQM010000582.1:0-3511 GCA_966211885.1 uncultured Chryseolinea sp.
GCGGTTCCAGTACCCTTTCCGTTGGTTCGTATGCGTCCTATCAATGGACCATGAATGGTACCGATATTGTCGGCGCTACGTTGCAGACTTTCACCGCACGCGAACCGGGCGTCTACCAGGTGAAAGTGAAGGGATCGTCCACTGCCCCGGTCTATACGGCCACTGCAGTGGAGATAAAGGCGACGCTGAGCAACCAACCGGCGCCGGTAAATTATGTCAGCACCACACAGATTTTGAAGAAGGGCGTGCAATCGGGCACCTCGCTATATGCGTTGTTACCCGAAGAAGTGGCGCAGCAAGTGAATTACCAGGATGGACTTGGCCGCACTTTTCAAACGGTGAATGTCGGCCTGGCTACTGGCCAGTTTGACGTGATCTCACCGATAGGCTATGGCGATAGCGGCCTTCCCGATACCACATACCTGCCTTATGCCTATGCAGGCCGCGACGGCCGCATGCATTCAAAAGCCTTGCGCGACCTCAGCGTATATTCCAGCAGCGAGCAATATCAATTTTATCAGCCAGGCACCGGCGGGCTGGTGAGCGATCAATATCCATTCGCCATCACGAAATACAAAAGCAAGCCAACCCTCACCATCAACGAACAGGGAGCCCCCGGCCAGGACTGGCAGCCCGGTAGCCATACCGTGAAACAAACGTTAACCCTGAACGCCGCAAGCCTGGTGCATAACTGGAAACCCGACGGAACCACCGCCGCCTATTATGGTGCAAAGGAATTGCTGATCCAGCAAACCGTCGACGAAAACGGAAATGCGGTGAAGCTCTATTCCGACAAAGCGGGCCGGACCGTACTGAAACAAGTACAGGTAGATGAAACGCTGGAAGGCGTGGCGGTAACCTTTCTGGAAACGTATTTTATATATGACGCCCTAGGCCAGTTGAAATATGTATTGCCACCCAAGGCCGTTTCCACGTTGGGCACCGGCGCCGCCCTGGATGCGAACGCCGCGAGCGTGGCAGAATTTATTTTTACTTTCAAGTACGACAACAAAGGCAGGCTCACGGAAAAGAAAGTGCCCGGCGCCGTGCCGGAGTATTTTGTATACGACAATCTCGACCGCCTCGTGCTCAAACAAGACGGAACGCTCAGGGTACAAAACAAGTGGATGATCCTAAAATACGACGTGAAGAACCGTCCCGTATATGCCGGCATCTACCTGAACACCACGGAGACCACCCTCGTTGCCGTGCAAGGGCTGTTTGACATCCGCAACTATGACACAGAGCCCTATTTCGAAATCGAAGAGGTGAACGCCACCTACCAGGGCTACAGCAACCGAACATTTCCCACCACGGGCATCACCCTGCTGCAGGTGAATTACTACGATCACTACGACTTCGACCGCAACGGCACGGCCGACTACACCTACGACAACACGCACCTTGCCCAACAAGAGGTAGCCGCAACATCCGTTACCCGCGGGCTGGTCACCGGCAGCAAAATGGCCATTCTCACGGGCGGGACGATCTCATCCACCTGGCTGGTCAATGCGCTTTTCTATGACACCCGGAACCGCGTGATCCAGCAACGTGAAAACAATCACCTGTATCCTGCAGGTGTCGATAAGACCACCACGGTATATGACTTCGCGGGAAAAGTGAAGTCTACCCGCACCACGCAACAGTCGTCGGCGAGCGCCACGGTATCGGTCGTGCAGCGCTTTGTCTACGACCACGCCGGCAGGGTCTTGCAGGTCTTTCAAACCAACGACGCTTTTGCGGAACAGCAAATCGTCCAGTACACCTACAACACCCTGGGGCAGCTCATCGACAAGCAACTCCACAACACAGGAAGCCAGTTTCTGCAATCGGTCGACTACCGCTATACCATCCGCGGCTGGCTCTCCTCCATCAACAACGCCTCGCTCACCAGCGACGGCGTGACCAACGACGACACCAACGATTTTTTCGGATTGGAGATGGCCTACAACAAAGTGGATGCCGCCCTGGGCAACACCCCATACTACAATGGCAACATCTCTTCGCTGAAATGGAAGACCACCGGCGCGCCAACCGGGCTGGCCGATCAACGCAGCTACAAATACACCTACGACAAAAGCAATAAACTGAAGACCGCCACTTTCCAGGCCTATGGCACGACAGCCTGGAACAAAGAAGCCGGCACGCTAAACGAGAACCCCACTTTCGACCGCAACGGCAACCTCAAAACTATCAGCCGCCAGCAAAACCTCCGCGCGCTGTCCGGCACCACCGTGACCAGCACGCCGCAGACCATCGACAACCTGACCTACACCTACACCACCGGCAACCAGCTGAGCAAGGTGGAAGACACCGGCACCACCGCAGGCTTCAACAACGGCGCGCTGAACGGCACCAACGAATACACTTACGCCACCGATGGCTCGCTAACGAAAGATGACAATAAAGGCATCAGCGCCATTGCTTACAACATCCTGGGCAAACCCCAACAGATGACTTTCACCGACGGCACCACGGTGGTCTACAACTACGACGCTGCGGGCACCAAACTCACCATGACGGTGACCAAGAGCGGCACAACCACCACCACCGACTACGTGGGCGGCTTCGTGTACACCAACAGCACCCTAAGCTTCTTTGGCGCCCCCGAAGGCCGTGTGGTGAAGAACGGCACCGCCTATGAACATCAATATGCGCTCACCGACCATCAAGGCAACACTCGCGTGGTGTTCACTTCCGCAACACCCGCACCGCTAACGCCCAATGCCAGCTTTGAAGGCGACGCCAACGACAAGAGCACGGAATGCCTCAACGTGGTGGCCGGCAACGTGGTGTCGTTCGTAGCTGCTAACCACACGGCAGGAGGCACAAAAGTGGTGCGGATGAACCAAACCTATAAAGTAGGCCCCTCAAAAAGCCTCAAAGTATTTCCAGGCGACAAAGTAGACCTCGAAGTGTGGGAGTATCACGAAGGTGGTAGTGGCTATGGCACCACCAGCACCCCATCGACAACATTAATAAATCTCGTTGCCTCAGCGTTTGGAGGGGTGAGCGGAGGCCCCGGCGAAAGCGGGCTCATCTTCAGCGGCGTGAATAGCGCCATCACAGGATTCATCACGGGCGGCAACCAAGGCGACAACCGTCCCGCCGCCTACCTCAACTACATTTTGTTCGACGCCAACTACAAAGTGCTCGACATGGGCTGGCAGCTTGCCCCGGCCACCACCTTTACAAAACAGAAATTGTTGTTCCCGACGATTACGATTAAGGAAGCCGGCACCTTGTTTACCTATCTCAGCTACGACGACGACTCCAACAATTGGGTATATTTCGATGACTTAAAAGTGAGCCATACGCAAAGCAACTTGATCCAGTGTAATGAATATTACCCCTTCGGTTTGCAGACGGCGAACTCGTGGACGCGGGTGAATGCGTTGGGGAATGCTTATTTGTATAATGAGGGTTCGGAGCTGAATGGCACAACAGCGATGTATGATTTGCCGTTTAGAAATTATGATGCGGCGTTGGGGAGGTTTATGCAGGTGGATCC
>CBIHQM010000583.1:0-3509 GCA_966211885.1 uncultured Chryseolinea sp.
AACGCAGTAAAAACTACCTGTTTAGGCGTCGGACTGCCTACGATAAACGCGATAACCCCGCCTATTGTTCCTGCAAGAATTACGGCCATGAGCTTAATTATTTCTACATAGTACCTTATTTTCTCCTTGGCTTTATCGGTAGCGCTTGTTGCCATTTTGTAGTCACATCGGTATTATAAATTCAATATACGATATTTTAAAAACAAAATTTTAGTGATTTGCCATCTTGTGAAAAACAGCCGTTGTTTTAAACTGCAAAATTGTTGCATTTTGATGTTTTTATTTAGTATAGGCCAAGGGTTGTAATAAATTGAAGCTAGCCTAATACAACATGCCTTTAGTTCCGAAGCTGGAACAAGTCTTTTTTGCAAAACAAAGTGCGTTGTCGTGAAGTAAGTAAGAGACGACGCCTTGGAAATACTGATTTAGTCTTTACACGCACACTGATGCTTTTCACTGACATAAGCAATGGAGTGCTTGCATAGTTTCTCTAAGGTCGCCAGGTTGACGTCCGACAGTTTTTTTATATAGATGCAAGCCTTCCCCATCTTGAATTTGCCGAAGTCATCCAGTAGACGTTTGCTTTGTTCGGTTGGAGAAAAAACATACAGTGAAAACTCAGCCTTGCGCGGCGAGAACCCAATAAACGGCGCGTCACCTTCATGCCCGCTGGCATATTTGTAATGATAACTTCCAAAACCGATAATGGTGGGTCCCCACATTTTAGGTTTACATCCAGACCACTCGCTCATGAGCTCAACCAAACGAAAACTATCCGCTTTCTTTTGCTCGCTCTCCACATAGGAATCGATAAAGTCATGCACGTTGACTTCAGTTTCGGTGGTTTTATTCTTTGCCATAAGTTATTGTCGTTTTTACGCTTGACGCAAACTTTTCTCAATGAATTCCCAACGACTCCTGTATTCCCTCCAACGATTTCCCCTTTGTCTCCGGCAGCACTTTCCACGCAAAGAACCCGTGCAGCAACATCATCACCGTGAAGATCAGAAAGGAATAGAACCCCCCCATCTCAGAAGATTCTGCGAGTACGGGAAACGTCCACGAAATAACAGCGGCCATGATCCAGTGTGTTGAACTGCCCAAGGTTTGCCCCTGCGATCGCACTTTGTTAGGAAATATCTCAGAAATGAAAACCCAGATCACGGCGCCTTGCGAGAAGGCGAAGAAGGCGATGAAACCCACCAGGTAGAGCATCACCGCATAGCCCCCGAATTGTCTTGTGTAGAAGGCGTGGGTGACCAACCCCAGCGAGATGACCATCCCCACGGAGCCAATGATCAGTAACGTTTTTCTCCCAAACTTATCGATGACAGAAAGGGCCAGCAACGTGAAGATCATATTGGTGACACCGATGGACACCGCCTGCAGCAGCGCCGTGTCTTTGGCCAGACCGGTCATTTCAAAAATGCGGGGCGCGTAATACATGATCGCATTTATGCCCGAGAGCTGATTGAACATCGCCAGCACGACGGCATAGAAGATGGGTTTGTTATATTGTCCATTGAAAACGCTTTCCTTGACGTCCGTGTCCGAATGGAGTGAAGCCTGGATTTTTTTTATGGCCTCGGCAGGCTGAGGTTCTCCGATGTCGGTAAACACTTGCTTTGCTTCATCCGGTCTGCCATGCTTCACGAGCCACCGCGGGCTTTCGGGGACAAAGAACACCATCACAAAATAGAGCAGGGCAGGGGCAGCCTGCACACCGAGCATCCAGCGCCACGAATCTTCGCCCACTCCAAACAGCAGGTAGTTAGAGACGAAAGCAATGAGAATGCCGCTCACCACCATGAACTGGAACAACCCCACGAGTTTGCCGCGCGAGTGGGCGGGCGAGATCTCGGAGATGTAGAGCGGTCCCACCACAGACGACGCGCCCACCCCAATGCCACCCAGGAAGCGGAACATGACGAAGAGCGACCAGGCCGGCGTGAGAGCCGTCACCAGCGAGGTGACCAGGTATAGAATCCCGATGGCTTGCAGTATTTTTTTGCGTCCATATTTTTCGGCGGGGCGTCCGGCGATGAGGGCGCCGATCACGGTGCCCATAAGCGCTGCGGCCACGGTGAAGCCGTGCGCGAAATCGTCGAGAGACCAAAGGGTTTGGATGGACTTTTCCACGCCGGAGATCACGGCTGTGTCAAATCCAAAAAGAAAGCCGCCGAGGGCGGCTACGATGGCACTACGGAAGGCGGTTGCAGGTGCGTTCATGTTTTGGCATTGAGTCTTTTAAGGTAAGAAACAATGGGCAATGAAGCATGAAACCGATCAAATCAATCCCCGGAAGTTGGGAGAAAAAGGACGAAAGCTAGTGTCCGGCGTGCATGCGGCGCTGGAAGAGGGGTTTCAATACTGCGCGGTCCAGCACCAGCCAGGCCAACCCCAGGTTCAACAGGATGACGATGTTGACGATCAGCTTTCCACTCAAGGCAATAGCCGGCAGGCTCTTCGGAACGAACTGCGGCAGGTTCTTCGGAATATATTTTGAGGGCAATTCCTGGTTTAGGTTGATCGTGGTTTGAACCCCGTCGAAGACACCGGAAGAAACCAGGATCGTGGCCAGCCCGACGGCCACCAGGATGCCGATCAGCAGAAATATTCCATTGCGGGAGATCAGCGTGGAGGACCGGGCCGGGTATTGGTCCAGTCTGCCCATGACTTGTTGGGTAAAATTGCGCGAGGGTGTCTCTTCCAGCGAAATTTTGGAAAGCCACAGTTCGACGTTTTGCAGTTCGTCCAGGCGGGCTTTCAGCTCGGGGTTGTGGCTGAGCTCCGTCTCCAGACGTTGCTTGTCGGCAGCGCTGAGGGTGCCGTCGAGGTAGTCGAAAAGCATTTCTTCAAGGGCCTGGGGTATCTTTTTCATACGTTACAAAGTTAACGCTTCCTGTTTTAAGATCAATTTTAACTCATCGGCCAGCCGCAGCCGGGCGCGATGGATGCGCACCTTGGCCGTGTTGGCCTGCATGCCTGTGATCTCGGCGATCTCCTCCAGCGAAAGTTCGTCGAGATAGAACAGGGTCAGGGCCGTGCGGTCCGCTTCATTGAGGCGGGCCATGGCCAGGGCGAGGTACTTGCGTTTGTCGGTCCGCTCCAGCGTGCCCTCCCCGTCGGGAGAATATTCCAGCACCGTATTTTCGATCGACTGGAACGTATGACGGCTCTTGCGTTTATAGCTGATGGCCGTGTTGAACACGATGCGATACAGCCATGTTGAAAACTTTGCCTCCCGGTTAAAGGTCGACAAATGATGATAGGCCTTTATAAAGGCATCCTGTGCGGCTTCCTCTGCCTCGGCGCGATTTTGCAGGATCTTGTTGGCGATAGTGAACGCATAGCTTTTATGCTTGTTCACCAGCTCCGCATACACGGAGGGCTCACCGGCCAGGATTCTGTCGATAATGGTATGCTCCGCAGGGATCGTCATGACAGCGCTTTGACGCGATCTTTTCAAGGGAAGTTACAGATTCGCCAACCGGGGATCAAAAAACTTT
>CBIHQM010000584.1:0-3492 GCA_966211885.1 uncultured Chryseolinea sp.
CAAGGCCCCGGCAACGAATTATGATTGGTCTGCGGTCATTAACCAATGGCCTATTCCCACCGTCAGTCACGAGATTGGCCAATGGTGCGTCTTCCCGGATCTGAAAGAGATCGCTCAATACGATGGTGTGTTGAAAGCAAAGAACTTCGAGATCTTTGAAGCCACGCTGAAGAAAAACAACCTTCGCCATCTCGCGGATAGTTTCCTGCTGGCTTCCGGCAAACTTCAGGCGCTCTGCTACAAGGCGGATATCGAAGCCGCCCTCCGGACAAAGAATTTCGCCGGCTTCCAACTCCTGGACCTTCATGATTTTCCTGGCCAGGGAACGGCACTGGTAGGTGTGCTCAATCCTTTCTGGAAAGAGAAGGGCTACATCACCGCAAAAGAGTACAGCCGGTTTTGCAACGCCATCGTGCCCCTCGCCCGTTTTTCGAAGATGATCTATTTGAATGATGAAGCGCTCGACGTTCCGGTGGAAGTCGCCAACTTCAGCAACGCTGCGCTGAATACTGGCACCGCGACCTGGGAGATTGCCGACCGGTCGGGAAAAGTAATTTTCAAAGGCGATTTTCCTAAAGCCGTCATCCCCGTCGGAAATGGAAACGAGCTGGGTCACATTAAACAAACGCTGGCCCAGATCACCGCGCCATCCTTCCTGATCTTAACGGTATCGGTTGGCACGGTTCAAAATTCCTGGGATTTCTTTGTCTACCCGGCAAAGCATCCGGAAGCCACCGATGAAATTCTGGTGACCGACCATCTTGACAAGCGCGCCGTTGATGCCTTGAATCAAGGTGGCAAGGTCATACTCACTCCCCGGAAAGGGTCGGTGAAACCCGAATTTGGCGGAGACATCGCTGTTGGCTTTTCCAGCATTTTCTGGAATACGGCATGGACCAATGGCCAGCCGCCGCACACGCTGGGCATTCTTTGCAATCCTCAGCATCCGGCCTTTGCTTTGTTTCCTACGCAATATCACAGCAATTGGCAGTGGTGGGATGCCATGAGTCACTCCAACGCCATCCTGCTCGATGCCGTTGACCCAGGTCTTCACCCCATCGTGCGGGTTGTCGATGATTGGGTGACCTCGCGATCGATCGGATTGCTTTTCGAATGCAGTGTTGGAAAGGGCACGTTGATCGTGTCGGGAATTGATTTGCTGACCGACCAGGAACAACGGCCGGAGGCACGTCAGCTGTTGTCGAGTTTAAAAAACTACTTGCATAAAAAATCCAGCCGTCCGTCGCTGGCGGTATCGCCCGAGAAAATCGCTGTCATCTTTAAATAGATCTCGAAGGATGTTAACCCCCCGCCGGTAGACGAGGATGATTCCAGTTTACCGGCGCTTTTCATTCATTAAAATTGCTACTACGAATTGCCGGCCGTCGACCGGTCGGAAAATCCATGCCGCTTAAAAACAGAAGCCTGATTATTTCACTAACTTGACTTCCCGTCCCCGAAAAAATGAGCCCCCGGGGCAATTCTATAAATCTAAAGTAACACAACATGGTAGTCTTTGATCTATCCAAAGTAGCCGTTCAACTCAACGCCGTGGATGCTCACGCCAACGAACGGTTTAGCGAAGTTCAGACGCTCATCCAAAATGGCTATGTGAGCGAATTCACCCCCGACCAAAAAGATGCCGCCGACAATGCGTTCAAGCGGCTGGAAGAAGTTTTCATTCAGTTGGCAAAGACCCACGAGAGCTTGAAACGACTTCGGGAGGCCTATGAGAGCGCGTTTGAAAAAGAAACCGATTGACCCGATGGCAAAAGCGCGGAATAGAAATCATTTCCACCGTCATTCGTAGCGCAGCGCATCCACGGGATTTGCCGATGCTGCCTTGAACGTGTGCAGGGAGATCGTGGCCCACGCAATGGCCATGACAAGAACACCGGGAACAGCAAAGATCCACCATGAGAGCGAGATTCTTGTGGCAAATTCGTTCAGCCAGTTGTTCATGACCAGCCACGAAACGGGCACGGCGATCACGATCGCAGCCGCTACCAGCAAGGCGAACTCTTTGCACAGCAGGGCAATCACCTGCGACACGGTGGCCCCCAGTACTTTTCGCACGCCGATCTCCTTTGTCCGTTGCACCACCATGTAGGACGAGAGACCGAACAATCCCATACAGGCAATAAAGATCGCCAGCGTGGCAAACACACCAAATACTTTTCCGAATTGTATGTCGGCCTGGTATTGCTGGTTGTAGTAGTCATCCATAAAAAAGAACTGGAAGGGATTGCCCGGGAAATAGGATTTGAATTTTTCTTCTGCCAATGCAACAACAGACTGGACATTGCCGGTTTTGATGTGGATGGAGTAAAAGTTGTGTGCGTCCGGAATATTTCTGAAGATCAGCGGTTCGAAGTTTCGTTTCATGGATTCCTGGCGGTAGTCCTTCAGCACACCCACGATCTTGAAGGTGTCGCCCCAGAAATAGATCTGCTCGTCCAGCGCTTCCTTGGGTGTTTTAAAACCCATTTGTCGCACGGCCGATTCGTTGAAGAGCACGCCGGCGCGATCGGTCTTTATTTCTTTTGAAAAATTTCTACCGGCAACAAGCTCCAGCCCAAACGTGGGAACAAAAGACTGATCAATACCCAGCACGCGATATTCATTTGCTGCCTCGTCGGTCTCCGCAATGCGACGGATACCCCCGGCGTTCCAATCGGGCTGCCGGCCCGGGATACTGGTCGACGCCGTAACGCCGACGATCTCCGGGTAATTGGTCAGGTCATCATGAAACGCATAAAAGCGATTCACATACGTGGAGTCGCTAATGTCCGGGCCCCTCACGATGATGGTTTGATCGATGTTCACGCCCTTGTCGCTATTCCGCATAAAGCTAAGTTGCCGGTACACGGTAAAGGTTCCAACGATGAGGGTGATCGATGCGGCAAATTGAAAAACAACGAGCCCCTTGCGCAAGAATTTTCCGCGCGGAGAACCTTGTAGTTTGCCCTTCAGCACGGCGGCAGGCTTAAATCCAGACAGGACAAATGCAGGATACAATCCCGACGACAACACGCCCAGCACAAAGACAGCGACCGTACCCAGCAGGAAAACGTTATTGTTAAAGAGCGACGTGTCCAAATTTCTACCGGCGAGCGCCGCAAAGTTTGGCAACAGCAACCTGACCAGCACCAGCGAAAGAACAAAGGCTATGAGGTTGATGATAAACGACTCTAACAGAAACTGCCGGATCAATTGTGACCGCAGACCTCCCAGCACTTTCCGTACGCCGACCTCGCGCGCACGCTCCATGGACCGCGCTGTTGCCAGGTTCACGTAATTGATCCAGGCGATGACCAGGATGAATGCCGCTATGATCGCCAGGAAATACACCGACTTGCCGTTCCCATTCGGACCATAGTCCATCATGAGGTTGTTGGCAAAAAGATGGATCCGGGTGATGGGCTCCAGCGTGAACACCATGCCGGAATTATATTTTTTAAATGCTTCGCCTTCCCGTTTTTCGACAAAGGC
>CBIHQM010000585.1:0-3474 GCA_966211885.1 uncultured Chryseolinea sp.
GATCCTCCACGCCCCGGCGCATATAGATCACCACTTCGCGGGCCACCCGCGCGGCGAAATTCGAGCCGTATAACTCCTCCAGCATAAAAAGCGCCATGTCGATGCCAGAGGTAACGCCCGCGCTGGAGTAAATACCTTCCTGGAAAACAAACAAGCGGTTGGTGAGCACTTCGGCGTTAGCGTAGCGGTCCTTGAGCAGTTGTTGAAATTTCCAGTGTGTGGTGGTTTGCCGGTGATCCAGCAACCCCGCCTCGGCCACCAGGAAGGCGCCGGTGCACACGGAGCAGACCTTCACACCTTTGGCATGCTGATGCACCAGCCAGGTCAGGAACGGCTGGATCGAATCGTAGAAGGCCGTGTCGGTGAGATAATGCGATTCCAACCCCGGAACAAAGATGAGATCACCTTCCTGGAGGTCTAGCCCTTCAAAGCTCTCCAGGTGCGCAAAAGCCAGACCGCTGGAACTCGTTTCTTCAGCCACGCGCGCATAGGTGGAGGTGAAGGCCAGCCGTATCGGCACGCCAAAATCCGAAGCCTCATAAAAAATGTGGGCGGGCCCGCTCATGTCCAGCAAATGAACGCGCGGCGGGATAACGAAAACCGCCGTGACAGGAGGTGTTTGTGAAAAGTCGAATTTCCCCGGGGTGCGCATGGAATTCTTAAACGTAAAACGAATCTGTTGGATTTGGCTGGACCAATATAGGGCATTCCGGCGGGTGACCCGGCGAGGGCCTGAAATATTTGGCGTGCGGCGATCAAGCCCCGGTGATCGACTGGAAATGCATATTTTACCTTTAAAAGTGATCTGTGGCCTTCTGTCGCATGACGGCCTTCGAAAATGGTAGGATTGGGTTGGACGCCATGGGTTGGGATGAGGCGGTTATGCGTATTTCCACGAAAGAATCGCGACGGGTGCTAAAATATTTGACGGCAATAGACTATCCATCTGGACTTTTAAACCGGAAGCGGATACCTTGCAGGTTGTAGTTCAGACAGGACGAGGAGCGATCACCAAAAAACAGGGAATGAAATTCATGTACACATCAATTTGCGCGCAGTTCTTTTCACGCCTTCACAGCGTTCGTGGATCGCGCACCGTTCTTCTATTTTTTGTGACGAGTGTTTTCCTGTTTGCCTGCAAAGGCGACGAAGAAAAGAAAACCGCCCTACCCCTCCTCACCGTGATCGTGGATGAATCCTATACCGTCGATGGCGACAATTGGATATTCGTGACCGATCTGACGGGCGATGTGTTGGACACGAAGTCGTATGCCACCGGCCAGACCGTTTCGTTCAGCTCGACAAACGAAGCCGACAAGATCAATGTCACGATCTTTCAAGGGCACGACTCCGGGAATCTGAAAGAGCTTTCGTTTCATACCTACACAAACCTCGACCGGGGCGACAGTCTGAAGTTGAGCCTGACGGTAACAACGCCTCCCACCTCTTCAGCCGGTGAGGCCACCATCGAGCTATCGAATTATTTCGATGCCGACAACATCCCGGCTTCTTTGCTATTCTCCAACACTTACGGATGGAGCAGTTCCGCCACCGGCGGAGTGGCGGATGTTGTAGTGACCCTTCCACAAAGCCCGGCCGATGTACTGGTGTCCGGTTATCGCTCCGGAGTGCCGGTGTACGGTTGGGTGAACGCCTTGGCAACAGACGCCATTGCGGAAGAGGATTTTTCGACATTCAGTGCCTTCCCGAAACAGGTAAAATTGGATTATCCTGGTGTCACCAGCGGCTACATCGTCGGCTACTACGCCGGCAATACGACGCCTTATTACTTTAGCAACAGTACTCAATTGGATCAAACCACCTTCAAATCCAACACGCCAACCTTGGGATATTTGGATGGATTCGATCACTACCAAACCTATGTGTTCAATCAAAACGACAACGGCACGGTCAGCTATTACAAGACCGGAAGCGTGAACACATCGATCGCCATCCCCGCCTTCACATTCTCGCTGACGAGCCCGGAGATCAAAACCTTCTCGTTCAACTTCTCAGAAGAGTACACCTACTATGACGCACAGTGGCAATATCAGGAGGGTACGAACTGGGTACACTGGAATATCGAATCGGAACCAGGACAAATTTCCGGCGTCACTTCCATCCCCACGGAAATACGGTCGCTCTACCCGCAGCTGGATTTTAGCAAGCTGGAATATTTCGGCTGCACGTTCACCAAATTCCTGGACGGAAGAAAATACCGCGACGCCGTGCCACTCAAGAACATTCAAATGCCAGCAATTTCGGAAGTGTATAATTTTAATCCCACGCTGTAAGTTGTCGCGTTGCGACCAACATTATTCCTTAACGAGGGGTTTTAATCAGTCCATCTAAGGAAAATGCACCACTCCCGGTCAGCAGCAAGGCGAGGCACAGGCCAATCACCAGCAAATGGTATTCATATCCCTCGCCGGTCTGGTTTTGAAACCAGTTCATGAAGAATCCATTTTTGTAGTTTGTGGTGACGATGGCGCCCGTCATGATACAGATCAGCAGCAGGGCCCAAAGCTTGCTGGCAAAGCCGGCGATGAGTCCGACCGCTCCAAAGAACTCGATCATGATCACCAGGAATGAAATGAATGCGGGAAGTTTCAAGGTCTCCGTAAAGAAATTCATGGTGGCGTTGTAGCCATAGCCACCAAAAAGACCCAAAAGTTTTTGCGCGCCGTGGGGAAACATAATCGCACCAACCGTGATGCGAAGAATGAACCCGGTCCAGTCGTTTTGCGTGTTAAAAAGTAACTCTTTCATAACTGCTGTTTTTTTTGATAACAAAACAACAGGCGCTTGTCCCGGAAAGAAATAAACTAGTTTAAGAAATCAGGGACTTCATTCTACGGTTTCGCAGCATGCTGAGAAATTCCGGGGTGATGCCCAGGTAGGAGGCGATCTCTTTTTGGGGAATGCGCAATTCCAGGCCGGGATATTTTTTTGTAAACTGGTTGTACTTTTCTTCGGCGCCGACAAAAAGATTTTGCGTGAGGCGGTGTTGCAACAAGATGTAGGCGTTCTGGAACAGGATGCGGGAAAATTTTTCAAACTGCGGAACGCGGTCATAAAGCGCGTCGTGGTTGGCTTTGCTGAGTTGGAGCGTTTCCGTGTCTTCCAGGGCTTGGATGCTGTAGAATGCGGGAGTTTGCTGCGCGAAACTCTCCAGGTCCATGGTCCACCAATTTTCGATGGCGAACTTCACGATGTGCTCCACGCCTTCAGCGTCGGTGTAAAAGATCTTGGCACAACCTTTCACGACAAAGGTCTCGAACAAACAGGTGTCGCCGGGACGAAGAATGAAGGACTTCTTTTTGAAGGTGCGGGGTTCCAGGTAGGAGGTGAACCGTTCAATTTCCTCACGGTCGAGGCGAATGTGTTGCGTAACGTTCTGGACGATCAGATCGAAATTCATGGCACTCTTTTGTAGAGAACGGTCGAATTTTTGGGATCGGCGCCTTCCGTGGC
>CBIHQM010000586.1:0-3465 GCA_966211885.1 uncultured Chryseolinea sp.
ACCTTCGTTCCTTCAATCAGAAAATAGGTTTCTTCATGAGGGTTGAATACAAATTCCAGGTGATAGAGCCCGGCATAATAGCCCGGATCAGCCAGGAGGGAGGCAAGCTTTGGTTCATCCACTTCCTTGATCGGGGGAAAGGCGATCTCGTACAACGGCAACGTTTCAACGGCAAATGCCGTGATGATCCCAAAGGCCCCAAAACTCACCAAAGCCGAATTAAAAATATCATTGTCGCGAACCAGCTTGGATTGGATCCGGTCGAAAAAGACTTCATTCATCACGGGGCGATCGCTTCGTTCAATCCAAAGTGGCTTGTCCGTTCCGTTGCACAACTGAATGGCCGCAACAAAATCAGGCAATGCACCAAAATTTATAGCAGCACCGTGTGTGTTTCCCGAGACCGCGCCAACGACCGTCTGGCCGGCGCCAATGCCCGTAGTCTTCATGGCGCGGGCGGGCCTGCCTGCTTCACGGGGCAATTCCAGGTAGACATTCAATTCAGCGATGGAGATGCCGCATTGTGCGATGACCAGGAGTGGTCGCTTGTCCGGGGGATAGTCCGCATGAAAGCAGTCGGCATCGACCTCAAAACACTTGTTCAACAATTTCGTGTTGACCAGCCAATGCTCCGTAGATTGGATGGGGGAGAGCGCCCAGGCAGAACCGATCGCCCGAAGTTTCTTTTTCTTTGCTTTCGCCTCCTGGATGAGCGCATTTAAATCTCCGCTGGCTTGATTCAAAAATTCGTATGGGGTTTGCAAACGGCGCTGCGCATTGGAGTTGTCGACATCAATCAAATCCTCGAGGGGTTGTGTATTGGTGACATGGATGTTTTTCCACGTCCTCGGTCCATTTCTTTTGATCATAGCCGTTCAGTTAACCGGTTTAGCACACCTCCAACTGATCTTCGCAGGCTGCCAGATCCCCAAGGTGAGCAGGGCAGCCAGCTGACAGCCCAGGTTCTTTTCAATCTTTATCTCTTCGATATTCAAGCGCGTGCCATCGCCAAGTTTACAGCTCTCGATCCTCACATCATCGCGTACAGCGCCCCAGAGAAACACGTTACTGCGATCGCTTTCCCACTCGGTGCCCGGCTGATTACCCATTTCCCTGCCGCCCGGACCGCCGGCCTGGTAGACGTGCGTCACACTGCAGCTGAAATGGGTCATTGAGATCAACAAAAAAATAAGAAGGAGCGGTTTGGGGAGGTACTGTTTCATTTTTTTAGAGGGTTTTAAAATGAATAGGAGCCGTTTATTTTTTCATATCGATTCAGGTTCTAACGTGCAAAGTGGCGCGTTCCGAATACCGTTGGAGCAACGCAATAGCTTACCGGGATTTCTACCTCCAACAACATGCTATCCGAAACATTGGAGCGATGACTGCAGACTACAGAGTGTGTCTGCTACATCCTGAAGATAGGATTTTAGCGGCAGTCAAACCAGGATGTTATACAAATTTCAGTTTGTGATACTGCGGGTGGCGCGCTACCCTTTCGATCCGAACTACCCTAAACCAGGGACACAGATTCAGTGCAGCCTATTCTTCGGATAGGCTGCACCGTCTGTTGTGCCTCGTGCCTGACCGGCAGGCAGAACGTCGACACGCGGCGAAGATCAATGCACCATCGCATTGGGCTGGAATGTGAGCACGTCGATCAGGTCCAGGAATGGCCGCTGTTCGCAGGTCGTACACAAAAGGCCTTTCAGTTTGTCTGCGCGAAACGCCAGGTCATTGAAGTGGTGCGTGATCGACGGCTGCACCGGGTCCGGCACATCGATGCCAGTCAGAAACCCGGAAAGAACGGTGCCGGAGCCGATGCCGGAAGTGATGTGCCGAAAATCGGGGGTGCCTGTTTCCTGCCGGTGACAGCCCGTGCAAGTGTTCAACGAAAAATGATGACGGGTCTCCGGCGCCACGCCAGGGGCATTCCACCTTCCATTTTCAACGCGGGCCTTGGCGCCCAGGAACGGCACTGGGAGGTGGGTTACCTGGTCTTCCACCGTCAGGGGCACGCTGTGTTTGTCGGCGAGTACATCGGCTTCGTGGGCATTGATCCAGGCCACGAGGTTATTCACATCAGGTGGCGTGTCGACGGCCGAGGCTTCGTTGAACTTTTCAATCGGTTCTTGCGCCGTGGTCGACAGCACAAATTGATGTGTGGCAGGATCCAATTTGAATTCGCGCATTTCCCAATTGCGGCTGCTGCCCATCCAAAATTCGTTCGTACGCAGCACTTTCAGCGCGCTGCCATTCGCGCGCGCAGGGTCCGCATTGCGAGCTGTGAACACATCGGTGATGGCTTTCAGCGCGGTGTTATATGCCGGAGAGCCAATGGGATAGTTTTTTAGGTCGTACCAATGTTGTGCATACGCTCTCAAACCGGCACAGGTATGGATCGGGATGCTGTATTCCAAAATAAAGGTTCCGACTAAGTCGCCGTTGGGTGCGCCCATCTCGAACACGAAACGCCCTTCACCACCGTTGACTTGGCCATAGCCCATATTGCCCCGCAAGTCGAGCCTGTTCACAATGGCGACGAGCGACATCCTAAGTAGGTAAGGGTCGATCGGCATGTCCTGCCAGTTGGAAAGATTCCAGGTACGCGGGTCAGGATGGCTGCTCTGTTCAACAAGGTCCGTGATCACTTGAACGACGCGTGTCCTCGCAGGCACCAGGTCGGAGTTGACGACCGTGTCGTGCTGGAAGATCAGCAACATGCTTTTCAGTAGTGTCGCCGCGCTCACGCCGGTGACGGGTTCGTTGGCAATGTTGTTCAGCAAGGTGCCAAAAGTCCAACCACCCATATGGGACGCTTCCGGACTGTGCATCACGTCGTAATTAACCACCATCAGCGAATGCTCCGGCGATACATCGAGTGCTGACCTGCATATCATGTCAAAGCTCGGGAAATGTATCCATCCGCCATTCCTGAAATCGTCGAGATGGATGTCTTTCAGGAAGGAAAGGTCACGCTCCACGACTTCGCGGCCTCTGAAGCCGACCGACATCTCTTTCGTGATCCGGTCGCGATTTTTTTCCAACGCCGCGATGTCCTGTTCCAGCAAGGTGAGATCGTCATGCATGGCGATGGAGAATTTGCCGTCGTCGGCCGTTTCATCCACGCCTTTGCCATCGTCGCGCAGCACGACTTTGCCCGATGTGAGTTGGATCGCGTGATACCGCGATTTGATTGTGCCCTTGCCAAAGTCGGCCACCACCAGCAAGTTGTTTTCTTTGTCGCCGAGCTTTCGAATGCTCACATTTTTGGCGATAGGGGGATTCATTTCGAAGGCAGGATTCACAGGCAGGTCTTGCGGCCCATCGATTTTCACGTCACGGTCCGGTGGCACGTCGACCTTGCAGGCGATAGGCATAACGGTGAGCAGCAAAAGGACTAAGCCCAATAAGCTGAGTTTTCGGGAGAGGGAATTTTTCATGGGAGAGGGTTAAGTTTTTTTT
>CBIHQM010000587.1:0-3451 GCA_966211885.1 uncultured Chryseolinea sp.
AGTGCGTGCTGGCTCGGGGTGAGAAAATGCACAGAACCGCAAAGGCGCGGAGGGCGAAAAGTTAACGCAAACCAAATACCGAGAATTCCTTTGCTTTAACTTTGCGCCCTTTGCGCCTTTGCGGTTAAAATCTTCAGTGCCCAACCTATTCGCTCTTGAGTACCTCCGCCGGATTACTCCTCGCTGCCTTCAACGTCTGCGACCCGATCATGAGGATGGCGATGAACAACACCATCAGAAAGCCAACGAACAACTCGACGATTTGCACGGGTGTGTGATAGGGAAAATTCGTCAGCACCACCTTTTCAAAAAAGACGTATGTCGCCGGCAGGGCAACGAGCGCCGACGCCGCGAGAAGCAATAGAAAATCGCGGCTCAGTAACAATACAAGGTTGGTGGCGGTGGCGCCCATGATCTTTCGGATGCTGATCTCTTTTAGTCTGGTCTCGGTGGTGAACACCACCATGCCGAACAATCCCATCGATGCAATCGAAATGGCAAGGAATGAAAGGAAGCCCATGATCTTGATCATCGCGGAAAATTCGCTGTAAGCCTCTTCAATAGCTTCGTCATAAAATTTCGCCTGAAGGGGATGAACGCGATCAATCTTCTTCCAGGCCGACTCGATCTTCGCCAGGGTCCCCGGCATGTCCGTGCTTTGTATTTTGGCATTGATGACGGCCCGGTCGCCGGGTGTCCAAAACATGAAGGCCACCGGTTCGAGGAGGTTGTCGACCTTGCCATAGTGAAAGTCATTCATCACGCCGACAATAGTCATCTTGCGACCATGCACATGGAAACTACTGAACGTGATCTCCTCCCCGATGGCTTTCCCGGGGTCGCCCCCTCCGATGTTCAGTCGTTTTAACACTTGCTGGTTAACGATCACTTCCGTGGCGGCGTCTGCCGTGGTGGGCCGTGCCCTGAAATTTCCTCCGGCGGCGAGTTTGTGTTCATGCAGAGGCAAATAGTTTTCGTCGACATGGTTGGTCAGGACCAGCACGGAGTCGCGCGAATCTTTGTATTTCATATACCCACCCCAGGCATTCCCCACACTGGTGATGATCAACGACCGGGAGAGCCCGGTGATCTCAGGCATCTCGCCCAATTCCTTGAGAAAGGCTTCGGGATTATTGTCCTGCATGTTAATGTTCAGGATGTGTTCTGTTTTGAAACCCAGGTCGAAGGCCAGGATGTTCTTATACTGCACATAGCCGACCGCGGTGGCGGTGATAAAGATCAGTGTCACCGTGTACTGAATCACCACCAGGGCGCGCCTGACAATTACATGTTCAAATACTTTCACCGGCGACACATTCCTGAGCGCATTGATCGCGCTGACTTTTGAAAAGAAAATAGCAGGCATGAAGCCGGCCATAACACCCACGGCGATCGAAAAGACGATAAAGGCGACGACCATAGCCGGCGTGAGCTCCAGCTTCACCATGCGTTGCATCTCGGGCGCGATGTTGATGAGCTGCGGCCGCAGCGCGAGAAAGATCAGGAAGGAAAGAAGCAGGGCCGCCAGGGAGATGATGATCGCCTCCGCGAGGAATTGTTGCCGGATCTGGCTTTTCCCGGCACCGATCGCTTTGCGGAGACCCACCTCCTTAAAGCGACGCAGGGCCCTTGCCATCGAAAGGTTGGAATAGTTGAAACACGCCGACAAGATCACCACCAGCGCAAGGCCACCCAGTATCCAAACCACAACGGGAGGCATGTGCGGACCCGCGGGCCCCATGGGGCGATGGAGCTCCTCTCCGACCACGATCTCATAAAGCGGAAGAAGTTCAAGTTGGATCTTCGTGCGCTCCTCCGCTCGATTCTCCTCCCGGGCAATGGCATCGAGCTGTGACTGGATGGAGACCTTATCGGCATTTTCGGGCAGAAGCAGATACACGTAGTTCGAATACATACTTGCCCAGGACTCAAAACGATGATCGTCTTTATTGATTTTTTCAGCCGTGGAGAACGACACGAGCGCCTCGAAGTTGAGATGCGAAAAGAAAGGAACGTCTCTCATCACACCGGTCACCTGGTAATCGAGGGTATCGAATCTGATGGCCTTGCCGAGGGCAGACTCGTTGCCGAAGAGTTTCCTGGCGGCGGTCTCCGTGAGAACGATCGAGTAAGGATCATTGAGCGCCGTGGCGGGATTGCCTTCCAGCATTGGAAAGGTAAAGATCCTGAACAACGAGGGCTCGGCCCAAAAACCCTTGATGGGAACAATGTTGTCGCCAACTTTCGCATCCTGTGAAAAGTCGCTGCGCAGAATGGCGACTTCATCAATGCCGGTCATTTTCTCGCGGATAAGTTTTCCGGTCTTTATCGACGTGGTCCCTAACTTTCCGTTCTGAACACCATTCGAAGTCACTGCGTTGGTGATGCGATAGATCCTGTCGCCCTGTTTGTTGAACCTGTCGTACGAACGCAGGTCGAGTACGAACGCGATCAGCAATAAACCGACAGACATGCTGATGGCAAGGCCCACCATATTGATGGCCGAAAATAGCTTGTTGCGCATTAAGTTGCGTCCCGATGTTTTGAGATAGCTTCCGATCATATTTCAGTTTCTTTTTTGCTTTTTTGATCTCAACGCAACTTAAATGTGAAAGCTCAGTTATTCCAACGGACTTTCCTGAACGACCAATCGACTGATCCGAATGCCGCTTTTCAAGACGCGATCCCGTCCCGTCCCGATAGCTATCGGGAGCTATGGGATCAATCTTTCCCCAACCATTCCTTGAAGTCAGCAACCCGGTCGCCGCTTACAACAACTTCTTGTTTCGTTTTTGGCATCAAGTCCAACTTGAGTTTTCCTGCCGAGATTGTGTGTACCATTTGAATCGACTTCAGCGATACAACAAATTGCCGACTGACTCGAAAGAATTGTTTCGGATCGATGATCTGCATAAGTTTATCTAGGCTGTAGTCTATCGGGAGCGTTGTACCATCCTGTGTAACCAACAAAACTGTTTTTTCCTCCAGATAAAAATAAGCAATGTTTTCCGTTTGGATCGATCGGATCTTCGTCCCAACCGTTACCATAAATCTGTCCTTGAACGGTGGATTATTTTGCTGGCTCAGCTGATTCATCAAGGTCTTCAGATCTGCCTGCATTGATCCCGATCGGAATTCATTGCCGGATCGTAAAGACCGGAATTTATCAAGCGCAGCAGCAAGTTCTTCGTAGTTCACCGGCTTCAGCAGGTAATCGATGCTGTTGACCTTAAAAGCTTTGATCATGTAGTCATCGAACGCCGTCGTAAAGATGACCGGGGTCATCAGGTTCAATTTGCTGATAATTTGAAAACTGTCGCCATCTTCCAGGTGAATGTCCATAAAGGCAAGATCAACGGAAGCGACCGGATTAGTTTGGAACCAGGATATGGCATCCGCCACGGAAGCGATTTGAGCCAGCACATGGATGGACTCATCGTACTTTTTTATC
>CBIHQM010000588.1:0-3439 GCA_966211885.1 uncultured Chryseolinea sp.
TGGAGCAGTACCACCGATTGGACGAGCACGCAGGAAGCCAAGCGTGGCGACAAATCCATGAAGATTACCTACGATGGCGCCTGGGGTGGTTCTCAATCGCATCCGTCAAACACGTTTGTGTTGGTCAATAATTATACCGCGGTGAAGTTGTCGATCTTTGGAGGAGCGGGTACAACCGGCAAGAGCGTGATGTTGTTTATCAAAGACAATGATGGCGTCGTGGGCACACAAAAGTCATTGGCCATCACGGAGGGCGTGTGGACCGACTATACTATCCCGCTGACGGAGTTGGGCAGCCCATCGACCATCAATGAATTTGTTTTTCAGGATCAAGGCGGAGCCCCCTACGTGATCTTCATAGATGATATCGGATTGCTGTAAACCTTTTAGAGCATTTTGATCTTATACCGGTGGTACGTCCGCAAAGATGTGCCACCGGATTTTTTACACCGGCATCGCTTGCCGACAACTCATTCATTTACATGCGGAGACTTTACGCCATTCTTCTTTTTATCAACCTCCTGTCCGTGCCGGTCGAGGCCCAGGATACGCAAGGTTTTTTTCTGGACGATGCAACCGCAAAGGATGCTGTTATTCCTTCCTTTGCGGAATTTGATAAACCCTCAAAACCATCCACGGCTACCGTCTCGGTGGACGTTTCCAATGTGGTGGCCCCCGTATCGAAATATCTCTACGGAAATAATGCCAACATCTACATGACACAAATGGTAGATCAGCCCGCGTTGCTGGGCTACATCAAGACCTTATCACCAAATGTGCTGCGCTTTCCCGGCGGGAATATCAGCAGTGTTTATTTCTGGAATGCTCAAAATGCGTCCCAGCTTCCGGCCGATGTTCCCCCGACACTCATCAATGCAGATGGCACCACCGGCGACCCGAATCCGTATTGGTTTGGGAAGAATGCTGAAAGCTGGACCATGTCGCTGGATAACTATTATGAAATGCTGAAGCAAACAAAAAGCACCGGCATCATCACGGTGAACTACAGCTATGCGCGCTACAGCACCGCCGAAAATCCGGTCGCCGCCGCCGCGCATCTCGCCGCCGATTGGGTGCGCTATGACAACGGTCGCACAAAGTTCTGGGAGCTTGGAAACGAAAATTATGGCACCTGGCAAGCCGGCTACCGCATCAAGACCGCCGACAACAAAGACGGCCAGCCCGAGATCATGACCGGCGAGATCTATGGCAAACACTTCAAAGTATTTGCCGACTCCATGCGCAAAGCGGCCACGGAGCTCGGTGTGGAAATTCACCTTGGCGCCCAGTTGTTCGAAGCACCGCCCGCGAGTTGGTCGGGTGATATCGAGCGGAACTGGAACACGGGCGTATTGTCCAACGCGACATCAACCCCCGATTTTTATATTGCCCACAGCTACTTCACACCCTACGATACCGACTCGAAAGCTGCCGACATTCTCGCTACCGCGTTGACCGTCCCCACAGACATCATGAGCTTTCTGAAGAAAACCATAACCGACGCAGGCCAACCCATAAAACCCATCGCGCTCACCGAATGGAATATCTTTGCCGTGCATTCCAAACAAATGGTGTCCTACATCAGCGGCCTGCACGCAACAATGGTGTTGGGTGAACTGATGAAAAACAAATACGGCATGGCCAGTCGCTGGGACCTGGCCAATGGATGGAGCAACGGCGATGATCATGGCATGTTCAACAACGGCGACGAGCCGGGTGGCATCCCGAAGTGGAATCCGAGACCGATCTATTTCTACATGTATTATTTTCAAAAATACTTTGGCGATAACATGGTGAACGCATCCGTCTCGGGTAGTTCGGATGTGGTGGCCTATGCTTCCACGTTTCATTCCGGAGAGGTAGGGCTGGTCATTGTGAACAAAGGCACATCCGAACAAACCGTTGCCGTAAACCTGCAGCACTTTGGCTATGGTAACCGGTTCTACACCCACACGCTGACCGGCGGCACCGACAATGGAGAATTCTCGCTAAAGGTTTCGGTGAACGGTCAGGGGCCCGCACTGTCGTCCGGTGGCCCGGCAAATGTGGAAAGCATCAAAGCCCGGTCGGCGCTTGTCGGAAGTGGCATAAAAGTGACTGCTCCTCCCAGGTCAGTGGTTTACGTGTTGGTCGAGAATGGCGAGAACATCATTACGCCTGTTGAGAAGGAACAACCCATCCAGAAAATGAAAGTGTATCCCAATCCTGCTAACGAGAATTTTAGGCTGGATTTTCCAACTGCCGGATTTGACAAGATGGAACTGTTGGACACCACGGGCAAAACCGCCTTCAGAGCAACCATCGATCCATCCCAAACCTCCGCGGAATTTCATGCCCATCTTCCCGCTGGTCTGTATTTCATCCGGGTCTCCGGCTCCAAAATGATTTTGCTGGATAAATTAATGACCCAATAATTTAACGTTACTTTTACATCAAGGCTGATGGCAAGATATCCAGGAAGTACGGCAGGGCTTTCCGACAAGCTCGTCGTTCCGCAGGCGCGCGCTTCCTCGATCTCCGCATGTGGCCCAAGGAACCCCGTGGATAGCGCATGGAATCTGTGTGGTGATGTATTTCAATCGGGCGTGCGACTCTCGGTGTTTGCCGGTGTTCGTTTCAGCACGTGTGCAGTTTATCCACTTTCAGTGCTCTCGAAATTCGGGATGTCTTGAACTACTGGCGTAGCTTTTTAAAAAGCCCGTGCCTGCGACATGACGAAGTACAGCCGCGCATTCCGACAAGCTCGTCGCTCCGCAGGTGGCCCAAGGAACCCCGTGGATAGCGCGCGGAATCTGTGTGGTGATGTATTTCAATCGGGCGTGCGACTCTCGGTGTGTGCCGGTGTTCGTTTCAGCACATGTGCAGGTTATCCAGTTTCAGTGCTCTCGAAATTCGGGATGTCTTGAACTACTGGCGTAGATCTTTAAAAAACTTGTGCCTGCGACATGACGCGGTCTTCCGGCATTACAAAAAAATACGAAACTGAATTCTATGTCATCCAAAATAAGCATCCTCGTCACCGTCTTGTTACTCCATGCGACCTGCGCGGGCAAAGCACAAGATGGCTTTTCGGCAGATATTCACCTTAACCAAACAGGCTTTTACCCCGCAAGTCAAAAAGTGGCCGTAATCACCGCTGAAAGCCCTGCTGAATTTTATATCGAAACCATCGGAGAAAAGAAAAAAGTATGGGAAGGAAAATTAAGCGACTACCGCCCGGCAATCTTCACTAACAAAAAGACCCGCATCGCCGACTTCACATCGTTTCAACAGCAAGGTAACTATCGACTCGTCGTAAAAGAATTGGGATACTCCCATCCCTTCGCCATCCAAAACAACGTTCACGAAGCCGTGGCAAGAGGCTCTATAAAAGCGTTTTACTTTATCAGAGCCTCTACAGCACTCACCAAACCTTATGCCGGCAAGTGGGCGCGCGCCG
>CBIHQM010000589.1:0-3437 GCA_966211885.1 uncultured Chryseolinea sp.
TGGTTTGAGGTGGACGTTTCTGTGGAAACCGACTTCTCCAAAGGCGCCGCCGAAGATGAACTCGGGGGCACCGTGAACTACGAGACCATTTTCCAGATTGTGAAAGCCGAGATGCAGCTACCTTCCAAGCTGCTGGAGACCGTGGCCGAAAAGATCGTGAACGATATATTGCAGCAACTGCCCACCACACTTTCCGTGAAATTCAGAATATCCAAGCTCAACCCACCCATTGGTGGCAAATGCGCCAAGGCCAGTGTTCAGGTGGAGAAAAGACGTTAGACTACTTTTCGACCGGCTGATCTTCTTTCGACGGATCCACGAACACGAACCCTCTCGCCTCGTCCCCCTCAAAAAAATCAACCTCCTTGCCGATGATATACATGGTATGTCGCTTGTCGATGTAGACGGGAATGTCGCTGATGGTGTAGGCGATATCGGTGTCCTTCTTTTTGTCGAACCCGATGAGCAGGGATACGCCACAGCCGCCACCCTTCACGCCCACACGCAGACCGTAGCCGGCGGGAATGTTCTTGGTTTGCATGATCTTGCGTATCTCTTCCGCCGCCCGGGGTGACAAGGTTACGGGTTGAAGGCTTTCAAACATCTGTTGCAGGAAGTAATTTAGCGCTCAAAATTATTTAATTTCAAACACAAATAGCTGTAAATAAATTCTATGGATCCGCTGGTAATGTTCATCATGGTTTTGGTTCCCGCCGCCCTCGTGTTGTATGGGGCCTTTTTGCTGGTACGCACCTTTATTCAGAAAGAAATCGATCTGAAAAAGCTGGAAGTGCGCAGCCGCAGTATCGAAACCGTGTTGCCCAACCGCCTGCAGGCCTACGAACGCATGGCCTTGTTCCTGGAACGAATGGCCCCCCAAAACCTGCTGGTACGCCTCAGCACGTCGGGGATGGCCTCGCGCGAGTTCCACCAATTGTTGCTGGCCGAGATCCGGAACGAGTATAACCATAATGTGTCGCAACAGGTGTATATTAGTGAAGGCGTATGGGAAATGATCAAAAATGCCAAGGAAGACCTCATCGTCTCCATCAACGACGCCGCCAGCGAAATGACCATGGATAGCACCAGCCTGGACCTTTCGAAAAAGATATTTGAGAAATCGATCACCAAGTCCGTTGACCCGCTGGCACACGCGCTGCTGGAGCTGAAGAAGGAGATCCAGCAAACTTTCTGAGGGAATTAATCCCCGGCAGGTTTCGTTTTCAAGGCACCCTCTCGCATTTGGAGCATATAACTTTTGCCGATGAAAAATCGCTTTTTCGAGTTGGCCACACGCCAGGCTGCCCGTCTTTTGGGCAAACCAGGCCGTATGAGGACCTTGCTGCTGCAATTTGCCGGGAAGGTCAACACCGTGAAATGGGGTGACGTTCGAATACAGACTTTCCGGGAAAAATTCTTAGTGCTGGGCCGCCTGCTGCGGGCCTATGTGATGGGTGACTATCGCGAGATCCCCTGGAAAACCATGCTCACCCTCGTGGCCGCCCTCCTCTATTTTGTGAACCCCCTCGACCTCATCCCGGATGTGATCCCCGTCACCGGCCTAACCGACGACTTTGCCGTTTTGGTTTGGGTGTATAACGCCATGCGACTGGAGATCGATAAATTTCTGGCTTGGGAAAAAGCGCGGGAAGTCAGCCTATGAAAACCGCATTGATTGCCGGCAGCACCGGATTGATTGGCAGCCAACTGTTGTCGCTGCTCTTGCAAAACCCCGCGTATACCAAAGTGACCGCGCTCACCCGCGTGGACCTGCCACAGCATCCTAAACTGACCCAGATCAGGGTCGACTTCGCGCGCCTTGGGGAAAATTCGTCCGCCCTCAAGGCAGACGATGTGTACTGCTGCCTGGGCACAACCATGGCGAAGGCAGGCTCCAAAGAGAATTTCTATCAGGTAGATTTCTATTTCCCTTTTTTGCTGGCGAAAACAACCCGGTCTGTAGGGGCAAAGAAATTTATGTTGGTGTCGGCTTTGGGCGCGAACAAAAACTCTTCCATTTATTACAACCAGGTGAAAGGTGAAATTGAAGAAGCCATCTCCAGCGTCGCCTTTGATGCCGTTCATATTTTCAGACCCTCTTTGCTTTTGGGGCCGCGCACGGAGAAACGCTCGGCGGAAGACGCCGCCAAATTTTTCTACAAGGCTTTCGGATTTCTGATCCCCAAAAAATACAAAGCCATCGAGTCCGTTAACGTGGCTCGCGCCATGCAGCACTTTGCATCGGAAGATAAAAAAGGTATTTTCATCCACGAATCCGCGGACCTGCAACAATTTTGAGTAGCGGGCGGGATCTACGGGATTAACCTTTTTATTTTCATATGATCGCAGTCATTCAACGCGTCTCGTCCGCGTCTGTCACCATCGAACAGGTTGTCAAAGCTTCCATCGGCACGGGCCTTTTGGTTTTGGTAGGAATAGAAGATGCCGACAACGCCGAGGACATCGACTGGCTGGCGGCGAAGATCGTGAACCTGCGCATCTTTGAAGATGACCAGGGCGTGATGAACGTGAGCGTGAAAGACGCCGGCGGCGACATGATCGTGGTGAGCCAGTTCACCCTGCACGCGAGCACCAAAAAAGGTAATCGCCCATCCTATATCAAAGCCGCCAAGCCGGAGGTAGCGATACCGTTGTACAACCAATTCGTACAGGCCGTGGAAACACAACTCGCCAAAGCCGTGCAGACAGGCGAATTTGGCGCCGATATGAAAGTGGCCCTCCTCAACGACGGCCCGGTGACCATCATCATCGACACAAAAAACAAAACATGATCCCCCTCGAATGCATCCAAGCCGACATCACCACCCTGGAAGTGGATGCCATCGTGAATGCGGCCAACACGAGCCTGCTGGGAGGTGGTGGCGTGGATGGCGCCATCCATCGCAAGGCCGGTCCACAATTGTTGGAGGAATGTCGCGCGATACGCAATCGCCAAGGAGGATGTCCAACGGGAGAAGCCGTGATCACGGGTGCAGGACGGTTGCCCGCAAAATTTGTTATCCATGCCGTTGGGCCGGTGTGGCAGGGCACTAACCCGAAAACGGAAGCGCTGCTCGCCAGCGCCTACCGCCACAGCCTGGAACTGGCCGTAGCGAATCATGTGAAGTCTATTGCCTTTCCGAATATCAGTACCGGGATTTATGGCTTCCCAAAACCACGGGCGGCAGAGATCGCCGTCGCGGAAGTGACCCGTTTTCTGGAAACGAATTCCTCTATCGAACAGGTGCTCTTCGTATGTTTTGATGAAGAGAATTTTGATATTTACAAAGCGATGCTGGGCCAGTCCTGAAGAGGCGTCGTTGTGATCTTTTGTTTTATCATCAATATTTCCCTATGCAACGCCTGACGCTTCTCCTTCTCGCTATGTCCGTGTCCCTTTCATCGTTTGCCCAAAATAAATATGGCTTGAAGGCCAC
>CBIHQM010000590.1:0-3431 GCA_966211885.1 uncultured Chryseolinea sp.
CTCAGCGAAGCGCTTTAGAAAACGATTACGATAAAAATATATACCAACGATCTTATTTCGGGGACGTGATTGGAATCTTTTCTTACGTCAAAGGTACGTTTCGGGTGTCATACGGTACACGGCGTAAACGGCGTATAGGGGACCGTTATGTTATGCCAATGTTATGCAAACGATTCACCTCCTTTTTTGTGGAAAGCTTATTTTTCTTCTACATCGATCTCACCGATCAAATAACGCTTGGCAAAACCACCGATCTCCACGCGATTGCCCACGAGCCGGCATTGCAATTCGCCTTGCCGCGCGGAGAGTTGGCGGGCGGTCAACGTGGTCTTCCCAAGTTGCGCGGCCCAATAAGGTGCTAAGGTAGTGTGTGCCGAGCCGGTAACGGGATCTTCATTCACACCCGATTGAGGCGCAAAGAACCGCGACACAAAGTCCACGGTGTCGCCTTTCGCTGTAACGATCACTCCCCGTCCCGGCAACATCGCGATCTTTTGAAAATCCGGCTGCACGTTTCTGACTTGCTCTTCCGAGTCGAACACCAGCATGAAATCCGTTTTACCCTTGAAGGCTTCGCGCGGCCGGATGCTGAGCCCGTCCATCAGCGGAGGCGTTAAAGCCACCGGTTCGTAAACATCGGTTGGAAAATCCAGGGTTAACAACGCGCCTTTCCGGGTGGCTTTCAACGGTCCACTGCGCGGAGAATGAAAAAGGATCTCATCGCCAGCGTGTCCCTCGTAATGAAACAAGACATAAGCCGAGGCCAGGGTGGCATGACCACAGAGGTCCACTTCCACCGTCGGCGTAAACCAACGTATGGCATACCGGCCGTTTTCCGGCACGATGAAGGCTGTCTCCGCGAGGTTATTTTCCATACCGATCTTTTGCATCAGGCTATCCGGGAGCCATCGTTGCAATGGACAAACCGCTGCGGGATTGCCACCAAAGACTTTGTCGGTGAACGCGTCGATTTGGTATAGCTTTACTTTCATGGCTGTTGGTTTAGGATGCTCATAAGGGACCTGTAAAGAACGAGATCTCGATCGCGTAGCGGCGATCGTCTATTTTCTGTATGCGATCGAGGGTGGCGGCGCTCCGGATCGATCCTTCCTCAAAAACGATTTCTTCCGTCAGTTCAGCGGTTTTATTTTCCTTTAACAGAAGCGCGATGGCTTCGGTGCCGTTGTCGACATCAACGCCGGCGTCCAAGCCCTTGCGAATATCCCGCATAAAACCCACAGCCTTGTCCATCCAATACGGAACGTCGGTCGTGTCGGCCTGGAAGCGCGAGGTCTCAAAGCGGAACGTGAGCCAGTAGTATTCACATCCCTTGTGATAAATGATGAGGCGGTCGTTGTTGGCAAGGTCGGTGCTTTCTATGGCGCTGCCGTCGGGCTTTCGTTGAAAGATCTCGTTGGGGTAACTGGCTTTCTTTAACACGGGCTCAGGTTCGGCACGGACGCAGTCGTTTGCCGTGGTATCATTTTCGACGAGATTGGCGACATCCGCTGCTGTAACCACCGTGTCGGCGACGAGTGTATCGGCTGTTGTCGCTGAAGTTTCTTTTTGTTTTACCTGACAAGCAAAGCAAACCAGGATCAGCCCCGAAAGGCCGGCGACCGCTGAACGAATTTTCATAAGAGAATTTGTGAGTTTTTAGGCGCTCAATATAATCAATCGCGCTATTCCGTCCGCAACGCCTCGGTGGGATTGCGCCTGGCCGCCTGGAAAATATGCCAGCCCAGCGCCAGGACCATTACGAACAGGGCCAACACACCCGCCAACACAAAGACCCACCAGGGCAGTGGCGTGTGATAGGCAAAATTGCTCAGCCATTGTTGAATCAAATAAAATGACACGGCCGATCCCAACAACGTAGCCACGACCAACCACCGGATGAAGTCGCGCGAAAGCAGGGCAGCAATATTCAGGATGGATGCACCCACCACTTTGCGGACACCGATCTCCTTGGTCCGTCGCGCTGTGAAAAAGGATGCCAACCCCAGCAAGCCGATGGACGCAATAACGATGGCGATCACCGAGAAGGCGGTATAGATATGGGCGGTCGTTTGCTCGCGGGCAAACAATTTATTGAAGTCTTCGTCGAGGAAGGAATATTCAAAAAGATAACCATTCGACAATTGCTTCCAGGTTTTCTCAATGCCTTTCAACGTGGCGGTCATGTCGGCGCCTTTGACCTTCACCAAAATATAGTTGGCGTCATTCTCCGTCTTGCGAAGATCGCCGTTGCGGAAATAGATCACCATCGGTTCGATGGCGTGGTGGAACGATTGAAAATGGAAGTCTTTCACCACCCCCACAATGTTGACGTCCATGTCACCCAGCGTTCCCCGGTCGATCGTTTCTTGCAACGGGTCTTTCATGCCCAATGCTTTTACGGCGGCTTCGTTCAGGATGGCCTGTGGTTTTTCGCCGGCGGTAAAAGTTTTTCCCTGGACCATCTTCAAAGAAAGCGTTTCCAGGATGTCGGCATCGGCCACAAGGGGGAACACCGTCGGGCTCTCATCTTTCGGAGTGCCTGCGAAATGCTGACCGTGGCCATCGAAATGCCGGCCGGGCGTTGTGTTGACGTAACTGACTTGTAACACGCCAGGCTGTTTCAACAATTCGTTCTTGAAGGCCGACCGGTTATCACCCAGGCCACCGGGACGCTTCAACACCATCAGGTGATCTTTTGCAAATCCCAGGTTTCGGGTGGTCATATATTGCAGTTGTTTGTAGGCCACGAGGGTGCACACGATCATGACGATGCAAATGGTGAACTGAGAGATCACCAGGCCACTGCGCAGCCATTCGCGATTTCCCTTGATCATGGCACGTCCCTTCAGGGCGCGTACCGGGTTGAACGAAGCAAACGAAAGCGCCGGGTAGAAACCCGACAACACCCCCAGCATCACTGCGAACCCAACCAAGGCCAGCAATATGAAAGGATTGGCGTAGTTCACATGCAGGTTTTTCTCCGACAGCACATTGAAGAAGGGCAAGGTCACTTCCAGCATCGCGATCCCCAGCAGCAGCCCGATGAACGCCACCAGCACAGACTCCAAAAGAAACTGGATGAACAATGCGCCACTGCGGCTTCCCGTCACCTTGCGAATGCCCACTTCTTTGGACCGCTGCAGCGAAAGCGCCGTGGCCAGGTTGGTGTAGTTGATGCTTACCAGCACCAGGATGATCAGCGCGATGATGACCAGCGCATAGGTGAGCATCTCCTTTCCTTCCTGGTTCTCGAAGATCATCGTGCTGAGGTGAACATCCTTCAGCGGCATAAGAAAAAGTGTGTAGTGATCGTTGCCTTTATAAATTTCGGACAAGGTTTTGCCAAAGCGCTTCACGAGGTAGGGCTCATAATACGCTTTTAAAAATTGGGGCATCCGGCTTTCAACACGCTGCCGGTTGGTGTTTCCGTT
>CBIHQM010000591.1:0-3424 GCA_966211885.1 uncultured Chryseolinea sp.
GTTTTTTCTGTCTTTATTTAACACCACCACCACCCCCGCGCCCCCCCGGGTGTTCTTTATCGCCAAAACCCACAACCAACGCGGCCGGGTGGGGGCAGAACTCATTAATTTAGGACAACACGAGTCCGGCACCTTTGCCGTACTCCATATAGATGAAGACGTCCACGACTCCATTCACTTGTTGGAAAAGGAAAAAGGCTTCCGGGAATATTTCCAGGAGCACCGCAAGCATAAATTCGAGATCGTCGACTTCATTCTCAATCCCAACGAGCCCACATTCAAAAACCAGCTCATCGAGCTGCTGGGCGACGATACGCTGAAGGGCATCTTTGTGAGCACCTCCAAAGGAACCGCCGTGGCAGCCTCATTCCTTGAAAAATATGGCAAAAAGGACATCCGCCTGATCGGCTACGATTTGCTGGAGGAGAACCTGAAATACCTGCGCTCAGGCATTATCGACTTCCTGATCAACCAAAATCCCAAACGGCAGGCGCTGCTGGGGATCAGCCACCTGGTCAATCACCTGATGTTCAAAAAGTCGGCACCCGCCCTGGAATTGTTCCCCCTGGAAGTGATCACCCAGCAAAATGTGGACTCCTACCTGGGTTCCGGCATTCATTAGGCCACCCAAGCCAGCCAGGAGCCGAGGATTTCTGATGACATAGCGCTATTTTTGCGCCCATTCATGAAATTCAAGCTCACGTCCGTCGACCCGAAATCGGCTGCCCGCACGGGCATTCTGCAAACCGGGCACGGTGAAATACAGACTCCTATATTCATGCCGGTTGGCACGGCCGGCTCCGTAAAGGCCGTTCACCAACGCGAGCTGGAGAACGACGTGCAGGCCCAGATCATCCTGGGCAACACCTATCACCTTTATTTGCGCCCCGGCACCGACCTGCTGGAAAGAGCCGGCGGTCTCCATCGCTTCAACGGATGGTCTAAGCCCATTCTCACCGACAGCGGGGGCTACCAGGTTTATTCCCTGGGCGCCAACCGGAAGATCACCGAAGAGGGTGTCATCTTTAAATCCCACATCGACGGCTCTAAGCACACCTTTAGCCCGGAAAGTGTGATGGACATCCAGCGCACCATCGGCGCCGACATTGTCATGGCCTTCGACGAATGCACGCCCTATCCCTGCGAATACGCCTACGCTAAAAACTCCATGAACATGACCCACCGGTGGCTGAAGCGTTGTGTGGACCGCATGGCGGAGACCGAACCGCGGTACGGGTATGAGCAGGCACTGTTCCCCATTGTGCAGGGCAGTGTGTATAACGACCTGCGAAAAATGTCGGCCGAGTTCATCGCCTCGCAGGATCAACCCGGAAACGCCATCGGCGGATTGTCCGTGGGCGAGCCGCATGAAGACATGTATGCCATGACCAGCCTGGTCTGTGGCATCCTTCCCCAGGACAAACCGCGCTACCTGATGGGCGTGGGCACGCCAGAGAATATCCTGGAGTGCATCGCGTTGGGCATCGACATGTTCGATTGCGTGATGCCCACGCGAAATGCCCGCAATGGCATGCTGTTTACCACCCAAGGCATCATCAACATCCGCAATGAGCGATGGAAAGACGACCTTTCTCCCATCGACGCCACGTTGGGCGGCTATGTAAGCACGTTTCATTCGAAGGCCTATTTACGGCACCTCATCATCAATAAAGAGATATTAGGCGCGCAAATTGCTTCCATTCATAACCTTACGTTCTACCTTTGGTTGGTGAGCGAGGCCCGGAAGCAGATTGAAGCCGGCACATTCACGACCTGGAAAAACAACATGGTAAAAATAGTTTCTCAACGCCTCTGACACGGAACCGGTGAAGGTTACATGAAGCTGCTCGATAAATATATCCTCAAGACCTTCCTCGTCACATTTTTCTTTGTGGTGCTGATCCTGTTGTCGGTCATCACGGTCATTGACCTGACCGACAAGATGGACAAGTTCTCCGCGGCAAACCTCCACGCCAAATCGATCCTGTATTATTACCTGGTATACATCCCCGGCATTGGCAGCTTGCTCACGCCCATCACGATCTTTATCGCGGCCGTGTATGTTTGTTCGCGGATGGCAGGGCACACCGAAATTATCGCCATGCTCAGCGCCGGCATCAGCTTCCGTCGCATGTTGGCTCCCTACCTCGTGGGCGCCGCGTTTGTGGGCGTGATCAACTTTGCCCTGACGGGATGGATCATTCCGAACTCTACAAAAGAACGTGTAGCATTCGAGTTGCATTATCTCAAAAACAAATACTATTTCGACAAACGCAATATCCACATCCAGGTGGCGCCCGACGTCTACCTGTATATGCAAAGCTACAACAACTCGAACCAGACCGGCTATCACTTCACCCTGGAGAAGTTCGAGCACAACCGACTCGTTGAAAAACTTACGGCCGACCGCATTGAGTGGGATTCCGTCAAACACAACTGGATCATGCGCGACTGGATCATCCGCAGGGTGGACAGCCTCTTCCATATTCCCAACGCCCTGGAAGTGAAACAAGGCTACACGCCGCACTCCGCCTTGCCCGACACCGCCAAGGTCTTTAGCGGCTCGGCGCGCGACACGGCCCTGGTGATCCAACCCAAAGAGTTCGAGAGCGACTACCTTCGTTCCGAAGGCCTGACGCTAAACGAACTGGACGATTACATTGATATGCTCAGTGAGCGCGGGTCTACGGGCGTGGAGCTTTACCAGGTGGAAAAATATACGCGCTACACCTCGCCCTTTACGATCCTCATCCTGGTCTTCATGGGCGTCATCGTATCGTCGCGCAAAAGCCGGGGTGGCACGGGGTTGCAGATTGCCCTCGGGTTTGTGCTGTCGTTCCTGTTCATCCTATTCTTTACTTTATTCCGGACCTTTGCGGAAGCGGGCTCCATGCCGCCGCAGATCTCTGTGTGGATACCCAACATCATCTTCTTCATCATCACCCTCGTCATGTATAAATACGTTCCCCGATAAATGGCCACCCGCGCAGATTATCTCAAGCTACATTTTATCGTTTTCCTCTGGGGCTTCTCCGCCATCCTCGGAAAACTGGTGTCCATCCCGACCATGGAGATGGTGTTCTTTCGCGCGCTATTGGCCTGTTTGGGAATTGGGCTCGTGATCATATTAACGAAAGGCACGTTCCAGGTCACATCCCGGAATTTCGTCTACCTTATTCTCATCGGATTTATCGTGGCCCTGCATTGGGTGTGCTTCTTCGGTTCAGGCCGTGTAGCCAACGTTTCGGTAAGTCTCGTAGGCTTCGCCACCAACTCGTTGTGGACGGCCATCCTGGAGCCGTGGATGAATCGTACACGCATAAAAAAATTCGAGCTGGTGCTGGGCTTCATCGTGCTCTTCGGTTTGTACATTATTTTCTCCTTCGATTTTCAATACAAGCTCGGGCTAACCCTTGGCAGTCTG
>CBIHQM010000592.1:0-3410 GCA_966211885.1 uncultured Chryseolinea sp.
ACCTTCCCGGCGATCCACCCAAAGCACCACCGGCAGGATGTGTCCGGGGCAAGCTTTGCGAATGGTGCGCTCGGCATATTCGCGGAACTCGAGATCTCGAAAACGATCGGGCTGACATTCTTCCCGGACCAATCCCTTGCGCACATATCCGGAAGGGAACACAAACGTGATTTGAAAGGAGTACGTATCCTTGCGGGGAACAACAATCGGTTGACATGGGTTGGAGGCGTCTTCGATCGCCAGCGGCGGATCGGTGGTCGCCACAGGATAGAGTAAAATGTGCTCGACCATATAAAATCCTTCGAGGCTAAAGTAGCGATACAACAGTTGCCGGATCAATCCTGCTGCAGTGGCTGCAGCGCCCGGCGTGGCAAATGTTCCCGGCGAGCGCGCAAGAATAACACCAGTCGTATCCTCTAGCCTGATCTCGAAAGGGCCGGCTGCGGGCAAATTGGTCTCATAATTCTCTGCTACCAATCCATTTCGAATGGCCACGTCAATGGCCACACGGGTTGCAGCAACATCGGGAAAATTGGTTTCGCTCTCCAACAGGATCGGACTGAGCGGATCGGGCGTTTGCCGCAACCGGAATCGCTTAAAAAGTCCATCGTTATAGATCTCGAAATAGTCGGTGACCGGTGTTACCAACTGGCGACGATCGCCTATCGTAGCGATCTCGAGCAGATGATAAAGTCGCGCCTCCAATGGCGCAAGATCGTGACGCACCCACGTCTGCACGACACGCTGCAAGATGACGGGTATGCCATTGTTGGCATCCAACAAGGTCGGAAAGAGCTGAACACTTCTTGCCACCACATCCGTACCCGAAGATAGTCGCACGCGAAATCCTCCAACTACGGCAACAACGCTGTAGTTACTGGTCACGGTGGATAGCGACAGCACTTCCTCTGCTTTCAGTTGCGCTGCGGTGGCCGTAGATTCGGGTATGTCCTGCTGCCACAGGGCGGCTCCTGTATAGTCCAGGATCTGCCACGCCCACTCAATACCGGGCGTGACTTCAGTGACCCGGATCAATGTTTTTTTTCGCCACGCGGGAAGCCCAAAACTTTGCAAGCGACCCTGGTGCAGGTCGGGCAGGTCATAATAAAACGCCGCTTTTTCCTGGAGCAACCGGTGCGCCGTGCTGCGACGCCGTTGTTCTTGTATTTCCGCGGAAGCGGCAGGTGTCGCGTAAATCTGGCGATAGGCCATCGCCATAAAATCTTCCAGGCTTTCGCCATGCCGCGACAACAAATGGTCGAGCATGCGATGCCTCCTGTCGAGAAACTGATCTTCTGTTTCAAGAGCGGTGTTCAACGTTTGCCGGTAGGCGTTGTTAGGGTCGGCCTGAAAATCTTCCCAGGCTTCTGCTGCCGGATCAAAATCGGCGAACAGGTCGGCTACCCGCGGCAGGTGATACAGCGGCTGTTGATATAGGGTGGTCTCTACATCGGGCCTTGCCGAAAAAAAAGAATTGACGTTGGCCAGTTGCGCATAGTAGCCGGCCAGCATTTGTTCAAATAAGAAGAGATAGCCCTTCAGTTGTTTTGCCTGCGCTTTCCGTTCGTCGGTGGCGGTGCCGGGAAGTCCGTCTACACCCACGCCATAGGTGAGAGGCAGTGCGTTCTGCACGGGATAGTAATCCAACGGAAAACGCGTGCCTTCCGGCAAGGGTAGGTCGGGCGTGTCTGCCTCCAAGGCCACGGCGGCAAGGGTTTTCTTTTCCTCGAAGAGCGCAATGGCCATATTCATATCATAGGCCACTTCCACCGTGTTGCGGATGAACACAATTTTACATTTGCCCGGACTCAGCCTGGGAATGTGCCGGATGCTGTCGAGCAATTGCAAACAATCCCGGGCACCCGTGGTGATGCTGCGATTGTCGATGTACAGCGAAAGCGTGAGGTTGCGCACGGCAACGATCAACCGGTTGGTCAGGTTTTCGCGCGTCTGTATGTCGCCACCGTCGGGTTTGCGCAGTTGGAGAATGAGCCGGATAATATCGGACGTAAAAACTTTGTTCAGCGGAAGGTTGGTATCGAGCGACTCGTCGACGATAAAGCCGTAGTGCGTTGGGGGACCTTCAAAAATTTGTTCGGTCAGGGTTCCTTTGTCCTGGAGCGCGGCGAGCGTGGAGACGACGATCTCGGGGGAAAGGTGTTTGTCGATCACAAAGAAAATATCGGCCAGCAGGCTTTCCACATGGATGTCGGGGGCCACTTCAATGTTTGCCGAGATGGCCACTTCCTGGAGGCGAACGGCATTGTATTCCGCCAGGTTCTCGCACAGGTTGCGATAGCTTTTGCCATAGCGGCGCACCACGCGGCTGGTCTCGAACGCTTCGGTTACACGCCGGTTGTATTGTTTCAAGAGGCTGGTGGGCCCGATCAGTTGGATCAGGTTGGCCGCTTGCTGCAAGATCAGCGGCAGGTTCACCGAGGGGTTGTCTACCGGACTCGTGATCTGCAGGACCACCCACATTTCAACGTTGGAAGCAGGCCCGACCGGCGGGATGTAGTCGATCTTGATCTGCGTAAAATAAGCATCGCTTCCTTCCACCGGCTGCCAGGGGGTGACGGGATTATCAAACGTCACCGCCACCAGCGTCACATCCTGTTGCAATGGTTTTGCTTCGGGGTCGTCCCAATACGGAAATGCAAATTCGACAAGGTAAGTCACCGGCCCCACCATCACCGAACCTCCCAGCACGTTTGAGTTCAGTTCCGTTTTTTCAAACTCCAGCAAGATGTTCATCCTGCCCAGGGGCTCGCCATACAAGGTGAATGCCCATGCCCTTCGCACCAGCGGATGGTCGATGAAGATCTTTTGGAAATCGCGCAGCGACACCGGTGCGGAGTGCAGTACCCTGGCCGTGGTAAAAAATTCCTGTGGCGCCAGTTGCTCGCCGCTGGTCAGCAGGTCGGGCATATTCAACGCCCCGAGAAACCCGGCTTCCGTGAGCGCGTAACAGAGCGCCTCGTGCAAGGTGATGCCGGGGTCGTGCAGGTTGTGATCGGTCCAGGTCTGCGGGGCCAGGCGCCGGATCACGACCAGCCCTTCTTCGCGGACAAACGCAAAGTTCTGGCTGTTCTGCTTCAGGTTGCTCAGGCTGATGGTGGCTAACTCATCCATGGTTGGTTACTTTACACGGCGTCGATGGGTTGTGTCTGTACTTCGGCTTGTTTGCAGATCTTGTCTACCGTGCCGACCACTTGCACATAGGGCAGTTGGCCCAGTGCCGTGAGCACGAGGTTGATCTCCTCAACCGTGAGCTCGAGGTGTATTTTTGGCTTTTCGTTTTTCATCGCTTCCTGGTTTTTCAAGTTTTTCGATTCGGGCATTGAGTTCTTTTATGGCATTGATCAGCAGGAACACGATCGGTCCCTGGTCGTAGGTGAGGATCTCGGTTT
>CBIHQM010000593.1:0-3402 GCA_966211885.1 uncultured Chryseolinea sp.
ACTCACATGTTCGGGTGGGGGCGGTCCACCACCCTCGCCGGCTTCCGCGACAGAAGGCTGTTTGGCGTACAGCAACATGTCGTGCTTCAATTCGGCATAGGCGGCGAGCGAGGTGTTGATGGTCTTTTTTTGCCACTGCGGTGTTTTCATAAACAACGGATAGTCGGGTCGCTTTTCGGAAACAGTCCGGATCGCGTCAAGTGTTTTGGAATAGATGTTGATGTCCCATGCGTTGTAGTTTTTAAATTCCGATTTCAGCTTTTTTAGGGAGTCCGGATATTGTGTCCAGCGCGAGCCTTCCTTGAGTTCGTTCAAGAGAATATTTTCAGCATCGGGGTTTCCCAACACAGCGAAAAAATCCAAGGCCTTTGGAAAGGGACGTTTGGGGTTTGGGCGGAGCACATGAACAAGACGACTCAGTACCTCGGCATCAAACGTGTAGCGGCCCGCGGTAAAACGAACGGAAGGCCGCGACAATTCTTTCTGGGTCGCTTCATCGCCTCCCTTTGGTTTGATCCTACCCTGTCCAACGCTTGTCAACTTTTCCCGCAGCGTGGACAGTCGTTCCGGACGCGTGAGATTATCCAGCGTTTCATTGGCAGGCAACAGACCGATGAGATTAGCAAGGGATGCGCCATCTTCCTCGCCCACAATAAACCGCAGGGCATTATTAAACTTCCTAAATGATTCCAGTGTCTCGGGCGATGATTGGATGGAGGAAGCAACAACCATGGCTTTCATCAAACCATTGTCGGTGTCGATCATCACCGGTGCCGTGTTCAGCCATTTCACCGCCCTGAAATAGCGCGACAATTCCTCGGTTTTGGTGTAGTTCCCTCTTGGTGTGAACTGAGAATATTGGAAATTCGGATCACCCAGGAATTCCGATCCGGTGTTGTCGGCATTGGTAATTTTTTGAATTTCCGATTGATACGCGGCGGTCATGCCGGAACTTACCGGGAAGTCTTTTCCGGTAAGCGCCGAAAGCGCTACGGCCAGGTAAGTGGTAGCCCATTGGGAGGAACTCTTCAGGCTAGGGGAGCTTGCTTCCTGTTCATACCGCAGCGATCGATCGTAGGTACGTTGAAGCAGGTCGCCCATCAACCCGATGAATTTTTCTTCTTCTATCTTTTGCAGCAGCGCGCTGAAATGTTTATGCAGTACCTGCAGGTAGATGTCGGTGGTGATAAAATTCGGAATGTATTCGTAGCTGTTGCGATCATAGACATGAAAGAATTGCTCGTGCTTTGCCGGCACCAAGGCAAAATTATTTTTCGCCAGCGCCTGCTTCAATGTTTCGTCGATGGTCTTGAATTGCATCACGTTGTACACGTGATCCATGCTGATCATGGTGTAGTCAGCTTGCTTTATATAACGCCTTGCATTGAGTGTGTTTTCCAGGGCCAGAATCTTGTCTACGAATTGCTGTTCCTGTTTGTCGAGCTGGACTTTGAATTCGGGAACCTCGAAGATGGGTTGATACCATTTGAATTGATTGAAGTAGCCGCGCAACACGGCATCGTCGAATAGGTATCCGTTGCGTGCAAAGATCTCGTTGCGGAGCAGCCATAGTTCCACGATGCTTTTTTTGGATAAATCCTGCGTGTAGTCGAACACGGGGGGCAATATCCTTTCGGGATACCACTCCTTGATGTGATCGAGTTGATAATAAGCGGTCGTGGAAGATTTATCTTCCACCACTTCATAGTCGGCCGCATTGGCTATGGCCTGGGGCGGTGCCGTGGTTTCTGTCGTAGTTTTTGTGCCGCAGCCAAATAAAAGCAAGCCGGTGAGAACAATGGAAAGCCGGTCAGGAGCTAAAAAGCTGAACGGCTTCTTCAAACGATTTTTCATTATGAACGTAGTTGATCAGGATCAGTCCAAAGCTTTGCCAGGTATATCGGCCAATGGCATAGTTGCCCTTTTTTGTTTTCTCCAGGGTCTGCACAATTCCGCCCTCCAGGGTTTTGAAGGTCACCAACTCCTGGCATACTTTCGAACCCAGCCAGAGCGGCCGTATTTGTCCGTCGTCGATGCGGAGGATGAAGAGACGTTTTTTTTCAACTGGATCAAACGTCGTGGATTTGATGAGGCCCACCAGGATCTCGGTCCGCCCGTCATTGTCCACATCGGCGGTGTCGAGTTGGTAGGGAGCATAGGGAAATACGGCTTGGTCGAGTTGTTCGCCGGCGGCATTCAGAAGGGAGAGTTTGAAACCCGTGCGGGAACTGAGCTGCTGGAACAGGGCCTTTCCCTGGAAATACCGGTCGTTGATTGTGAGGACTTTTCGATCCGGCAAAGTTTCTTTTGGCGCGGGCGCACAGGAACCGAGGAGCAGGAGAACGACAAGCCATTTCACGCCTCAAGGTAACAAAAAACAATCGGTCACGACAAGGGAATTTAAGACCACTTCCAAATGTGTTGATGGAAGCGACAGGCAACCGCGACGAAGGGAAGGCTTGGCGGAATAGGAGAGAGGTAAGTCAACAAAATCTTTAGCAGTATGTTAAGACAAGGGGCAGCGAAAACATGGCGCCATTTTAACACTCCGTTAACGCTCCTCAATTGCTTTTGTGATTATTTTTAAAACATTTCACTTTAACATCCAGCAATGAAAGCAATACTCATCTTTAGTCTGGTCATGGTTTCCCAATGCCAGCTCCACGCACAAAACAAATCCGTAGAGACCTTGAAGCAAATGAACGAGGACTGGATCCGGTCTTATCCTACGAAAGATTCGGCCACCCTTGAAAGGATTTTTGCCAAGGATTTCCGGTTGATCTCGCCCAACGGCAACAAGATGACCCGGCGCGACGTCATTGGCAATTTAAAACGACAAGAAATACTGTCGGTGAATATCGATAGCGTCGACGTGCGAATGCTCGATGAAAAGATCGGCGTTGTTACAGCCTACATGACTTTTGTATCTAAAGAGGATAATACTTTAAAAACCGGGAGAGTTTGCTATCAGGATATTTATATGCAACGAAAGAAAAGGTGGTGGGCCGTGGCGGCGCATGTGTCGCTTTTGTCTCTGCATTGAAGAGCTCAGCAGGAAAGGGCTTATGTAATGAAAGCGCCATGAACAGATAGGTTGGGATGCTCATTGGATTGCAGTACGTTTGCTTTGACTACAGCCTTTTTTTATTAAATTGACTCAAGCACGTTTCGGAGCTATAAGGAAGCGCTAAAATTTGAGGTTTAAACACGGTTGGGAGACAGGAGATAGCAACGGTTCATGAACGCTTAAAGTCCCAGACTAAATCATAACCCATGGATAAGCGTCAATCCCTTTTAAAGTCGGTGGCCCTCGCGCGCCATCAATTCATCCAGGCAGCCTCCGGCCTGACCTATGAACAATCACAATTCAAACCCTCGCCCGATGTCTGGTCCGTTGTCGAC
>CBIHQM010000594.1:0-3400 GCA_966211885.1 uncultured Chryseolinea sp.
ATCATTTGATCTTCGACAGCTTATTTCTTAGTCGTTGTTCTTTTCGGTTTTGCTGCTGCTTCACCAGCGGCTTCCGCAGTTACTGGCTTCTTGGAAGCCGTTCTTTTCAATTTTGCCTTCAGGGCTTTTTTATTGCGGGACACTCCGTAAGAGTCTCTCCAGATTTTTCCTTTTTTCGACTTTTTATCTACTTTTCCCATGTTATGGTTGCTCTTTGCGAGGGCAATAATAGTAAGTAATCGTTTTATAACAAACTTAGCGTAGAAAAATTTTAAAACCGCATCACCTTCGCTAAAGCTTAGGCGGGCGGGCCGATGCGCCCACCGGCGCGAAAAAAAAAAGCGGGCCGGCACAGAAAAAACGCACAGGTCTTTCCGTCAACCTTTGCGCCTTTACCTCTATCCGCGCTCGCCGAAGCTTTAGCGAAGGTGAGGCGGTTCAAAATGAATTTCTTTTACCAGATTTTTACTCGCGCACTATCTGGCCTGAACATCTTATCACCTTCTTTCACATCGTATGCCTTATAGAAGGGTTCGAAGTTTGAAAGCGGTCCGTTGGCGCGGTACATGCCTGGCGAGTGGGGATCCGTAAGCACTTGGGTGCGCAGGGCTTCGTCGCGGTACTTGGTGCGCCAGATGGTGCCCCACGACATGAAGAAGCGCTGTTCCGGTGTCAACCCATCGATGAGACCCGGTTTTTTGTGGTCTTTATAGAATCGCTGCAGACCTTCGTAAGCAACCGCGATGCCGCCCAGATCACCGATGTTTTCACCCAGCGTGAATTGGCCTTGCACAAACACGCCCGGCAGGGGTTCATATTTATCAAACTGTTTTGCGTAGGCTTTGCCTTTGCCCTGGAACTTGGTCAGGTCAACGCTTTGCCACCAGTTTTTCAGGTTGCCGTCGGCGTCGAACTGGCTGCCCTGGTCGTCGAAGCCGTGGGAGATCTCGTGGCCGATCACCGAACCGATGCCACCATAGTTCACGGCCTCGTCGGCGCGATAATCATAGAACGGCGGCTGCAAAATGCCGGCAGGGAACACGATCTCATTGAAGAGCGGGTTGTAGTAGGCATTCACGGTCTGGGGCGTCATCTGCCATTCGGTCTTGTCAACCGGCTTGCCCAGTTTCTCGATCTGTTCGATTACCTGGAAGCGCGAAGCGGCCAGGGCATTGCCAAAATAAGAGGCTTTTTCGGGCGCTTTCTCGATGGCCAACTTCGAATAGTCATGCCACTTGTCGGGATAGCCGATCTTCACGGTGAAGGTGCTCAGCTTGTGCAAAGCACTTTTCTTGGTTGAATCCGACATCCAGTCGAGGCTGTTGATGCGGTCGGCAAAGGCCAATTTGATGTTTTCCACCATTTCCAGGGCCTTTTTCTTGGCTTCGGGCGGGAAGGCCTCGTCTACATAGAGTTTGCCCATGGCTTCGCCGAGATAGCTGTCGGTCACATCCAGTACGCGCTTCCAGCGGGGGCGCATCTTGTCGGTGCCGCGGAGGTATTTGGTGTTGAATTCAAACGACGCGTCCACAAAATCATGGTTCAGGAACGCGGCCGAGCCACGCAGCAGGGCCGCTTTCAAATACGTTTTCACGTCATCGATCTTGTAGGTGTTCACGATCTTTTCGTAGGCCTTCATGAACTCGGGCTCGGTAACAATGATCGTGTCTTCGTGGATGTTTAACCCATCAAAATAGGCTTTCCAGTTTATGGAGGGCGTTAACTTGGCCAATTCTGCCAGCGTTCTGGGGTTGTATTGCTTCACCGGGTCGCGGCTGTCTTCTTTGCTGAGCGTGGCCTTTGCCAGGTCCGTTTCCAGGCGCAACACCAGGGCAGCGTCCGCCTTGGCTTTGGCTTCGGGCACCTGGGCCAACGTGAAAAGCTTGGTCAGGTATTCCTTGTATTTTTCGCGTGTCTCCTTGGACTTCGGGTCGTCTTTCAGATAATAATCGCGCTCGGGCAAGCCGATGCCACCCGAACCGAGGTAGGCGCCCATTTTTTTGCTGTTTTTCAGGTCGGGCAAAATGCCCAGGCCAAAGAACGCGCCACCGCCCGTCAGCACGTCTTCCACGAGGTAGGGTTGAATATCGTTTTTGGATTTGATGGCATCGATCTGGGCCATGATGGGTTTGATGGGCGTGATGCCCACGCGCTCGGCGAGCGTAGAGTCCATGCCGATGGAATAGAAATCGGAAGCTTTGCGCTGATCCGTGCCTTCGGGATAGAGCTGCGTATTTTCGGCAGCTTTCTTCAGCACTTTCAAGACCACATCGTTATTGTATTCGCGAAGCTCGTTGAAGGAGCCCCAGCGACCCTGGTCGGCGGGAATGTTGGTCTTGGCAATCCAACCGCCGTTCACATACTTGAAGAAGTCATCCTGCGGACGCACGGTCGTGTCTACATAAGAAAGGTTGAGCCCCACACCATCGGGCAGCTTTTCTTCTTCCACTTTCCTTGTAGAACAGGACACCGCAGTGAGTGCAACTCCTGCGAGGACAACATGCACTAGTTTTTTCATAGGTTAAGAGTTTCGCGAATATAATCATAAGCGGTAAAAAGGCTAACGGTTGGATGGGTGAATGGTCGGCGGCAGGTTTGCCTTCCGGTGAACAGCATTCCGTCCATACCCCACGTTGCGTCTGCCCGGATTTAAGAGAAGGGCATTATAACCTTACGCCGGATGTAAATGTTAAAAAATTAACGGTATTCGGGTGATGAAAAATTGGGGCCCAATCGTCTAAAAATCATATATTTGCCTGCTAAAATGTAGGATGTATTAATGCGTAGTGTTCTAAAACTCTCTCTTTCAGTAGCTTTTATAGTGGCTGGTTTCTCTTCCAATGCCCAGATTGGCGACCTTTTAGCGCCCTTCGATTGCCGCAAGCACGCCGAATGGTTCCACGAGGAACCTGTTGAGGATAATGTAGTTATACCCTACCGCAGAGGCTTTTCCAACCTTGTTGCGGACGCCACTGAGGCCATTGATACCATAGAAGCCTGGAAAACCTGGAGCAGCGTTCAGAATTACACGTTTGGAAAAGACCGCGGCGCCATGGCCATGATCACCGACCTGGAAGCGCTGCACCCCTATTTCCGTGATAAAATAAGACAACTCATCATCGACTGCCGCGCCAAAGGCATCGAGCTGGCCATTGTGGAATCGTACCGCACCCATGCCAAGCAAAACGAATACAAGACCATGGGCAAGAAATACACCAACTCCGGCGCCGGCCGCTCCAAGCACCAATACGGTCTGGCGATCGACGTTGTGCCGATGGTGGATTCCGTTGCCGTGTGGGACAATGTCGCCCTCTGGCGCAAAGTGGGCGTGACCGGTGAAAAACTAGGCTTACGTTGGGGTGGACGCTGGCGCAAGCCTTATGACCCTGGCCACTTCGAA
>CBIHQM010000595.1:0-3377 GCA_966211885.1 uncultured Chryseolinea sp.
CAGTTCGTGTCGCAGGAGATCAAATCTTCCAACCTGTCGACCAACTCGTCGCTGCTGCTTTTCAACAGCTTTCGGATCAACAACCAGATCAAACAATATCAAAATGCTTATGCGGGTTCTACCGAGGACCTGGCCAAGGCAAAGAACGACCTGATCCTGAATGTGGCGAATATTTTTATCAACGTCGTCTTCAACAAGGAATTGGTAAACAACGCCCGCTTTCAATTGGAATCCAGTCAACACCAATTGGAGCGAACCACCAAGCAAGTGGCCGCCGGCGCGCTCCCCAAATCGGAGCAACTGAACCTCGATGCACAGGTTGCAACAAACGAAGTGACCTTGATCCAGCAGGAAAATGCACTGGCGTTATCGATCCTGCGTCTAAAGCAGGCGTTGCGCATCCCCGCCACGCAAGACCTGGATGTGGAAATTCCCAACCTGACGCCCGAAGAATTGGTGATCGATCAAAGCCGCGACGAAATTTACAGCGTAGCACGCCAAACCATGCCGGAGGTACGTGCCGCAGAGTTCAAGATTCAAAGCTCACAGTATGCGGTAAGGGCCGCTCGCGGAAACCTGTATCCGAGATTGAGCTTGAACGGTGGTATGAACACCAACTATTCCAGCACGCAGGAAGCGCAGTTTTATCCCGACAACACCTTTCGCTATGGCGCCAACCCCGTAGGGTATGTGAACAAGGATACGGGCATGCCTGTGTATACGGTGTCGCCGAATGGTGAATATCGCAAGACCTATGGCGTGGGCAACCAATTCCAAGACAACATTTACAAGACACTTGGCTTACAGTTGACGATCCCCATCCTGAACGGCTTCACTTCCCGCGCGGCCGTGCAACGTTCGATCGTGCAGAACCAACAGGCCAAGATCAATGCGCAGGAGATCGAACAAACGCTCCGTCAAAATGTAGAGACGGCCTACAACGACGCCATCTCATCATCAAAGACCTACAACTCGTCGCTGCGCCAGGTAGCGGCCCGGACGGAAGCCTTCCGGATGATGGAGCAACGTTATTCCGCGGGAGCGGCAACCTCTTTCGAATACCAGATCGCCCAGAACAATTTGTTCCAGGCACAAACCGATCTGTCGCGGGCGAAATATGATTTTATTTTCAAGAAGAAAGTCCTCGACTTCTACCAAGGCAAACCACTCGAATATTAATAAAACCACGCAATGGCACAGCAAAAACGCAAGTCAAACAAAATGATTTATTGGCTCATCGGGGCCGTCGTATTCCTGATAATTTTTTTATTCGCCGCCAAATCGATGGGTTGGATCGGCAAGCCGAAGGAGATAGAAGTTGAATTGGCAAAGGCCAAGCGTGTGACGATCGTGGAAAAAGTGAGCGCCTCCGGTACTGTACAACCCGTAACGGAAGTGAAGATCGCCCCGGAAGTTTCGGGCGAGATCATCGACTTGCTCATCGAGGAGGGCGACTCGGTAGTGAAAGGTAAAACCCTGGTACGCATCCGCCCGGATACCTGGCAGAGCCAATTGCAACGCGCCAGAGCCGGACTCGGTCAGCAGAGTGCCAACCTGGAGCAATCCAAGTCCAACTTGCTGCGTTCGCAAGCGACATTGATCCGTGCAGAGGCAGAGTATAAACGCAATGAAAAACTTTTCAACGAAAAGGTGATCTCCGATGTAGACTGGCAATTGGCCAAGCAAAACTATGAGGTTGCCAAGAACGATGTTGCCGCAGCGAAACAAGCCGTGGAAGCTTCCCGTTCGGGTGTGAATAGCACGCAGGCTTCGTTGAATGAGGCCCAGGAGAATTTCCGGAAGACCTCTGTAGTGGCCCCCATGAACGGTGTGGTATCCAAACTCATCGTTAAAAACGGAGAGCGCGTGGTGGGAACGGCAACCATGGCCGGAACGGAGATGTTGCGCATCGCCGACCTTCGCAAAATGGAAGTGCGCGTGAACGTGAACGAGAACGACATCGTGCGCGTGCACCTGGGCGACACCGCGGTGATCGATGTGGATGCCTATAACAACCAAAAGAAAGAATTCAAAGGCGTGGTGACCCTCATCGCCAACACGGCAAAAGACAAAGTGTCGACGGATGCCATCACGGAGTTTGAGGTGCGTATCCTCATCCTCAGTTCATCCTACGAGGACCTGGTAAAGGCCGGCAACAAGTTCCCGTTCCGCCCCGGGATGACGGCTAGTGTCGACATCCAGACCAGCACCAAGACCAACGTATTGTCGGTTCCCCTGGCCGCAGTGACCACCCGAAACCCGGATGAGATGAAAGACGGTGGAGACAAACCCCAGGACGGTCCTCCCAACAACAATGAGCGCCAGGTGGTGAACGACCAGAAGAAGGAAAAGAAAAAGGAGGATAAGACCGTGATCTTTGTGAACGACAAAGGCGTGGCGAAAATGGTGGAGGTGAAGACCGGCATCAGCGATTACGACAACATCGAGATCCTGTCGGGTGTGGCCGACAGCACGGAAGTGATCACGGGGCCCTTCCTGGCCGTATCCAAACGGTTGAAGGAGGGTGAAAAGGTGCGGAAGATGGAGAAGAAAGAGCCCGAGAAAAAAGACAAGTAATTGCCCCAGACCAGGCCCCCCGGTAATGATCGGGGGGCTTTTTTATTTATTTTTACGGGCAAAACGAACTCTTATGGTAAAGCACCCGTGGCACGAAGTATCGATTGGCGACAATCCGCCGGAACATGTAAACGGAATCATTGAAATTCCCAAAGGCTCGCGCGCCAAATACGAGATCGACAAAGACAGCGGTCTCATCAAGCTGGATCGCGTGCTCTACGCCTCCATGTACTATCCCCTCAACTACGGCTTCATCCCCCAGACGCTGGGCGAAGACCACGATCCCCTCGACATTGTGGTGCTCACGCAGGTTACGGTGGTGCCCCGCTGTCTCATCCCCTCCAAAGTGATCGGCGTGATGCGCATGATCGACCGCGGCGAGGCCGACGACAAGATCATTGCCGTGGCCGAACAGGATGTGAGCGTGAGCCACATCAACGACGTGGATCAGCTTCCGGAGTATTTCCGCATGGAGTTGAAACACTTCTTCGAAAACTACAAGACGCTGGAAAACAAAAAGGTGGTGGTAGACGAATTCGATTCGAAAGCCAAAGCCATGGAGATCATCCAGCAGAGTATCGAACTCTATCAAAAGACCTATCGCAAGTGAACATAGGCTTCGACGCCAAGCGGCTGTTCAACAATTTCACCGGGCTGGGAAACTACAGCCGCTTCGTGGTGAACGCCCTTTGCGATTTCGAGCCGGAGCATCATTATCTTCTTTATTCACCGAAGGTCAGGAACCATCCGGAGGTGACGCCGATTGTCGAACGGCCACAGGTGCAGGTTCGTGGAGATCA
>CBIHQM010000596.1:0-3355 GCA_966211885.1 uncultured Chryseolinea sp.
TTATTGGGGCGTTATTCAAGATCCTCCACTACGAAGGTGCTGACCAAATGCTGTTCATAGGCTTGACCACTGAAGCAGTTATTTTCTTTCTGAGCGCTTTTGAGCCGCCTCATCAAGAGCCCGATTGGTCGAAAGTATACCCCGAACTGGGCGAAGACTACGAAGCTCCTGCAACGCCTACCCGGATCTCTAACAAGCCTGCAGGCGCATCGCTGACACAACAATTGGATGTTTCCCTGGAGAAAGCCAAGATTGGCCCCGAACTGTTGGATAGCTTAGGCAAAGGTCTGACCAACCTGGCCGACTCTGCCAAGAAAATGTCGAACCTCTCTGATGCAGCCGTAGCCACCAACGACTACGCTACCAACGTGAAGAAGGCTTCTACACAGCTTTTGGAAATGAACAAGTCCTACGACACCGCCATCAAGGCTGTATCGAGCATGTCTGAAGCCTCCAAAGACGCTGGCGAATACCACTCGCAAGTACAAAAAGTGACGAAGAACCTTGCTGCTCTCAATTCAGTGTATGAAATGGAGTTGAAGGATGCCGATAGCCACGTTAAAAACATGAACAAGTTCTACGAAAGCCTCACTGGCGCTATGACCGGACTTTCCAAAGTTGGTGATAACACGGCGAAGTTCACTTCCGAACTTGGTAAGCTCACAGACAACCTGACTTCTTTGAACAAGGTTTATGGCAGCATGCTCACCGCGATGAAAGGCGGCGGACAGAACGCATAATGAAATTGGGTTTTTAACGTTTATAACTTAAAAGGAACTACAACATGGCAGGTGGAAAAGAAACCCCGCGTCAGAAGATGATAGGCATGATGTACCTCGTGCTTACAGCGCTCCTCGCGCTGCAAGTAAGTAACGCGGTACTTCAGAAATTTGCCATCATCAACGAAACCCTGAATGGCTTGATCACGGCAGGTAATACCAAGAGTGAGCAAGTATTGGGTCAAATCATAAAGGATGCCGGACAGACTCAGGATGCGGGCGTACTCGATGCAATGACACGTGCTCAAAAAGTGAGAGAGCTCACGAAGAGCACGATGAAGCAGATCGATGATCTGAAGAAGAAGATGATGAGCGCATCCGGTACGGATAAGGTAGATGAAAAACTGATCAACGACCACAGTTCAAAGGTGGCCACCATGATGATCGATGTGTCGTCGCCGGATGGCAAAAACTATGAAAAACTGTTGAACGACTATGTAACGCAGGTAAATGAACTCTCTAAGATTCAGCCCGCGTTGCCTAAAATTGCCAAGGCTCCCAAAGATCTCCCGCTTTTCGCAGGAGATGCGAATCATGTTAACAAGAGCTTTTTGGAATTCACCTTCGAAAACACGCCCGTTATTGCAGCCTTGGCTTCAGTAACACAGGCGCAAACCGAAGTGCTTGACTACGAAGGTCGTGCCCTGGATAAACTGGCAACCGACGCCGGCGCGAAACGCATCAATCTCGACAAGTTTATTCCCATGGTGCGCGCCAAGTCTTCCACGGTAGCAGCTGGAGCAAAATACGAAGCCGAGATGTTCCTTTCCGGTTCATCAACATCTTTGACGTCAGAATTCTTCAAGGACGGCGCGAAACTTCCGATCGTCCCGGATCCCAGCGGCGTGCAAATGGGTAAGATCGAATTTACAGCACAAGGCGGTGGCTATGACCCTACCGGCATTGCAAAAAAATCGTTCAAAGCTGAGATCAAAGTGAAGGGTCAAACTTTTGAGCAAACCATTGAATACTTCGTGGCGCAGCCTGTGATCCGTGTAACAACGGGTAATGCTCCTACGCTTTACATGAATTGCGGTAATACGGTGAACATTGAAGTGCCTGCGTTGGGTACAAACTACAATCCTACTTTCTCTGCGGCGAGCGCTGAGATCAGAAAGGGTGATAAGCCCGGCCGTGTTACAATCATTCCGAGTGCCCGTAAAATCACCGTGGGTGTTACCAACGGTGGAACGAAAATCGGTGACCAGCAATTCGATGTGAAGAACGTTCCGGATCCCCGCTATGTGGCCTACATCGGAAGCACGGCAGTGGATTTGAGAAATGGTATTAAGCCCAACCAACTCGCCAACCTGCGTTTTGTAGCAGAACCTGAGAACAACTTCAAAGAAGAAGTTCCTAAGGATGCACGCTACAAGATCAAACGCGCAGAGGTGATCTTGGGTCGTGGAACAGCAGGCGTGCAACGTCTTAATGCGACCAACGAAAATCCGGACCTTCGCTCCTGGTCAAGCCAGGCAAGACCCGGTGACCGTGTGGTTATCGACATCAAAGAAGTTGCCCGCAGAACGTTCACCGATGGCGAAGAAAAGGTTCCCGTTAAAGGTTCAAGTGGTATTATAATCATACCGATAAACTAATGAAAAAGAGCATTTTTATAACACTGTTTTCAGTTGGACTGACCGGCGCATTTGCGCAGGAGGTGCAGGATTTGGAAGTTCAGTACAATCCGAATTCGCTCAATCCAATTCCCGTGTATGAGCAGCACTACAAAGTGCGCGTGTGGAGGAATATCGATCTCCGGGAAAAGCAAAACAAAGGCTTCTTCGCCAAAAACGGGGAGATCAGCAAACTCATTGTTGATGCCGTGAAGTCTGGAGAGCTAACAGATATTTATAACAGTGACTCTTTGACCACCAAATTATCGAAGGAGGACTTCCTGGGACGGTTGGTACAAGAGCAAGCCCAGACCTTCCCGGCCTGGACTCCGACGACCGACTTCTACACGGATGATATCGTGAGCTTCAACGGCAAGAACTATCGCGCCGTGCAAGACAGCAAGGGCATCACGCCCAGCGAAGACGCCACCGACTATTGGGCAGGTACCAACCAAGGTAGCGGCCTCGAATACGCCGTGGGCGACATGAGTTCCATCCACATGATGGAAGACATGATCTTCGACAGAAGAAGATCCAGACTGTACTATGACATCCAGGCTTTTGAGATCATCGTTCCGGGTGCGAAGACCACCACGGGTATCGATAACTCGCTCGGATGGTTCAAATACAAGGACCTGGAAAAACTATTCAGAAACAACATTCCGAAGGCTGTTTGGTTCAATCGCCAGAACACCGCGCAAAACAAGAACTTTGCCGATGCATTCCTGCTGAGATTGTTCCAAGGCTCGATCTACAAAGTGCAGAATCCCGACGATGAAACCATCGACGACACTTACCGTGGCAACGGACGTCCCTACAGAGAAGGCGTTTGGGCTCGCGAGTGGACGGAGATGATGCTCATGGAGAAGGAACACAACCTTTGGGAATTCTAAGAATTTGCTTTTTTGATATTGATAAGGGAGGTCACTTGACCTCCTTTTCTTTTATACCAAAAATGAT
>CBIHQM010000597.1:0-3348 GCA_966211885.1 uncultured Chryseolinea sp.
GGAGATGGCCAGACCGACGTTGCTTTGTTTCAAGGCACCGGAGTCGTTGAGGCCGTCGCCTACCATCATCACTTTCCTGCCGTGCTGTTGCAGGTTTTGGATGAACGCCAGCTTGTCGTGCGGGTCTTGGTTGAAGAGCAACTTCACAAACGGCTGAAATACCTTTTGCATGCTGGCTTGGTCAGCATCGTTGTCGCCGGAAAGCAGCGCCACACATTTCTTGCCCAATCGCGCCAGCATATTTTTGAGCTGAGGCCGGATCTTCACCGTGATCGTAAAATATCCCCTGACTTCCTCGTCGACGGAAACAAACACGACCGACGCCTGCGGGTCGAGCTTTTCATAAAACCCGACGAATTCCGCTGACCCGACTTTTACAAATTTTCCAGCAATCACTCCCTGCACGCCTTTTCCGGGAAGCTCTTTAAAATTTGAAAGATCATGGGTATGGGCCGCGTGAATGGACTTGGAAATGATCATGCTCAGCGGATGGGTGGACGCCGCCGTGAGAACCTTTATGGCTTCCCGTTCCAGCCCATTCAGATCGCCTGCGAATTCCACGGCCGGCTCGCGACCGTAAGTCACCGTACCGGTCTTGTCGAACACCACGGCATCGATGGCGGCAAGGCGCTCAATGACATCGGCGTTCTTCAGGTAGAGTCCGTGCTTCCCAAACACACGCAGCATGCTCCCAAACGTGAATGGAGCAGCCAAGGCCAGCGCACAGGGGCATGCCACCATGAGCACCGAAGTGATCACGAGCCACATTTGCTGCGGGGCCAAGACGTACCACACGCCGGCCGTAACATTGGCCAGCGCGATCACGATCCACGTAAACTTCTGCGCTGAGCGGTCGATTATTTTTTGATACTGCCGCTCTTCCGTCTTCCGGAATGTCTCGTTGTTCCACAGGCTGGTCAAGTGACTTTGCGAAGTTATCTTTTCAACCGTGAGCGTAGCAGGCTGACCGATGAGTCGGCCACCAGCATACACCCGCTCACCTTTTTTTATTTTTATGGGCTTGGCTTCCCCGGTAACAAAACTATAGTCGAACAAGGCGTCGTGGTCGTTCAATACCGAATCTGCCGGAACGATCTCCATGTTCCTGATCTTTAGGACGTCGCCTTTTTTCAGATCGTAGATGATGGCCGGCTTCCACACGTGATCAACAAGCCGGTTTACGGCCAGGGGGAAGTAGGATTTAAAGTCGCGGTCGAAGGCCAGGCTTTCATAGGTTTTCCCCTGGAACCATCGCCCGATCAGCAGGAAAAATACGAGGCCCGTGAAGGAGTCCAGGTAGCCAGGTCCCGTTCCGGAAAGAATGTCAAAGGTGCTGCGCAGAAACAACGCCACAAGCCCTGCGGCAATGGGCACATCGATGTTGATTTGCTTTTGGCGGAAACTCCGGAGAGCGGAAACAAAATATTCGGAGGCGCTGTAGAAGAACACCGGAACCGCCAGCGCCAGGTTCAACCACGAGAAAATGGATTTTAGAGAACCGTCGTGTCGGTCCAGCCCCAGATATTCGGGAAAACTGAAGAGCATGATGTTGCCAAAGCAAAATCCGGCGATCGCCAGTTTGTAAACAAGCGTGCGTCCCGATACGGATTTTGTGACGGCGCCTTGCTCATCGTCCAGCGCGATGACGGGTGCATAGCCCACCGCAGCCAGCAAGCTCGCCAGCTCGGAAAGTTTCACCTGCCGCGGATCGAAAGCGATGGCCACGGTTTTGAGGCCAAAGCTTACTTCCGCTTTAATAACGCCGGGGTTCAGTTTCCGGAGATTCTCCAACAGCCAGATACAGGAAATACAATGCACCGCGGGAACATGGAACGTGATCCTCGAAAGATCTGGCGAGTCGAACGACAACAGCTTCTGGCGCACTTCGGGCGCGTCGAGATAGGCATAGGATCCGGTGCGCGCATTTTTCAAGGATGTGCCTGCCTGTCCATCCAATTGATAGTAGGTGCACAGGTTGTTCGCGCTCAGGATCTCAAACACGGTTTTGCAACCTTCGCAGCAAAAGGGTTTGTCGCTCAGCCAGGTGATGTCCTCACAAGGCTCGCCACAATGAAAACAAACTACAGATTCCGCTACGCTGGTGGTCATCGTTCAATTTTTGGTGCTTCAGGCTTCAACAGGCTCGTTCTTCAGGGCGTAAGTCCACACCAGTCCCTTGGTATGATTGACCACATCTTCGGCAAGACTGCCATAGATGAGGTGGGACACTCCCTTGCGGGCATGGGTGGCCATGGCAATGAGGTCGCCGTCAATGCGGTTGGCGAATTGAAGGATGCCTTGCTCGGTGTTGGTGTCGTTAACAATATTGAGCGTGTAGTTCTTCAGCATGAAGCGTTTGGCAAAGGCCTCCAACCGTTTCAGGGTAATGTCGTCGGAGGTGAAGTTCACTGGTGTGTTGATCCATACGATGTGCAGGTGCGCTCCAAAAAAGTTCTGGAGGGCTTTGACCTTCATGGTGAGGTCTTCCTGGTTTTCGGTGTCAAGCGTGTTGGGGAAGATAATATTTTTGACCGGTCCTTTGTAATAGTCTTTCAGGACAAGCACAGGCGCAGTAGAGTTGCGGACGATACGCTCGGCGTTTGACCCGATAAAAAATTCGCGCGCCCCGCTGGCGCCATGAGAGCCCATCACCACCAGGTCGATGCCATGTTCAACACTATAATTTTGAATTTTTGCGTGCACCGATCCGAATTCAACCACGGTCTTTACAGGGACCTCGTTGGTTTTATACTTGTCCGTTATTTTTGAAAATGATTTTTCGGCGTTTTCCCTCAAATCGTCGAGAAGTTCTTGTTCGAAATTCAGGACCGGCATGATCACCGTGTCGTGCAGCACGGGGAGCTCAATGATATTCACAAGGTGAACGGTGCCACCGGACTGAGAGGCAAGATCCAACGCAAACCGGAAGGCATTGATCGCCGGCTTTGAAAAATCGCAGGGGACGAGTATTTTTTTCATGGCTTTGTGAGGTTTTAAATGATGGTCTAAAAGTAGCCCCGGCGTGTGCAGCAGGGCGTGAGGCCCGTCAGCCGGTAAACTGATTTTTGTCAGTTTTTAGGATGGACACGCGGGTTAAATCTGGTTGGACAGTGGGGATGCCGCCATGCAGCGGATGAACTGCTGGGCAGGGGCCTAATCTATGCAGACAAGTTATTGTCATAGTGTATAACCCGGGCGAATGCATTGAGGTTATGGTTACGCTATGACACACGGTGATAGCATGATGATTGATTATGGCGTGTAGGGAAACCCGCCTAGGCGGGTTGTTGATGAGCATCGCAATTGACCCCCGGTACGCTCGATAAATATCGAGGCGCACCGGGGGCC
>CBIHQM010000598.1:0-3328 GCA_966211885.1 uncultured Chryseolinea sp.
GTCGATCCGCGCAAATACCTGGCTCAAGGCTTTGTTGTCGGTGGCCCGGAAAAATTCGCCGCCACCGATCTTGGCGATCTTGCGCATGGTGGTTTCGTCCACCGTGTTGTCGATCATCATGGGGCGGCCAAAGAAATCTTTTCCATAGGGCACCTGTCCTTCTTTGCCGACAACGATCGTGTATATTTTGATGCCATAGGCAGCCGCGAGTTCTGCCGCCGTGATGGGGTCGATGTTGCCGCCGTTATTATCGCCATCGCTCAACAGGATACATACTTTTGATTTAGCCTCCGACTCGCTCATCCGGTTGGTCACCACCCCCAGGGCGCTGCCGATGGCAGTGCCGCGATTCTCGATCATTTCGAAACTGATCTCGTTCAGATACGATTTGAGCAGGTCGTAGTCGGTGGTGAGCGGTGCCAGGGAAAAGGCATCTCCCGAGAAGACAACAATACCGATCCGATCTTGTAAGCGACCGCTGATAAAGTTCCGGGCCACATCTTTTGCCGCTTCGAGCCGGTTCGGCACGAGGTCGGAAATCTCCATCGACTGGGAAATGTCCAACCCGATCATGATGTCGATCCCTTCTGTCCATTGCTCCACTTTTTCATTGGTCCTTTGAGGACGGGCCAATGCCACGCAGATAAAGACCATCGCAAACATGAGTAGAAATTCGGGCAGCAGCCGGAAGAGGGTGAGCGGCGACACGTGCAGATCTTTCTGCGTCATGGCCACGGGCAATTTCTGGTTGAACCGGTAGCGCCACAGCCAGCGGAACAAAAACAGCAACGGCACAGCGCCGATGCCCCAAAGGAAAGCGGGATTCTCCCAGGTAAACGCCTTCCACGAAGAAGGCATGAACCAATCCAGCGAGAGCCAGGCAGTGAGGTCGGTCGGATTATCCATGTTTCACCTCCTCCAGTTTTTTTGAAAAGCGTTGACCGGCAATGGTCTTCAAGGTCTCCAGCGAATCGACCACGGCCGTGTCGTGGCCATAGATGGCCCCGTCTACGGCGTGCAGCGTTTTGCCGAGGGCTTCGTTATTTTCCAGGCGCGCAATTTCGCGCGAAGTGAGTTTCGTAAACGGCCGTGCTTCCAGTTGTTCCATGTATTTTTTCCACTGCGAAAGCGCACGTTCCGTGGTGGGCGCCGAAAAGGTCGCGCGCAAGGCGTCGACCTGGGGCGTGTAGGCTTCCAGGAATTTTTGATGCGCCTGTTGCAGGCGTTTCAGGCGATAGTGTTTGAGAATGCGCTTGCCAAAAACAAACCAACCAATAATGGACAACACCAGCAGCACGCCGAGCACGATCAGTAACACGACGTAGTTGAACGCCTTGGGAACATCCTGGTGTGCAATAGAGACTTTGAGCGGCAGGTTTTGGATGGAAAGTGTGTCGGGCAAATCCGGTACCAGCGATGTGAACAGGATGGTGTCGCTCGCGGAGGTGTAGGTCACGCAATCACGCGGGTTCAATTGGAAGACGGGCAGACTCAGCGTTTGAATGCGGTCGATCTCGAACGTCGACAAATAATACACCACGCTGTCGTAGCTCTTGCCATCTTTGGTTTCGGTGGGGAAGTATTTTTTATGGTCGTATTCGAAAGGTGCAAAATTGAAGGCGGAGTCCGGGAAAAGGATGTTGAGCTTGCTGGGATAGCGGGCCGTGAGATAGTAGCCGGTTTCATCGCCCACGCGCACGCTGTCCTTGAAGAAACCACTGCGCACGGTCACGTCCTGTGCGTGGAGGTGGCCCGCGCTACAAAGAAGAAGAAATAAAGCTATACACCAGGGCTTATACTTCAGGTTCATCCGGTCACGAAGTTTTTAGCGATTTGTTTCTCACTTTAAATAATCGCAGCAGCTTGGGCACATAATCTTCGTCGGTATCGAGCGAAATAAAATTGATCTCATGCTTACGGCTGAATTGCTCCAGCTCCGCTTTGCGCGACGCATGACGCTTGCTGATCTTCTCGCGGAAGTCGCCAAACGACGTGTTGATCCACAACGTCTTTTGCGTCTCCTTGTCGATCACCGGGATGATGCCCAGTTTGGGCAGCCGGGTCTCGCGCTTGTCGCTGATGTGAATGACCACCAGGTCGTGGCGACGGGCCAGGGCCTTGAGATTTTTCTGATATCCCTCATCGATAAAATCCGAAATAAGAATGACCACGCTGCGACGCCGGATGGCATTCAGGGAGAACGCAATGGCCTTATTCAAATCCGTCTTCAGCGACTGGGGTCTCAGCTTGACCAGCGTGCTGATGATCTCATAAGCCTGCGAGTGACCCTTGCTGGGTTTGATATATTTTTCCTTTACATCCGAAAAACAAATGAGTCCGACGTGTGCCGATTCTTTGGAGGCCGACAGGGCCAGCACCCCACAGATCTCCTTGCCGATGTCGGCCTTGGTGTTGCCGGGGCTGCCAATGTCTTCGGAAGCGCTGACGTCGAGGATAAAAAATACGGTTTGCTCTTTTTCCTCGCGGAAAGTCTTTACAAACGTGCCATGCCCCTTAGCCGACACATTCCAATCGATGATGCGCACGTCGTCGCCGTACTGATACGGGCGGACGTCGTCAAACTCCAGGCCCGATCCTTTGAACACAGAGTGGAAATCACCCTGCATCTGGCTGTTGATGGCCTTGCGGATCTGGATCTCGTAGCGACGTAATTTTTTTAAAAGCGCTTTCACCGGGTTGGTACTGAATTTGATTAAAACCCCACAGGAAGAAACAAGTTTCCGCCCGCCAAGGCCCTTCCATAATAGGGAATTGGCCAAAAATAGAACAATTATGAGTATTTTGCCGATCCAAAATTGAATATAGGTTGAGAAAATCTGCGAAAGGCCTGCTGCATCTGCCCATCACACCCTGGTGTTTTGCCCTGGTGGTGGCGGTGCTGTTTTCGTGCGGAAAAGGCGGGGTCACCGCGAAAGGGGTACTCCCCGAGGACAAAATGCTCGAACTGCTGTCGGATATTTATGTGGTGGAACAAAAAGTGAACAGCCTGGGGCTGAAACGCGATACGGCCGACCTGATCTTTGAAAAACTGAAAGACAAGGTCTTCGAAAAGGCCGGCACCACCGACTCCATTTTTCGCCTGTCAATGGATTATTATATCGATCGCCCAAAGATCATGGAGGGCATCTATTCCCAACTGGTTGACTCCATGAACCTCCGGGAGCAACGCATTCTTTCAGGCCAGCCCAAATGATCTATCCCGAGTCGTTCGAAGAAAAACTGGGGTTCAACCAGATCCGCGCAAAGCTGAAGAGCTATTGCCATTCACCCGCCGGCGAAGAGTGGGTGGACCGGATGCGCTTTAGCA
>CBIHQM010000599.1:0-3327 GCA_966211885.1 uncultured Chryseolinea sp.
ATACCCAAGTGATCCTCCTGACGGCTTACGGTGACATCCAACTTGCTGTCGATTCGATCAAGGAAGGTGCGCTGGATTTTATCGTCAAGCCCTGGCAGAACGAGAAACTGCTGACCACCGTGAAAACCGCGAACCTGGTGAGCCAGGAAAAAAATAAAGTAAAACAACTGCGCTCTCAACAACGCTCGCTGGTGTCGGCGTTGAGTCAAAAGAATGAACCGCTGGTTGGTACATCACCCGGCATCACGGCCATTCGCAAGACGATCGAGAAAATAGCACCCACGGAGGCCGAAGTGCTCATCCTAGGCCAGAACGGTACCGGGAAAGAAGTGATCGCCCGCGAAATCCACGAGAAGTCACGACGCGCCGAGGGCATCTTCATGACGGTGGACGTGGGGGCCTTGAGTGAAAATCTTTTTGAAAGCGAAATGTTTGGTCATCGCAAGGGTGCGTTCACCGACGCCAAGGAAGATCGCATCGGCAGATTCGAAGCCGCGGCTGGTGGCACATTGTTACTGGATGAGATCGGAAATCTCCCCTTATCACTCCAGGCCAAGCTGCTCACGGTGCTGCAAAGCAAAAAAGTGACACGCCTGGGAACACACGAACCCATCGACCTGGACGTACGCATCATCTGCGCCACCAATTGCAACCTGCATGCCATGGTGGAGTCGGGAAAATTCCGGGAGGATCTTTTATATCGCATCAACACCGTAGAACTCACCGTGCCGACGCTCTATGACCGGCCTGAAGATATTCCGCTGCTGGCGCAACACTTTCTGAAAAAATTTGCCTTGAAATATCAAAAGCCTTATCTGAAGATCTCATCGGACGCCCTGTCGCAACTGGGTGGCTACCGGTGGCCGGGGAACATTCGCGAACTGCAGCATGCGGTGGAGCGGGCGGTCATCATGTGCGAGGGTGAAGCGTTGGTTCCCGGCGATTTTGGGTCGGTGCAGCAAACGTTATCCGGTGAATTTCGATTCGATCGCCTCAACCTGGAGCAACTGGAAGCGTGGGCCATTCGCAAGGTCATCGCCAAACATCAGGGCAACATCAGTCATGCCGCGGAAGAATTAGGTCTTTCGCGCGGGGCTTTATACCGGAGAATGGAAACCTATGGTATTTAAAAACTTCCGCATCAATGTCGTTTTCAGAGTGCTCTTGCTGGTGGTGAGCATCGGGTTGCTGGCCTGGTGCCTGGTGCACGAACGATACCTTCGCAGCGTATACCTCGCCGCCGGTGTTTGCATTGTAGTGGGCGAATTCATTTGGTATGTCGACCGTTTCAACCGCGATATGAAAGTGTTTATGGTGAGTCTGATGCAGAAGGACTTCACTACGCATTTTCAATCGACGGGAAAAGGCAGGCGTTTGGATGAACTCTATACCATACTGAACGCGATCTCCGAGGCGTTTAAAAAAATCAGCACGGAAAAAGAAACACAATATCGCTACCTGGAAATGCTGGTGGAACACATCCGCGTGAGCATTCTCAGCATCGACGCAGAGGGGAAGATCCACCTCGCGAACCCGTCGTTAAAAAATCTGCTTCAGAAAAGCATCCTCCCCAACCTGAAAGCGCTGGAAGTATTCGGTGAACCTTTTGTCAAGACCTTGCGGGAGATACGCTCAGGAGAAACGCGTCTGGAGAAGCTCCGGGTACAAAACGACGTGCTGCACTTGTCGATTCATGCGTCGGAGTTCAAGCTGCAGGGCCGCTACTATAAACTTATCTCCATGCAAGATATCCGCAGCGAACTCGATGCGCGCGAAGTGGAAGCCTGGCAGAAGCTGATCCGGGTGTTGGGCCACGAGATCATGAACTCGGTATCTCCCATCACCTCCCTGAGCGCTACCCTCCACGGCATGGTGACCACAAACCAACCGGCATTTGGCGACGATCACGCATCGCTCTACAGCTCGCTCGACAAAGGACTGGAGGCCATCAAAATAAGAAGCGAAGGGCTTTATAATTTCACGCAGACCTATCGCAAACTGACGGGCACCCCCAAACACGCACCCCGAAGAACCAATCTGAAAGACATCGTTGAACGCGTCCACTTGCTGTTACAAACCAAACTACTGGAACACAACATCGTCCTGCAAACCACCGCCATCGACTTATCCATTTTCGCAGACCCGGAAATGATGGAGCATGTACTGATCAACCTCATCCTCAACGCGGTCGATGCCCTGGCCTCCACGACCGATCCGGTCATTCAGATCAACACCTCGCGGCATCCCAACGGAAGCACCATCATCCACGTTCTCGACAATGGCGAAGGCATGGACGAAGCCACGCTGGAAAAAATATTTATTCCTTTTTACACCACGCGGAAGCATGGCTCCGGCATCGGATTGGCGATCACCAAACAAATTCTTCAACTGCACCAGGCCGACATCCGAGTGAGCAGCGAACCTGGAAAGGGAACGGAATTCATGATCGCGTTGAGCACAATGCCCGCTGCCTCATCTTAAACGACTCGCTCCCAGGTTACGGTAAACACCGTTTCGCCGGTTTGGGTTGGGACGGGCGGTGTGCTCACCTGCAACACATTGCCGGTAAGCACCGCATAGCGCAGTTGCTCCATCCCTATCCAATTCGGAAACAGACTTCCTTCCACAAAGTGAATGATCTCGCCGGGGGCGCGTTCGTAATACTTTCCAAAGTACGCCAGGTAACTGTGAAAGGCATGCTTCGATTCTTCCGCCGTGCCACTATTAATGGAGTCAGAGGCAAAAGGCCCGCGGCCGGCTTTCATCAATTGGGCGTTCATGTTGCCCGCGATGTCGTACATTAAATTACCCGTGGCCTCTTTCCCGAAGTAATCGATCAACTCATTCTTTTCATTCACATAGGTCCACGACACCAGTTTCCATGTCCCCACCACCTTATCTTTTACAGATTCTTTCATGGCCTTAAGAAGGTTGGTTAACAGACAACACGGCTTCTTCATCGCCAATGGAATCCAGGATCGTGGCCGTCACAAACACTGCCTCATGTTCGATATAGCGGTGCCCGCCGGGACGTGAAACCAATTGGAAAGATTTTGTGGTCTCGTTCTGCCACTGCTCCACCTGGTGCCGGGTGACGCGTGCATCGTCTTCGCCATGGAACCCGACAATAGAAACCGGGAGAGGCTCTTCTGCGGTATACTGATAGTTGTTCAATAATTCCAGGTCGGCGCGCAAGATGCGCATGAGGATCTGTTGAAGTTCAGCGTCCTTGCTGTTTTCGATGGATACGTGAGGAAACATCGCGGCCAGGTCTGCGTCGGAAAGTTGGTGATCCACTTGCCCTTTGTCATAGGAGAACAGGCTTGG